>VBLP01000004.1:570-4702 GCA_005887925.1 Deltaproteobacteria bacterium | reverse complement strand
CCAGATCGAGGCGGTGAACGCCTGGGAGCTCGACCACACCGTCGACATGGCGATGGACGCGCTGCGCTGCCCGCCGGGCGACGCCGACGTCACCAAGATCTCGGGCGGCGAGCGCCGCCGGGTCGCGCTGTGCCGCCTCTTGCTCAGCCAGCCCGACATGCTGCTGCTCGACGAGCCGACCAACCACCTCGATGCCGAGAGCGTGGCCTGGCTCGAGCGCACGCTCGAGCAGTTCCCCGGCACGGTGGTCGCGATCACCCACGATCGCTACTTCCTCGACAACGTCGCCAAGTGGATCCTCGAGCTCGACCGCGGCGAGGGCCATCCGTTCGAGGGCAACTACTCGGGCTGGCTCGACTACAAGTCCAAGCGGCTGCGCGACGAGGAGAAGCAGTCCGGCGCACGCGAGCGCATGCTGGCGCGCGAGCTCGAGTGGGTGCGGTCGTCGCCCAAGGCGCGCCAGGCCAAGAGCAAGGCCCGACTGCAGCGCTACGACGAGATGGTCACCGAGGCGCAGCGCGAGGCCCGCGATCCGGCGCTCGAGATCGTGATCCCGCCGGGGCCGCGGCTCGGCAACGAGGTCGTGATCTTCGACGGCGTGTCCAAGGCGTTCGGCGACCGCCTCCTGATCGACAACCTGTCGTTCAAGCTGCCGCGCGGCGGCCTGGTCGGCGTGATCGGCCCCAACGGCGCGGGCAAGACCACGCTGTTCCGCATGATCATGGGCCAGGAGAAGCCGGACAAGGGCACGATCAAGATCGGCGAGACGGTCCAGCTCGGCTACGTCGACCAGAGCCGCGACGCGCTCGACGCCAACCGGTCGATCTACGACGAGATCAGCGAGGGCGCCGAGCACCTCCAGCTCGGCGAGCGCCAGGTCAACGCGCGGGCCTACGTGTCGAGCTTCAACTTCAAGGGCCAGGACCAGCAGAAGAAGACCGGCATCCTGTCGGGCGGCGAGCGCAACCGCGTCCACCTCGCCAAGATGATCAAGCGCGCCGGCAACGTGCTCCTGCTCGACGAGCCGTCGAACGACCTCGATGTCGACACGCTGCGTGCGCTCGAGGACGGCCTCGAGAGGTTCCCCGGCTGCGCCGTGGTGATCAGCCACGACCGGTGGTTCCTCGACCGCATCGCGACCCACATCCTGGCGTTCGAGGGCGACTCGCACGTCGAGTGGTTCGAGGGCAACTTCGCCGATTACGAGGCCGACCGCAAGCGCCGGCTCGGCGCCGACGCCGATCAGCCGCACCGGATCAAGTACAAGCCGCTGCGCGCGTAGTCTAGTCCGGCTTGCTGAGCAGGAACTGCTCGAGCTTGCCGTCGTCGGTCTCGTAGACGCTGATCGACATCGCCGTCTCGCCGTACTTGGCCTTGTAGCGGCGGAACGTCATGCCGCCGCGCCTGGCGCTCGAGGTCTGCTCGACCGCGTCGAGCGTGCCGAGCGGGCGCAGCGTGTCGGCGTACTCGGCGATCGCCTCGTCGGTGAAGTAGCTGCCGAGGTTCGCGGTGAGCCCGCCGCGATCGAGCTTCTTGTCGGCGAGATCGAGCAGCATCTGCTTGACGCGCTGATCGCTCGCCACGCTCGCCGGGGAGCTCGCCCGGAACAGGGCATCGCGCACCTGGGTCGCGATCTGGTCGGCGGCGCCCGACGCGTCCTGGTTGGTCAGCACCGCGACCGCGAGCTTGTCGTCGGGCCACACGATGTTCGATGCGACGAAGCCCGAGACCTCGCCGCCGTGGCGAAGCTCGCGGTGGCCCTGGGCGAGCGCGACCGAGACGCCCAGCCCGTAGCGCGTGCCCGCACCGTTGGCCAGGACGACCTCGGTCTCGAGCTGGCGGTACGACTCGGGCAGAAGGATCGCCTGCCGGATCACCGCGGCGTCCCACTTCGCGAGGTCCTCGGCCGTCATCGCGAGCTCGCCCGCCGCGTACATCCAGCCCGGCCCCTCGTGCGGGGCCGCGTGCAGCGGGCCGAGCGCGCGGCGGAAGTAGCCCTGCGCGTCGCGGTCGCCGAGCTTCTGGCGATCGGTGTTCAGCACCGACGCCATGCCGAGCGGCTTGAACACGCGCTCGGTGAGCAGGTCGACCAGCGGCACGCCCGCGACCTTCTCGACGATCATGCCGGCGATCACGTAGTTGGTGTTGCTGTACTGCCACTTCGTGCCGGGCTCGAACTCGAGCGCCTGGCGCGCCCAGCGCCCGAGCAGCGCGTCGGCCGACACCGGCTTCTCCCACTCGGGGATCATGTAGTCCTGCGGGGCGTAGTCCGGATAGCCCGAGGTGTGCGACAGGATCTGCCGGATCGTGATCGCGTCGCCGCGGGTCAGGTTCGGCACGTACTTGCCGACCGGATCGTCGAGCGTGAGCTTGCCGTCCTGGGCCAGGAGCAGCACCGCCGCCGAGGTCAGCTGCTTGCTGATCGAGCCGATGCTGTAGCGCATCTCGGGCGTGGCCGGCGTCACCGGGGACAGCCGGGCGTTGCCGTAGGCATGGACGTAGATCACCTTGCCGTCGGACACCGCGGCCAGCGACGCGCTGGGCACCCCGGTCGCGGCGAGCACCTCGTTCGCGATCCGGTCGATGTTCGCGGGCAGGTCCTTCGGATCGAGCGCCGGTGGCGGCTTGGCCTTGTGCGTCCCGCACGAGGCGAGGGCCAGGCACGCGATCATCGAGGTCCATCCAGCGCTGCGTCGCATCGCGGCGACTGTACGACAACCACCGCGGGCGATGTCCCGCGAGTGGCCGGCTAGATCGCCGTGCTGTCGAGACAGTAGCGCGCCGCGGCGGTCGCGCTCGCCGGATCGAAGTAGTACCCGACCGCCATGCACATCTCGTTGGTCGCCGCGCTGGGGCCGTCGACGATGGGCGCGCTGGTCCCCGCGGCGTTCAGGTAGTCGCACTGGTAGGACAGCTTCCCGCTGGCGAACGAGAAGAACGGCGACGAGGCCCAGGTGCGATGGCCCGGGTGCTCCCAGTCCGTGCTCTCGAACACCATCGCGCTGCCATCCTTGACGTAGGTGTGGACGCCTTGCTTGTGGCAGTGGGTCGAGATCGTGAAGAACTTCAGCGTCGGCGAGACCGTGCAGCTGCCCATCGCCGTCGCCGTGCTGCCCTGCGCAGCGGGGATGCTGATGTTCGTGTTGTACGTGATGTAGGGTGCCGCGCCACGAACGGCGACTCCGCCGGCATATGCGTTCGCGTTGAGCTCGACGTGCACGGTGAGGTCGCCGTCGGTCGCGTTCAGATAGTGCATCTGGATGTACGCCGGCTGTCCGGCGGGCACGTTCTGCGCGAGCGGCAGGCCGCCGCCGTCATCGCCGGGCAGCGTGAACTCCTGGTCCGGGACCTGGGAGGCGTACGTCCACACCGGGGCGCTGAGGCCGCCGCCGCCACCACCGCAGTTGCTGGTCGTCACCGTGCCGGCCGGCTGCTCCTCGGTCCGTGTGAAGTAGAGGATCATGTGATGGCTGCCGGCCGTCATGTGCGATTTCCAGCTCTTGATCGGCAGCAGCGCGGTGTTCGGGGTCTTGAAGTAGTAGCAGTACGTGATCTCGGTGCCGCGCGGGATCACGAGGCTGGGGCTCACCACCTGAAAGCCGAGCTGGGGCGGCGGAAGCATGGTGCCGCCGCCACCGGCATCCGGGCTCCCGTTGCCATCGTCACCCCCGGTCTTGGCCATATCGCCGCCGCAGGCAGCGACCAGGATCGCGAGACTCAGGCCGATCGGTTGCAGGCGCATGGTGTACCTCGACTGTCGACGCAGCCTACCAAATTGCGCGTCGCCGTCCATCGGCTGATCGAGACCCGCACGCCGCAGGATGGTTAAGAGGTCGTTCGTGATCCGAGGCACGCCGCTGGCGATCCGGAGGTCACCTGTCGTGCGTGTGCGGAGATCCTCCGTGCGTGGGCGGAGCGTCCGGCTCGTCGCGCAGCGCGAACGGGTGATGGGACAGGAACGCGATCCGGCCGTCGGCGGCGAGCCGCGCGCGCCAGATCCCGCCGTTGTGGAACTCGCCGGCGTCGATCGTGTACTCGATGCCCCAGGCGTCGCCGTCGGGCCAGGCGGCGCCGGTCAGCCCGAAGCGCACGGCCGGCGGGGTCCGGGCGAGCCAGCGCTCGACCTCGGCGA
>VBLP01000004.1:0-553 GCA_005887925.1 Deltaproteobacteria bacterium | reverse complement strand
CTCGCGGAGCGCGGAGCGCGCGGTGGGCGCGTGGCGATCGATCTGGATGTCGTCGATCACGGCGGCGCGCAGCGCGTGGGGTTCGCGCGCGCGGTTGAGCGCCTCCACGAAGCGCTGGAACGCGGTGTGCACGACCTCGACCGACAAGCGCCGGCATTATCCATCACGGCGTCGCCGGCGATCCAATGGGCGGCGCCAGGACACGCGACGGTTGCGAGCGCCTTTGCCCGGCGCGGCTGGGCACGCCGGGGGCGTGTCCGATCGTTGCACGCGTCGGATGTCCGGCGCCCGGTCAGTACACGCAATTCATTTGCATGTACTTGCACGCCACTGCGCGGTCACGTACATTGCCCATCATGGCACTTCGACGGGACGATCTCGAGGCCTTGAGGGCAGCCGTCCGCGGCGCCGGTCTGCGCGCGACCCCGTCGCGGATCGCGGTGCTGCATCTGCTGCGCTCGGCGGGATCTCCGATCTCGCACGGCGACGCCGTCGCCAGGCTGGCGTCGCAGGCGTGGGACCCGGCGACGATCTATCGCAACCTGACCGACCT
>VBLP01000243.1:22750-49279 GCA_005887925.1 Deltaproteobacteria bacterium | reverse complement strand
CGCGGCGCGGTGTTCGCCGTGCTCGACCAGCTCGCGGCGCGGCCCACCGCGGTCGGCCACCGCCTGGTCCACGGCGGCGCCGACCACATCTCGCCCGAGCGCATCGACGCCGCCCTGCGCGCCGCGCTCGACCGGCTCGTCCCGCTGTCGCCGCTGCACCTGCCGGTGGAGCTCGCCGCGATCGACGCCGTGTCGCTGCGGCTGGGCGACGTGCCCCAGGTCGCGTGCTTCGACACCGCGTTCCACGCCAGCCTTCCGGAGGTCGCGCGCCGGCTCGCCCTGCCGGCCGCGCTGGCCGACGCCGGCGTGCGGCGCTACGGCTTCCACGGCCTGTCATACGCCTCGATCGTCGCGGCGCTGCCGCCCGAGCGGCTGCAGCGCGCCGTGATCGCCCACCTCGGCAGCGGCGCGAGCATGGCGGCGATCCGCGACGGCCGCTCCGTCGAGACCACGATGGGGTTCTCGCCGGCGGGCGGCCTGGTCATGGCGACGCGGCCGGGCGGCCTGCGCGCGCTGTCGGGCACCACCGGCGACATGCGGCGTCTGCTCGAGCGGCGCGACGCCGACCCGGCCGCCGCGCTCGCGGTCGAGGCGTTCTGCTACCACGCGCGCAAGGCGATCGGCGCGCTCGCCGCCGTGCTCGGCGGCATCGAGACCCTGGTGTTCACCGGCGGTATCGGCGAGCACGCCGCGGTGATCCGCGCCGAGATCTGCCGCGGCCTGGACCACCTCGGCATCGCGCTCGACGAGGCCGGCAACGCCGCGGGCGCCCCGGTGATCGGCACCGGCCGCTGCGAGGTCCGCGTGATGCGCACCGACGAGGAGCGCGAGATCGCGCGGGCGACCTGCCGCGTGCTCGGCGAGCCATCACCGGCCCCAGGCCGTCACTTCGCTTGATCGAACCTGTTGTCGGCGCCGATCGCCGAGGTCTTCGGCCTGTCGCCCGACTTGGCCTTCTTCCAGGTCACCTGGTTACCGGCGCCGATGATCTTGATCGCGTCGACCGTCCCGACATTGACGACGTTGTTGCCGCCGGTGATCGACAGCATGTCGACTGATTCGATCGTCAGCTTGTTCTCGCCGCCCTGGATCGAGATCGTCTTGCACGCGCCCTTGAACGTGTAGCTGCCGTCGCCGCGCATGATGTGAACGGTCGGCTCCTTCGCACAGTCCCACGCGCCCTCCTTGGTGCCCGTGAAGGTCTTGTCCGCGCTTGCCAGGGCCGGCGTCAGCGCCAGCGCACAGCCGATGACGAGTTTTCTCATTGCTTATTTCCCCTGCGTGATCGTGTTCTTGTCGGGCTGTCCCTTGAGAATCGGCTTGTCGCCGGCCTTGGCCTTCTTCCACGTGATGGTGTTGTCGGCGCCGCCGACGTCGATCGTTCCGACGGTCCCGACGGTGATCTTGTTCTTGGCCCCGCCGACGTCGAGCGTGTCGACCGATTCGATCGTCAGCGTGTTCTCACCCCCGCCGACCGAGATCAGCTTGCACGGGCCGGTGAACCGGTACTTGCCGGCGCCGTTGCCGATGTGAGCGACCGGGTCCTTCTTGCAGTCCCAGGCGCCATTCTTCTCCAGCGCCTTGTCGGCGCGCGCCGTGGTCGGAGCGGCGAAGGCGGCGAGCGTGATCCCGAGCACAGCGAGCAGCTTCATGACGTGTCCTCCCGAGCAATGACGTTAGCAGTTGATAATCGCCATGAACGGCCGGGAAGTCGACATCACGGCGACATCATTTCATCCGCCGCCGCCTGACGGTCCGATCACGGCCGTGGCGGCAGCAGGCGCAGATCGCCGGCCAGCTGGTCGAGCTGCGGCGCGCGCGGCCGTCGCGCCGGCCGGCGTGATCCGCTCTCACACCAGGTCGAACTTGAGCTCGCCGAGCTTCTCGAGGCTGCACGCGACCTTGTCGCCGGGCTTGAGCCACACCCGCTTCTCGGGCGCCTTGCCCTGGATCACGCCCTCCGGCGTCCCGGTGAAGATGATGTCGCCGGGCTTGAGCGTGATGTAGCGCGAGATGTAGCTGGTCATCTGGCGCGTGTTGAAGATCATGTCGTTGGTGTTGGACGACTGCCGGGTCTCGCCGTTGATGCGGCACTCGATCTTGAGGTTGTCGGCGTCGACCTGATCGGCGGTGACCAGATGGGGCCCGATCGGAGCGAACTGATCCGGCGTCTTGCCGATCATCCACTGCCCCGAGGGGGTCTCGAGCTGCAGGTCGCGCGCGCTGAAGTCGTTGCCGGTCGCGTAGCCGGCGACGATGCTGTGGGCATCGGCCTCGCTGATGTTCTTGGCCTCCTTGCCGATGATGATCACCAGCTCGACCTCGTGATCGAACTTGGTCGCGACATCGACCGGCAGCTTGATCTTGCCGTTGTGCGCGTTGAGCGTGTTGTTGAACTTGTTGAACAGCACAGGCACCTTGGGGATCGGCATGTTGACCTCCTTGGCGTGCCTGCGATAGTTCAGTCCGACACACACGATCTTCTCGGGCCGCGTGACCAGCGGGCCGTACTCGATGGTGTCGCCGAGGAACGCCTTCTTTGCCGCGCTGTTGGGCTTGACCGCCGCGTCGACCAGCGCGTTGAGGTTCGGGCCGTCCTCGTTCTGCAGGAGGTCGTCCACCGTGGTGGGCGCCGGCATGTGCAGGAGGCCGGATGCTTCCTTCACATCGAGCACGCCGTGCTCGGTCTTGACGCCCAGCCGGAGCTCACCGTTGCGCCGCAGGGTGAGCAGCGTCAAGCGCTTGGCCATGCCCTTGGGACCGCGCGCGGCGGCAGCCGGCGCGGCGTGAGCTGCAGGGGGAGTTCCCGTCACCGCGGCGCCCGCCGCAGCGATCACACCCACGGTGCCGGCTGCCTTGAGGAAATCTCTCCGATCGGTTTCCATGATGGTCCTCCTGGTTGGTCGCGCGGCGACGTTCGCACGCGGGTGGAGGACATTCAATCGAGCCGCAGCGCCCGGTCCTGATTTGCGTATCCGGGCTGACGATCATCAGAAAGTCGAGACTCAGTCGTCGTCACCGCCGTCGTCGTCATCCCGCTCGCAAGCTTCGTGGCCGCCCTCGACGAAGTCGTCGACGATGTCCGCCGCCGGCCGGACCCGTCGGACGGCCTTGATGCTCACCGAGCCGGCCGGCATGTCCATGTTCTCCAGATCGCCGGTGGTGTCGCGCGTCGGCACGATCGCGCTGTGGTTGGGCATGGTGTAGGGGATGTCGTGCGGGGTGCCGGCGGGGAAGGTCACGCCGGCGCTGGGGAACAGCAGGGTCGAGCCGATCGTCGGCGGTGTGGTCGAGCCGGGGTTGTCGGTGGCGCGGTTGCGCAGCACGCGCTGCTGCGCATCCGGAAACTCGGGGCCGAACACGGTGGTGAACGTCGTCGCGTTCGGCGAATGCGCCGCGATCAGACGCTGCTTGTATCCCGGATGGGCGTAGGACTCCTCCGCTGCCACGAACACCGTGCCCGCCCATCCGCCGTCCGCGCCGGCCCGGATCGCGCGCACCAGGCTCTTGCCATCCGAGATGCCGCCTGCAGCCAGGATGAAGATTTTTGGCGGCAGCGCACGGCGCATCTGTTGCACGACCCGCAACGTCGGGATCGTTCCATTGCGGTTATGTCCGCCCGCGGTGCGGCCCTGCGCCACGATGCCATCCACGCCCATCGCCACCGCCTGCTGCGCCACGTCCACGTCACCGGTCTGCATCCAGACCTTGCTGCCCGCAGCATGAAGCTGCGCGACCCAGGACGGCTCCGGCAGGTTCCAGTGGAACACCACGAGCGGTACGCGGGCGCCCGCCGCGACGTCGATGTGGTCCTGCGTCGTGAAGGGCCCGAACCCGCCCGAGGCCACGATGAAGTCGATGCCGAACGGACCGCTGGTCTGCTGTCGGATGTCCTGGATCCGGCCCGCTACCACGGGAGGCGGCTCGGGCGACGCGCCGTACACGCCGAGCGCGCCCGCGTTGGTGACCGCGGACGCGAGGTCGGTCAAGCCGACGAAGGCCATGCCGGCGCTGGCCAGCGGCACGCGCAGGCCAAACTCATCGGACAGCCGCGTCTGCAGACAGGTCGAGCGCGGATGCGCAAATGCCCGCGACGAGCGCGGCAGGACAGCGGCACCGGCGGCGATACCGGCGAGCTTCAGGACGGTTCTCCGGTTCCACTTCGTCTTCGACTCGTTCGATGACATGGGTCTGCCCTCCCGTCGCTAGCGTAGGAGATTTTCCGAGGAATGCATTTGTAAAATGAGGCAGCAGTTGCCGTGTAGATTTATGCTGTGGCGTTATTTGCGATCATGGCTGTACGGGCCAATACGAGCGGTACAATCGGTACGTCGCGGAACAACGAGGTACGCAAGCCGGCGCGCGAGTGGGGGGAACGCCCATCGGGGTCGCGCTGGCGCCGCGAGACGACACGCAACGACACGAGAACGCCCTGCGGCGGCGGCCAAAAACATGATGATCGTCAAGCGCCTGCGTCGTCGCCGACGACGTTGCGCACGCCGCCATACCTCGTGCGGGGGCGGCCCCGAGCCCCACGTCGCAACCGCTCCTACCGTGTTTCGTATGTGGGACCACCGCGCATGCAGCGCGGAGCGGCGCCGAAATCTGCTTCACTCGCAGGCGGAGTTTCGACCGCCTCGGACTCCAAGGTTGTACAACAGATCAGCTATCTGACGCTATCGAAACAACCTGTTTCAGATTCCCCCTTCCGTATTCCTCGCAGCTCGAGTTGATATTTGCGTCGGCGGTTGTTTCCCGTCAAGGCTGTTACGCATCAGGAACCCGATCGTTACCCCACGGGAGCCGCCGGCGTCGGCGGTCGGGCCACTGCGTCGAGCCGCGCGATCGCGGACCGGCAATGTGCGGCACACCGATCGTGCACGCGAGCGACGCGCCTCGACACGACGTCACCACCGAGGCGGCACCTCATCACCCGCCGCCGGCAGCTAGCTGATATCCGGAATTCGCGGCGACCAACGCGCACCAGACCCGCACAGCATCCACGACCGCGATGCCTCGCCGCCTCGCCAACGCTGGAGCTGCGCAGCGATCTACACAGTGCACCGGCTGCTCGTTCACCCGCCGCCGAACGCTCCGTGCAGCATCCACCATCGCCGGACGCTTCGCCGATGCCGGAGCTGCGCAGGTCGACGCAGCGCGCCGGACCGCGGTCCGGGTGATCCGAGGCTTCGCCGTGCAGGACTGCGCACTGTTCGATGCGCCCCGTATCAGGCGCCGCAGGTCCGGCCGACATGACGGAAACAACCGACGCACGACCAGTATTGCGCGCACTCCGGAGGTCAGGCGCCCCCGACCACCTGCTGTTAATTTCCGATTAGACCCGAGCGGTCACGGTCAATTGCGGCACCCGAATTCAGAGAATTACCTTGCAGGAAGTGTAGGTTCGCGCTGTAGTGAGGCGCGTATGGGGTTGATTGATGTTGGTGGTTCATTTGATCAGCTGCGGTTCTCGCGTCTGCGGCACCAGCTCGCTGCACACCCGTCGATGGCCACGGAGCGACTCGCCGAGCTCGCCCTGCGCATCGCGCCCGAGTACGTGCGGTTTCACGACGGCGAGCGCAGCGTGGGCACCCACATGGGCAGCCTGCTGCAGATCGATCCGACGCGGGACAGCTTGCGCCGCGCGATCGACAACCTGCACAAGGTCAAGACGTTCGTGCAGGTCGTCAACGTGCGCAGCGACGCCGCGTACCGAGCGGTGGTCGACGAGGTGCTCGACGAGGTGTCGCGGTTCTTGCCGCCGCGCGATCGGCCGCTGCTCCACCGCGATGCCGCGATGTTCCTGGCATCGCCGAGCTCGGTGACGCCGTTTCACCTCGATCACGAGCAGAACTTCCTGTGCCACATCCGCGGCCCGAAGACGTTCTACGTCTGGGACCACCGCGATCGCAGCCTGGTCAGCGACCGCGCGAGAGAGGTCTTCTATCACGAGGGCAAGCTGCGCGAGATCGTGTACCGGCCGGACATGCAGCCCAAGGCGCAGGTCATCGAGCTGATGCCCGGCGACTGCCTCTACATGCCGATGGGCTCGCCCCACGCCGCGTCGACGGGCAACGACATCACGGTGACGTTCAGCATCCTGATGAACACCCAGAGCTCGTTCGAGACCGTGCAGGCCTACCAGGCCAACTCGGTGATCCGCCGCTTCGGGCTGTCGCCCAGGCCGATCGGCGACAGCGCGGTGCGCGACTCGCTCAAACGGCGAACGCTGGACGCGGTGCGTCGCATGCGGGACTTCGCGCGCGGCCGCCATGTCGAGCGGCGACCGCAGTGGTACTGAGCCTGCTGGCGCTCGCCGCCGCTCACTTCTTCTTCGGCTTCTTCGGCTGGCCCAGGGCCTTGTAGGCTTCGCGATCGAAGCCGACGATCACGCGCTCCCCGTCGACGAGGATCGGACGGCGCAGCAGGTTGACGTCGGCGGCGACCGCCTTGGCGAACACCGCCGGTGACGGCGGCGATGCCACCCAGCCCTTCTCCTTGGCGGTGGCGTGCCGCGTGTTCAGTACCGCCGCCACCGAGCCGGCCTTGCGGACGACGTCCAGGACGGTCGCCTCGCTCAGTCCGGTCTTCGCGTAGTTGATCTCTTCCATCTCGACGCTGCCGCGCAAGGAACTCCTCGCGTCACGACAGGTCGTTCACGTGCTCTTCCAGTAGAAGATCATGCTGCCTTGTAGCGCCGCGGCCATGCTGCGCGCAAGCCCCCGCGCCGGCTTCGTCGACGCGTCGCGCCGCTCAGAGATGACAGACCTGATGGTAGAGGTTCCACCCGGTGACCCACCAGTCGCCGCTGCAGCCGCCGGCGGGAGCCGCGCACGGCCCCGGATGGCGCAAGCATGCGCCTTACGCCGCGGCCTGCTCCCAGCCGCCGCGGCTCGACTTGAACGCGATCAGCCTCGGAGATGCGTCCTGGCTGTCGTCGATCTCGGCGAGCCGGGACACCGGGTATTGCTCGGCCGGTTGACCGTGCGCCACCGCCAGACGGAGCAATCGTTCGGCCGTTCCACCCATCGGCGAGGGGTCCTCCAGGCTCTCCCAGCGCGACACGGTGGTCGGCGTGACGCCGAAGTGCCTGGCGAAGTCCTGTCCCGACCACCCTAGCCACTTGCGCAGGAAGCGGATCTCCTGCGGCGCGAGCCTGCCCGGACGCGAGATGACTGCCATCGCGAGCGTGCGATGCAGCTCTTCGATCCGCGGAATCACCACGGTATGCTCCCCGCATGCGGGGCAGCGGCGGACTTCGACGTCGATCAGCACCACGTTGGACAGACCGCTCGCGTCCCAGCGATAGTTCTCCCGCCTCGACTGCATCGGCGTGCGGCACTGTGGGCACTTCATTGTTTCCTCCATGCGGTGACGATGGTCAGCTCGGATTCGCTCTCGAATTCGATCACCACGGCGATCCGCTGCGTGAACACCTGATGGCGCCATCCTGCGTTCTCCCATTCAGCCTCGGCGTAGACGCCTCCACGAAGCACGTTGATGACGTCCAGCGAGGCCAGCTGGTCCTTGGCCATCTCCGTTTCGGCGTGCCTGGTGAACCCGACGCTCCCGGTCTCGATGATCTGCCGCGCGAGCCTGCGCGCCACGGCAGCGAGGAGCGGCTGATCCATTTCTACATTATGCAGATCTTCTACATTTTGTCAAGAAACAGATCCCCTGGAAGATCCCGGGTAAGTCCGGTCGGTTCGCGGCCCTCACGGCTGGCGCGCGACGCCGAGCTGCTCGGCGAGCCAGTCCGCGGTCTGGGGGCGGTAGCGATAGGGGCGGTTGTTCGCGACGTGGTTGCCGTCGTCGATGATCAGGAGCTCGACCGGCCCGGACACCTCCCGGGCGAGACGCTCAGCGTCCTGCCACGGGATGACGCGATCGCGCCGGCCGGCGACGGCGAATAGCGGGCACGCGATCCGGTGTGCCACACCCTTCAAGGACAGCGTGCTCGCGAATTGCCGCGCGTCGTCCTCGGTCCGGCAATGGCTGCGCACGCGGAACGCCTCGCGGCGCAGGCGCGGCTCGAACGCGGCGGCGCGCGGCGCGTAGTAGCCGCCCAGGCTCACCCCCCACACGGCGATGCGCGCGGGATCGACGTCGCTGCGCCCGGCGAGCCAGTCGACGACCGCGGTGACCGCGACCTCGTAGTCGCCGCGGATCGCGAGCGCGTACTCGGCCTCGCCCTGCCCCGGCCCGTCGATCGCCAGGGTCGCGACGCCGCGCGCGAGGAACGGCAGCTCGTAACTCTCCATCTCCTCCTTGGCGGAGTCGAGGCCGGGCACCATGATCACGATGGGCGGGCGCGTGCTGCCGGTCGGCCGGCGCAGGATGCCGGGGAGCCGGCTTCCGTGATACGGAATCTCGACCCGCTCGCCCGGCGGCACGAGGTGCGGAAGCGCGAGCTGCCGGCATTCGATCGCCTTGCCATGCGCTGCGCGCATCTGGTCCATGTCGTGGACGAACAGGAACTTGGCAAAGTGGTAGTACACGCCGGCGCGGGTCAGGTGCTCGCCGGCGGTGAGGCGATGGCCCCGGGCGAGCGCGTCGCGCCCGAGCACCTCGTGCACGGCGGCGCGCGCCGACCACGCGCGGCACCAGTCATCCCAGCGCTCGAGCTCCGCGGTCACCTCCTGGAAGTCGGCGAGCAGCACGCCGTTGGACACGAAGCGCGGCGCCCAGTGCGCGATCGCGGCCTCGACGCGTGCGTCGCGCGCCATGTCAGTGCCCGGCCGGCGGCGGCGCGGCGAGCGCCTTGTCGCGGTAGCTCGCGTCGATGTACTTCGCCGGATCGTCGAGCGGCTTCTTGGGCTCGGCGAACTTGCTGCGCAGCGCGAGCACCGTCTTGATCCGCGCCGGATCGAGCGCGCCGTCGCGGAGGAAGCCGGTCCTGGGCGCGAACAGGGCGTCGTACGACCGCTTCGCCAGCGCCGGCGTCATGTCCTTGGTGTTGGCGAGCAGGATCGCCTCGGCGATCGCGCGGTTCTTCGGATCGGAGACCCAGGCCATGCCGGCGCGATAGCCGCGGATGAATCCGATCAGCGCGGCCTCGTTGTCGTGCGCCCACGACCGGCGCGCCGCGGCGACCGTGCCCAGGTACGGGCCGAGGCTGTCGCCGGTCGCCAGCAGGTGAAAGCCGCGGTCCTTGACCAGGAGCTCGAACGGCGTGCGGAGCAGCGTGCCGTCGTGCTTGCCGGCGACGAGGTCGCGGTAGCGGTTGCCGGTGCCGCCGGCCGACACCAGCTGGACGTCGGACTCCTTGAGCCCGGCGCGCTGGATCAGCTCGCGCAGCACGAACGCGTAGCCGGTGGTCATCGCGTCGACCGTGAGCGTCTTGCCCTTGAGATCGGCAAACCGCTTCACCGCCGGCGCGGTCGCCAGGCTGAGCAAGCCATCGTCGATCCCGAGAAACGCAAACAGATCGGGATTATCTGGAATCTTGGCCTCGCCCTGGCCCTCCTGATAGGCAATCACATTGTCGATCGCGAGGCACGCGATGTCGGACTTGTTGTCGAACATGCCCGAGACCAGCACGACCGAGCTCGGCGTGAAGCTCAGCGCGACCTTGACGCCGTTGTCCTCGAAGAAGCCCTGGCGCTGCGCGGCCCAGATCGGCAGGTTGTGGCCGCCCTCGAACGCGATGACCCGCAGCGGCCTGGGCGGCGCCGCCGCAGGCGCGGGCTGGGCGGCCGCCGGCCCGACGATCGCGGCGAGCGCCAGACCGGCGAGTGCGGCAATGCGAAGGAACGCGATGGTGGTCATGGGATCTCCGGCGATGTGGGCGGTCATGACAGTCCGTCGCTCACGGGGACGTTCTCCGACTCGAGCGTGATCCCCGCGGCCTGGGCCTCGAGCAGGAGCAGCGCCGCGAAGTCCTTGTCGGCGTGGCCGTTGCCGATCAGCGCCTGCACCATGTCGCGCGCGAGCGAGGCGAGCGGCATCGGGACCTCGAGCTCGCGGCCGGCGTCGAGGCCGAGGTCGAGGTCCTTGCGCAGAAGGTGCGGCGTGAACGTCACCGAGAAGTCGAGGTTGACCATGCCCGGCGTCTTGTAGCGGGTGAACACCGAGCCGAGCACGCTCCGGTTCATGAAGTCGAGGAACGCGTGGCGCGGCACGCCCGCCTTCTGCGCCAGCACGGTGATCTCGGAGAGCGACTGGATCACCACACCGAGGAACACGTTGTGGCAGATCTTGACGATGCGCGACAGCTCGCCCTCGCCGACGTAGGTCGCGCCCTGGCCGAGGCAGGCCAGGTACGGTTCGACCTCGTCGAAGGTGCGCCGCGCGCCCGACGCCACGAAGCTGAGCTTGCCGGCCTTGACGACCTTGGCGTTGCCGCTGACCGGCGCCGCGAGGAATTCGACGTTGCGCTCGGCGAGGGCGTCGCGCAGCCGGGCCGAGGCGTCGACCGAGATCGTCGTGCAATCGACGACGATGCGCGGCCCGCCCGCCGCGCCGGCGAATAGCCCCTCGGGCCCGAGCAGGACGGCCTCGAGATCGTCGGAGGTCGAGACGATCGCGAACACGATGTCGCACGCCGCGAGGTCCGACAGCTGCTCGGCGATGTGCGCGCCGTGCTGCGCCAGCGGCTTGGCCTTGGCGCGCGTGCGGTTGTAGACCGTGAGGTCGCAACCGGCCTTCGCCAGGCGCGTCGCCATCGCCAGCCCCATCCGCCCGGCTCCGATCCAACCTATCTTGTGTGTCGATGCCATTGCGCTCCTTGCTTGCCGGCTCATAGCTCGGCGCCGAAGTGGGCGCGCTCGAGGAGCTCGCGGACGCGGCGCAGGAACGCCGCCGAGTACGCGCCATCGAACGCTCGGTGATCGAAGCACTGGGCGAGCACCCCGATCGGCCGGATCTCGATGGTGTCGCCGGCGGCGCCCTGGACGACCCACGGCCGCTTCCGCACGCCGTCGGTCGACAGGATCGCGACCTGGGGCTGCAGGATGATCGGCGCGGTGAACAGCGTGCCGAACGTCCCGGAGTTCGAGATCGTGTAGGTGCCCTCGGTCAGATCGTCGGGGCCGAGCGCACCCCGCCGCGCGCGGTCGGCGAGCCGGTGGATCTCGACGGCGAGCTCGCGGACGGTCCGGTGCGCGGCGTCCTTGATCACCGGGACGATCAGCCCCTCGCGATCGAGGTCGACGGCGATGCCGAGGTTGACGCGGTGGTGCACGACGAGCGCGTCGCCGCGCACGCTGGCGTTGACGTGGGGGAACTCGGGCACGGCCTGGCACACCGCGCGCGCCACGAACGGCAGGTAGCTGAGCGAGAACCCCTCGCGCGCCCGGAACGCCTCGCCCGCCGCGCCGCGCAGCCGCTCGACCGCGGCGAAGTCGACCTCGACGGCCTGGAGCACGTGCGGGCTGGTCGCGACCGACTGCAGCATGTGCTCGGCGGTGCGCTTGCGGATCCGGGACATCGCGACCACGGTGTCGCCTCCCGGCGCGGTCTGCGCCCGGCTGCGCACGACGTAGGCCAGGACGTCGTCGCGCGTGATCCGGCCCTCCGCGCCGGTGCCGACGATCACCGACGGATCCGAGATGTGGTGCTCGGCGAGTAGCTTGCGGACCACCGGCGATAGCCGGGCGGCGGGATCGGCGCGACCGATCACCGGCGCGCCGGCGCCCGGGATCGAGGTCGCGCTCGGCATCGCGGTCGCACGCGCGGATCGCCCTGCGGTCGCGGCCGCGCTCGCGCTGGAAGAGGGAGCTGCACCCTGCGGACTCGTGCTGACCGCCGTGTCCTCGCCGGCGGTCTGGATCACCGCCAGGCGCGTCCCGACCTCGACCCGCTCGCCGACGGCCACGAGGATCTGCGCGAGCACGCCGGCGGCGGGCGCGGGGACGTCGACCGTGACCTTGTCGGTCTCGACCTCGAACAGCGGCTGGTCCGGGCTGACCGCATCGCCTACCTTGCTGTGCCACACCGAGATCGTGCCCTCGCGCACCGTCTCGCCGAGCTGCGGCATGATCACGTCCATCAGCCGGCGGTCCTCCGCACGGTCTCGACGATGCGCTCGACCGACGGCACGGCGTGGTCCTCGAGCGCGTCGGCCGCGGGCAGCGGCACGTGCGGCGTGGTGATGCGGATGATCGGCCCGTCGAGGTCGTAGAAGCACTCCTCGGCGACGATCGAGGCGATCTCGGCGCCCCAGCCGCACAGCCGCGGGTTCTCCTCGACGGTGTACAGCCGGCCGGTCTTGACCACCTCGGCGAGGATGGTCTGCGTATCGAGCGGTACCAGCGAGCGCACGTCGACCACGGTCGCCGAGATGCCGTGGTCGCGGGCCAGTCGCTCGGCGGCCTCGACCGCGCGCGGTACCATCTGCGCCAGCGCGACCACGGTGATGTCGTCGCCCCGGCGCACCACGCGCGCCGTGCCGAGGCGATCGACGTGCTCGCCGTCGGGCACCTCGCCCTTGGTCGCGAACAGCCCCTTGTGCTCGAACACGATCACCGGATCGGGATCGCGCACCGCCGCCGCCATCAGGCCCTTGACGTCGGCCGGCGTCGACGGCGCGACGACCTTGAGGCCCGGCACTGCCATCGCCCAGTTCTCCACGCTCTGCGAGTGCTGCGCGCCGAACCGCGCACCCGAGCCGTTCGCGGTGCGGATCACGAGCGGCAGCGAGAACTGCCCGGCGCACATGTAGCGCGCCTTGGCGATCTCGTTGGCGATCATGTCCCAGCACACCGCGAAGAAGTCGGAGAACATGATCTCGGCGATCGGGATGAGGCCGGTCATCGCCGCGCCCATCGCGGCGCCGACGATCGCCTGCTCGGAGATCGGCGTGTCGCGCACGCGCCGGGGCCCGAAGCGCTCGAGCAGGCCGACCGTGGTCTTGAACACGCCGCCGGCCCCGGCGACGTCCTCGCCGAGCAAGACGACGCGCTCGTCGCGCTCCATCTCCTGCGCGATGCCGGCGGCGACCGCCTCGCGATAGCTCAGTTCCGCCACGCCGAACCTCCGTCGGACCACACGTCCTGTTCGACCACATCGAGCGGCGACGGCGGCGACGCCTTGGCCGCCTCGGTCGCCTCGTCGACCGCGCGCTGCGCGATGCCCTCGATCTCGCGCAGCGCAGCCTCCGGCACACCGGCCTCGAGCAGCCGCGTGCGATACAGGGTCACCGGATCGCGCTTGAGCCACTCGTCGAGCTCGCCGGCCGGCCGGTACTTGGCCGGATCGGCCCGCGAGTGGCCGCTGTGGCGGTAGGTCTTGGCCTCGATCAGCGACGGCCCCTTGCCGGCGCGCGCGGCCGCGAGCGAGTCCTTCGCCAGCTGGTACACCGCGTCGGCGTCGTTACCGTCGACGATGACGGGCGGCAGCCCGGCCGGATGCTCGACCGCCGTCACCGAGGCGATCGGCGTGTACTCCATGTAAAGGTTGTTCTCGCACACAAAGATCACCGGCAGCTTCCAGACCACGGCGAAATTGAGCGCCTCGTGAAACGCACCGATGTTGGTGGTGCCGTCGCCGAAGAAGCACTCCGCGACCTGCCCCGACTCGCGGTACTGCGCCGACCACGCGGCGCCGGCCGCGATCGGCAGGTGCGCGCCGACGATCGCATACGACCCCATCACGCCGTGGCGCACGCTGGTGAGGTGCATCGAGCCGCCCTTGCCGCCCATCTGGCCGCACTTGCGGCCCATCAGCTCGCCGAGCACGCCGACCATCGGCGCGCCGCGCGCCAGCGTGTGGTGGTGGCCGCGGTAGGTGCAGAACGTGTAATCGTCGCGGCGCATCGCCACGCCGAACCCGGCCGCGACCGCCTCCTGGCCGAGGGCGAGGTGGCTCGTGCCCTTGACCAGGTTCTGGAGGAACAGGTCGTACGCCCGCTTCTCGACGACGCGGATCTCGAGCAACGAGCGATAGATCGCCAGCCGCGTCGCGCTGTCGATCCGTGTCGCCCGCGCCGCGGGCCGTGTCAGTAGGGGTTCGTGATGAACAGCTCCTCGGCCGGAAACAGCGTGATCACGCGGCAACCGTCGCGGGTCACCACGACCTCTTCCTCGATGCGCGCGGCGGAGTGGCCGTCGCGCGCCGGACAGTAGGTCTCGAGCGCGAACACCATGCCCTCCTGGATCTCCATCGGGCTGTCGAACGACACCAGCCGGCTGATGATCGGCCGCTCGTGCAGCGCCAGACCTAGGCCGTGGCCGAACTGCAGCGCGAACGCCTCCATCTCGCTGGCGAACCCGAACTCCTCGGCCTTCGGCCACACCGCCGCGATCCGGTCGGTCGACACGCCCGGCCGGACCAGCGCGATCGACGCGTCCATCCACTCGCGCGCCCGCTTGTAGGCGTCGCGCTGCGCCGGCGTCGCGCGCCCGACGTTGAACGTCCGGTAGTAACAGGTGCGATAGCCGGTGAACGACTGGATGATGTCGAAGAACGCCTGGTCGCCGGGCCGGATGATGCGGTCGGTGAAGTTGTGCGGGTGCGGGCTGCAGCGCTCGCCCGCGATCGCGTTGATGGCCTCGACGTCGTCCGAGCCCATCTCGTAGAGCGTCTTGCTGGCGAGCGCGACGATATCGCACTCGCGCACACCGGGCTTCAAGTGCTCGGCGATCACCTGGTAGACGCCGTCGACCATCGCCGCCGACATGTTGAGCAGCACGATCTCGTCGACGTTCTTGATCTGCCGCGCGTCGAGCATGGTCTGTTGGCCGTCGCGGACCTCGAGCCCGGCGTCCTGCAGCGCGAAGATCATCGGCAGCTCGGCGATGTCGAGCCCGACCGGCATGCCGGCGACGCCCTGCTCCACGAGGATCGCCTTGATCTCCTCGGCCGCGCGCTTGAACAGCCCGACCTCGGGGCGCACCGAGCCGCGCAGCCCGACCATGCCGGCGAGGCAGTGGTCGTGCGGCAGCCACGGCGCGTAGAGCCGGTGGTGCACCGCCGCCGAGCCGAAGTCCCACAGGTAGGGGTCGCCGTTGCCGGTCAACAGCGCGAAGCGGCACATCTTGTCGCGCGACCACTCGCCGATCACCGTGCTCGTCAGGTAGCGGATGTTGTTGTTGTCGAAGCACAGGACCGAGCCGAGCTGCGAGCCGGCGAGCGCCTGGCGCGCGCGGGCGAGCCGGTAGTCGTGGAGGCGGCGGAAGTCGACCCGCTGCTCGAAGTCGACCGACGAGTGTCCGGGAGCGGCGATCTGCCGGCTCCAGTTGTATCCCGGCTTGAGCGCCTCCGGCGCGAGCACCTGGTCGGGGGTGATGGCCCGGGGTTCATGACGTTCGCGGCGCTCGCGAGGATCTTGGGTCATGCTGGAACCCTTTCGGTCCGCGGAACCGCAATGCCGTCATGGCAGGCTGGGATCGGGATTGCGCCGGGGATCTGGATTGCGATTCTCGAGGGCCCGAGAACCGCGGCGAACCTACCGCGGCCGCCCCCCCAAGTCAAAGCAAAGCAGTGTCCTACCCGGCGAGCGCAACATCGCGCGCGAGCGGTCGGCTCGTCGCGCATCGATGAAACAACGAATCTCTGATACCCGTATTGCCCCGGCGTCGGCCTTCCGAGTTGACTTGCCCCAACTCCCGGGACAATGATGCAGACGGTTGCAGCTCGGTATCGCTGGACGCAACGCGTGATTGTGTTCTCTACTGCACCCGCATTGCACTCCAGGCTCCGAGCATCGCAGCACACCGGCGCAACATGACGCGGTGACATCTCGGTCAGCGAGCGCAGCGAGCACATAACCCCACGGAGGTCTCCCGATGAACGGCAAGCGGCTCGGAGGTAAGCTTACGAGGAGAGCGTTCGTCCAGCGCGCGCTCGGCGCCGCCTCCGGCATGGCCGCGCTCGGCCTCGTGCCCGGCCTGGGCAGGGCGCAGACCACCAAGCCGATCAAGATCGGCGTGTCGCTGCCGCTCACCGGGGTGTTCGCGATCGCCGGCCAGAAGCACCGCGACGGCTACCAGTTCTGGGCCAGCCTGGTGAACAAGGACAAGAAGCGCCAGCTGCTCGGCCGGCCGGTCGAGCTGATCATCAGCGACAACCGCTCGGACACCGAGACCACGGTGTCGCAGATCGAGCGCTTCGTCAGCGAGAACGAGGTCGAGCTCCTGTTCGGCACGTTCTCGAGCAAGCTGACGTTCCCCGCGTCGGCGGCCGCCGAGAAGGCCAAGATGGTCTACCCGGTGCCCGCCGGCGGCGCGCTCAAGATCTGGGAGCGCGGCTTCCAGTACATCTTCTACTTCCAGCAGAACGCCGCCGAGACCATCGGCCAGGCGCCGATCGACGTCCTGATCCACGCGCGCGACAAGAAGCTGATCAAGCCCGACGATTTCCCGAAGTCGGTCGGCATCGTCAACGCGGACGACTTCTTCTCCAATGCGATCTCGGCGGGCCTGGCCGGCGATGCCGCGCTCGCCCCCGGCGTGCTCAAGAATGCCGGGATGAGCCTGGCGTTCCGCCAGAAGTGGCCGGAGGGCTTCACCGACTGGAACACGCTGGCCAACTCGCTCAAGGGCAAGAACCCCGACCTCGTGATGGCGTGCTCGGCGTCGCCCGACGAGGCGATCCAGCTGGTGCGGGCGATGCGCACCGTGCGGTTCAGCCCCCGGGGGCTCTACATCTCGCAGGGCTCGCAGGCCGAGTTCAAGCAGGCCGTCGGCGAGGCCGCCAACGGCATCATGACCCACGCCGCGTGGCACGCCGCCGCGCCGTATCAGGGCCTGCTCGCCGGCGAGAAGTACACAAACCAGCAGTTCATCAAGGAGTTCCAGGCCGAGCACAAGCGCGAGCCCGACGAGGACGAGGCGATCCCGTTCGCGGTGTGCCAGGGCATGGAGCAGGCGGTCCGCGCCGTCGGCTCGACCGACAACCAGAAGCTGCGCAGCTGGCTCGCCGCGCGCACCAAGGCCGATCCAGTGCGCACGGTGCTCGGCGACTTCTCCTGGGACAAGCGCGGGCTGCCCGTCGGCCGGCCGTTCCTCGTGCTGCAGTGGCAGAAGAACAAGCTCGAGTTCCTCTGGCCGCAGAGCGAGTTCCCCGGGATCAAAGATGTGCTGTGGCCCAAGCCGAAATGGTGACGCGGCCCGGCCCGGCTGAGCGCTCGCAGCGCCGCGCGCCGGAGCGTGCGTGAGCCTGCTCGAGCTGCGCGACGTCACGCGGAGCTTCGGCGGGGTGACCGCGGTCGACCGCTGCTCGTTCTCGGTCGGCGCCGGCAGCCTGACCGGCCTGATCGGCCCCAACGGCGCCGGCAAGACCACGGTGTTCAACCTGATCGCGGGCGCGATCAAGCCCGACCGCGGCGACATCCTGCTCGCGGGCCGCGCGCTCGGCCGGCTGCGGCCGCACCGGATCGCGCGGCTCGGCCTGTCCCGCACGTTCCAGATCACGCGCGCGCTCGACGAGCTCACCGTGCTCGAGAACGTCGTGCTCCAGCGACGGTGGGAATCGCCGAAAAGGCGCTCGAGATGGCCCAGAATCTCTCGTACGGCCAGCAGCGACTTCTCGAGATCGCCCGCGCGCTAGCGGTGCGTCCGGCGCTGCTCCTGCTCGACGAGCCCGCCGCCGGCGTCAACCCGGCGCTGCTCGAGCAGATCGTCGCCTACATCGAGCGCGCCAACCGGGCCGGCGTGACGTTCCTGCTCGTCGAGCACAACATGGATCTGGTGATGAGCCTGTGCGATCCGATCATCGTCATGGCCCACGGCAAGGTGCTGGCGCAGGGACCGCGCGACCAGATCCAGCGCGACCCGCGCGTGCTCGAGGCCTACCTGGGGACGGCGTGATGCTGCTCGAGGTCAAGGATGTGTCGGCGGGCTACGGCAGCGGTCCGGACTTCTTGAACGGCGTCAGCGTCGCGATCGAGCGCGGCAAGGCCTACTGCATCATCGGGCCCAACGGCGCCGGCAAGTCGACCCTGCTCAAGACGATCTGCGGCCTGCTCCGGCCGCGCGGCGGCACGATCGAGCTCGCCGGCCAGCGCATCGATGGCCTGCGCCCCGATCAGATCCTGACGCGCGGCGTGTGCTTCGTGCCGCAGGACAGGAGCCTGTTCCCGGACATGACCGTGCTCGAGAACCTGCAGATGGGCGGCTACACGCTGCGCGATCGCAAGCAGCTCGCCGACCGCATCGCCGCGGTGTTCGCGATGTTCCCGATCCTCGCGGAGCGGCGCTCGCAGCGCGCCCGGACCATGAGCGGCGGCCAGCAGCAGATGCTGGCGATGGGCCGCGCGCTCCTGCTCGACCCCGAGGTGATCCTGCTCGACGAGCCGTCGGTCGGGCTCGCGCCGTAGATCGTGCAGCAGGTGTTCGACAGCATCGCCCGGCTGCGCAGCGCCGGAAAGACGCTGGTCATCGTCGAGCAGAACGCGCGCAAGGGCCTCGAGCACGCCGACCGCGGCTACGTGCTCGACCTCGGCGCGACGCGCCTCGAGGGACCGGCCGCGAGCCTCCTGTCCGATCCCAGGATCGAGGAGCTCTATCTCGGCAAGCGCCGGGCGGAGGCGCGCGCGTGATCGAGCTCCTGCAGGTCGTGATCCTCGGCGCGACGCTGGGCGGCGTCTACGCGCTCATGGCCTCGGGACTGACCCTGATCTTCGGCGTGATGCGGATCGTGAACATCGCGCACGCTGCCTTCATCATCCTCGCCGCCTACCTGACGTTCTGGGCGTTCACCCGGTACCAGCTCGATCCGATCGAGTCGATCGCGATCGTCATGCCGATCCTGTTCGTGCTCGGCATGGCGGTGTACCGGCTCCTGTTCACGCGGCTCGCAGACAGTCACCGCCACGCCGAGATGACCGTGCTGCTGACCTTCGCGCTCGCCCTGGTCATCGAGGGCGTGCTCGGATCCGTCGCCACCGGGACCTATCGCACCACGACACCGGACTACGCGAGCGACTCGTTCGACTTCGGTCCGTTCTACCTCCCCAAGGGTCAGCTGTACGCGACCGCGCTGAGCGTGATCCTGATCGGCGCGCTGCTGGTGTTCCTGCGCTTCACCCGGACCGGCCGCGCGATCCGCGCGACCATGCAGAACCGCGCCGCCGCGCAGCTCGTCGGCGTCAACGTGGCGCGGCTGTCCACGCTCACGTTCGGCATCGGCATCGCGCTCGCCGGCGCGGCGGGCTCGCTGATGAGCTTTCTGTTCACGTTCTTTCCGTCCACCCACTGGCAGTGGATCGCCAGCCTGCTCGCGCTGATCGTGCTCGGCGGCATGGGCAGCCTGCTCGGGACGATCGTCGGTGCGATGGTCCTGTCGATCGCCGCCGCGCTGGTCAGCGATCGGTTCGGCCCGACGTGGTCGCCGGCGACGTTCTTCCTGGCGCTGTTCGTCATCCTGATGCTGCGGCCGCAGGGGCTGTTCGGCAAGCGAGCGGAGCTGTGACCGGGGCGAGCGCGCAACCCCAGCCCGCCGATCGCGCCGAGTCGGCCCCGGGCGACGCAGCGCGCGGCCGCACGCATCGCGGGATCGTGCTCGTCGCGCTCGTCGTCGCGCTCGCGCTGTTCCCGCTGCTCCAGATCGCCACCGGCCGGTTCAACTACTGGCTGCACATGATGCTCTACGCCTTCATGTACGTGGCGATGGCGTCGAGCTGGAACATCATCGGCGGCTACGCCGGCTACATCTCGCTCGGCCACAGCGCGTTCTACGGCATCGGCGGCTACGCGACCGGCGCGCTGATGACGTTCTGTGGCATCTCGCCGTTCGTCTCGGCGCCGCTCGCGGGCCTCTTGTGCTTCGCGCTCGGCCTGCCGGTCGGCCTGATCACGCTGCGGACCCGCGGTCCGGCGTTCATCATCTCGACGATCGCGCTGCTCATGCTCGCCAGGCTCGCGCTCGACAATACCGAGTCGCTCGGCGGCGCCGACGGCATGAGCCTGCCGCTGCCCGACCTGCCCGTCCAGACCCTCAAGCTGCCGTTCTACTACGGCATGCTCGCGGTCGCGGTCGCGGCCGTGCTGGCGTCGTACCGCATCCGGCACGCCAAGCTCGGCCTGGGCCTGCGGGCGATCGCCGAGGACGAGGTCAAGGCCGAGGCCGCCGGGATCCCGACCCGGCTGTACAAGATCATCGCGTTCGCGCTGAGCGCGCTGTTCATCGGCATTGCCGGCGGCCTGTGGGGCTACTACCTCACGTACCTCAAGCCCACCGTGTTCTTCCAGATCCTGACCTCGGCGCAGATCGTGCTGATGGCCATCCTGGGCGGCCGCGGCACCGTCGCCGGTCCGGTGCTCGGCGCGATCCTGCTGGTCGCCGCCGACGAGCTGGTCGTGGCCAAGCTCGGCTCGACCGAGCTCAACATCACCGCCAAGGGCGTGCTGATGCTGGTCGTGCTCGTGATGTTCCCCGAGGGCATCGTCGGCACGCTCCGGGCGCGAGGCCGCCTGCCGCGCATCCTGGACTGGGGATGACGCCGCGCGCCCACGCACGCCGCCACGCGCTGCCCGTCCGCGCGCATCCGGCCGGCGCGCCGGGTGGTAGGACTAGCCAGGAGGCCTCATGCTGAGCAAGAACCCGGCGACCGGAGACGTGCTGGCGCGCTTCGACGAGCTCGACCCGCACAAGCTCGAGGACAGGCTGGCGCGCGCCCGGGCCGCGTTCGCCCGACACCGGCGCACCAGCTTCGCAGAGCGCGCCGCGGCGATGGCCCGCGCCGGCGCGATCATGGAGCGCGACAAGCAGCGCCTCGCCACCCTCATGACGCAGGAGATGGGCAAGACCCTGACGTCGGCGATCGCCGAGGCCGAGAAGTGCGCGTGGGTCTGCCGCTACTACGCCGAGAACGCCGAGCACCACCTCGCCGACGAGCCGGTCGCGACCGACGCCGCGCGGAGCTACCTCCGCTGCCTGCCGCTCGGGCCGGTGCTCGCGGTCATGCCGTGGAACTTCCCGTTCTGGCAGGTGTTCCGGTTCGCCGCGCCGGCGCTGATGGCCGGCAACGTCGGCCTGCTCAAGCACGCCTCCAACGTGCCGCAGTGCGCGCTCGCGATCGAGGAGGTGCTGCGCGGAGCCGGGTTCGAGGACGGCGTGTTCCAGACCTTGCTCGTCGGCTCGGACCGGGTCGCCGCGATCATCGAGGACCCGCGGGTCGCCGCGGTGACCTTGACCGGCAGCGAGGGCGCCGGCGCGCAGGTCGGCGCCACCGCGGGCAAGGTGCTCAAGAAGTCGGTGCTCGAGCTCGGCGGCTCCGACCCGTTCATCGTCATGCCATCGGCCGATCTCGATGACGCCGCCGCGACCGCCGTGAAGGCGCGCTGCATCAACAACGGCCAGTCGTGCATCGCCGCCAAGCGCTTCATCGTCCACGAGGCGGTGTACGACGCGTTCGAGCGCCGCCTGGTCGCAGGCCTCGAGCGCCTCCGGGTCGGCGACCCGATGCAGCGCGACACCGAGCTCGGCCCGCTCGCGACCGAGCAGGTGCTCGACGACGTCTCCCGGCAGGTCGCGGCCTCGGTCGCCGCGGGCGCGCGCCTCCTGTGCGGCGGCAAGCGGATCGGGACGCGCGGCAACTTCTATGCACCGACGGCGCTCGCCGATATCCCCGACGCGGCGCCCGCCGCGCGCGAGGAGGTGTTCGGGCCGGTCGCCAGCCTGTTCAAGGTCAAGACCATCGACGACGCGATCGCGCTGGCCAACCGGACCAGCTTCGGCCTCGGCTCCTCGGTGTGGACCCGCGACGAGGCCGAGCAGCGGCGCTTCATCGACGAGATCGAGGCCGGCCAGACCTTCGTCAACGCGATGGTCGCCTCGGACCCGCGGCTGCCGTTCGGCGGCGTCAAGCGATCCGGCTACGGCCGCGAGCTATCCGCCGTCGGCATCCGCGAGTTCGTCAACCTCAAGACCGTCTGGATCGCCGGCCGGTAAATCACGGTCGCGGCGCCCGGGCGCATCTGCTCGCGGTCGCCCACGACCAGCCACGTTGACGTTGCCTCCAGGCCGCTCGACGCCGCTCGACACCTACCTGGCAACGCAGATCACACGTCGTCGGAGAGCGTCTGAGCCGATTGCCAGAATATGGCGCAGGGCTCGCGCGTCCTAGGCTTCGTGGCCCACTGCGCGCCTTCGGCAACCGAGCTCGCATGCGCGTGGCTGCGCGTCGACTGCACCGAGCGCGCATGTCGCACGCGGCTCGGGGGCTGTCGCACATGCGAGCCGGGCTCGACGAGCGGTGGAGCGAAAACTCATGCCGTGGACTTAACCCGCCGAGCGAAGCGGGGTACGTTCACGTTCAGCTCCATGCACATCACGCGATGGTCTGAAACCCGGCGGCCTGGTGCCGGCGCGGCGATCTCGGAGACGTCATCTGGCATGGCGCCCATGCGGTTCGGTAGGTCCGCGTGACCCCGCCGAAACGCCAGCTCGGGATCGCGGTCGCCGCGGCGATCGTGATCGCCAACATGATCGGCTCCGGCGTATTCACCATTCCGGGTTTCCAGGCGGCATTTGCGTTCAAGGACCCGTGGACGATGATGTCGACCTGGGCAGTAGGCGGCGTGCTCGCGCTGTGCGGTGCCGCGGTGTACGCCGAGCTCGGCTCGCTGATGCCGCGCGCCGGCGGCGAGTATGTCTACTTGCGCGATGCCTACCACCCGGCGGTTGGCTTCATGAGCGGCTGGGTGTCGCTGGTCGTAGGGTTCTCCGCCCCGATCGCCGCCGCGGCGCTGCTGTTTGCCTCGTACGTCGGCGCGGTCGTGCCGGCGCTCGCCGGGACCGCCCAGACCAAGCTCGGGGGCCGGGTCCAGACGGTATTCACGGTCATCAAAGTCCTGCTGATCGTCACCTTCGTCGTCGCCGGCTTGCTGGTCGGCACCGGCGACTGGGGGCACTTCGCGTCGCGCGGCGAAGGCCTGTCGATGCTCGGGTCGCGCGCCGGCTCGGCGAACTACGCCGGCGCGCTGGTGTACGTCAGCTTCGCGTACTCGGGCTGGAACGCCGCGGCGTACATCGCCGGCGAGATCAAGCAGCCGCAGCGAACGCTGCCGCGCGCGCTGCTCCTGGGCACTGGCATCGTGATGCTGCTCTACCTCAGCCTCAACCTCGTCTTCCTCTATGCTGTGCCGCCGGAGGCCATGGCGGTCGACCCGGTCAAGCAGCCGGTCGGTGACATCGCGGCGCGCGCGCTGTTCGGAACACACGCCGGAGATCTGCTGAGCTCGCTGATCGCGCTCGCCCTGGTGTCGGCGGTGAGCGCGATGATGATGGCCGGACCCCGGGTGTACGCCACGATGGCCGCCGATCATGCGCTGCCGCATCAGCTCGCGCGCTACTCCACGCGCGGCGTGCCGTCGGTCGCGGTCGCCGTGCAATGCGTGCTGGCGCTCGGCTTCGCGATCGTGAGCGATCCGGATCATCTGATCACGCTCGTCGGTTTCACGCTCGCCATCTTCGCGGCGCTGACGGTCGGCGCAGTCTTCATCTTCCGGGCGCGCGGCAGGGTCTCTCCGTTTCGTACGCCGCTCTATCCGATCACTCCTCTGCTGTTCGTCGCGCTGTCGCTGTGGATCGTCTACTTCGAAGCTTCGGCGCGGCCTGGGCTCAGCGCGGCGACCCTCGGCGTGCTGGTCGTCGGCGCGCTGATCTACCTCGCGACCGCGCGCGGCAAGGCGCGCACGCCGATCGAAGCCGACGAGTAACACGACTCCGGCACCGGCGTGCCGCGCGAGACGTCAACGCGGAGCCGAGCCCATCCGCGCAGCAGCCCGCGGCGAGTTCGCGTGTACGCGTTCTCCCTGCGCGTCGTCGGGCCGGGATGATCTGTTCACTTCGCGCTGGTCATCGCGGCGGGTGCCGGCGTAAGACTCCGCGCATGCGAAGCATGGTCGTCGTCGTATTTGTGCTCGGTATGCGTCGCGACCGTCAAGCGCGGCGACATCATCGACACCAGGACGTTCGACTGCTTCGGCAACGTCGTCCAGAAGCCGGGCGACACGCTCGCAAAGGTGAAAGGCGACAATCCGCTGATCGGACCGTTCTACGTCGAAGGCGCCGAGCCGGGCGACACGCTCGTCGTGAAGATCCTGGAGCTGACCGTCGATGGCAACCAGGGAGTCGCCGCGCTCACTCCCGGGTTCGGCGCGCTCAACACCACGTACTACACACCGATGCTGAACGCGCCGGTGCCGGAGAAGATCTGGTTCTATCCGATCGATCGCGCGCGCAACGAGGCGACGTTCAACGCGCTCGACTCGAAGTTCTCGACGAAGATCCCGCTGCATCCGTTCCTGGGCTGCCTGGGCGTCGCCCCGGCGCTCGAGAGCCGCAGCTCGATCACGCCCGCCGAGCACGGCGGCAACATGGACGCGCCGGAGGCCAGCGTCGGCAACACGGCGTACTTCCCGGTCAACGTCCGCGGCGCGCTGCTGTTCCTCGGCGACGGCCACGCCCAGATGGGCGACGGCGAGATCGCCGGCACCGCGATCGAGGTGCCGATGCGCGCCCGGCTCCAGGTCAGCGTGATCAAGGGCCAGAAGATCGCGTGGCCGCGGTTCGAGAACAGCCGCGAGATCATGGCGCTCGGCGCGTACCGGCCGCTCGACGACGCGCTGCGGATCGCGTTCACCGAGCTGATCGGCTGGATCCACGCCGAGACCGGCCTGTCGGAGCTCGACGCGTACCAGCTGCTGTCGCAGGTCGGCAAGGTCCACGTCACGGAGATGGTCGATCCGAACTACGTGGTCATCGCCTCGATCGACAAGAAGTTCCTGCCGCCCCGCAAGAACCACAAGCCGTGGTGATCACCGCGGTGGCAAGGGCGGCGGCATGCCGGCCATGTCGGTCGGCGGGTAGTAGTAGCGATCGCCGAGCGCCTGGACCGCCTGCCAGAACTCGGGCGTCGAGGCGAGCTGGCCGGTGAGCGCGGGGTCGGACAGCACGATCTTCTGGCGGCGGAACCGCCAGCTCTCGGGCTCGAGGCGCACCGCGGTCTCGAGCGCGCGCTGGCCGGCGTCGCGCTCGCCGTGCTGCGCCAGCCACACGCCGAGCCGGAAGTGTGCCGCGGCGAGCGAGGCGTTGCCGTCGGTCCCGCGCATGCGGCGGCGGACCTCGTCGGGCGCCAGCGCGTGCTGGCTCGCCGCGCCGCGCTCGATCCAGTCGCGCACGGCGTCGATGTAGACCTGGCGCCGGACCCGGCCGTCGGCCGCGCGCTCCTTGGGCACCTCGCGGGTCTGGAGGTTCATCGAGCGGAACGCGTCGGTCGCGCCCGGGGTCTCGGGCGGCCGCACGATGACGCCGTCCTCGTCGATCCACACCGCGGTCGGCACGTTGACGATGCCGTAGCTGTCGCCGAGCGCATGGCGCTCGTCGATCAGGCACGGATAGCTCGGCGCCGCGGCCTTCTCGATCAGCGCGCGGTTCCAGCCCATGAACTGCAGCATCGGCACGAGCAGCTGCGGCGGCCGGATGAAGTCGCGGACGGCGGCAGGCCCGCCCGTATCGAACGCGACGGCGATCACGACGAAACCGCGATCGGCGTGCTCGGCGTAGAAGCCCTGCCAGACCGGCAGGTCAAAGCGGCAGCCTCACCAGGAGGACCAGCAGTACAGCAGCACCTTCTTGCCCCGGTAGCCGGACAGCGAGTGCAGGTTGCCGTCGAGGTCGGGCAGCTGGAAGTCGGGCGCCACGACGGGCCCCGACCCGCCCGCCGCGCCGCGATCGGCCGCCGGGCCGAATGCCCAGATCCCGCGCTCGTCGTCGCGCGCTGCCGCGTGCCCGAGGTGGGCCGCGAACGCCGCGAAGTCGACGCGACGCGCCGCGCCGTCGAGCCAGGTCGCGCCCGCCGGCACCGGCACGCAGATCTCGCCGCGGCACAGCCCCTCGGGCTTCGCGGTCCAGCCGGTCGAGCGCTCGAGCTCGTCGAGCGGGATCCACAGCCGGTCGCGATCCGCCGCCGCGCCGGTCACTTCGGTCTCCAGAGAGCCGTACAGGAGGGTCTGGGGCATGCGTCATGCCTATCGCGCCGCGCGCCGGACCTCAATGCCCGTTTCGGCCATGGCTCTGTCACGAGTCGAGGCTCGGCCCGTGCCTTGTCTTGCGGCGCTGTCCGACGAGCGCACTCGCGCGCTCGGCCATCATCGCCAGTGCTGGACGTGATGCTCGCCACGCGTGCAGGGCGTCGAGATTGGTAATCGCCCGACCTACACGGCACCGCGCGTCGGTTGGGGGGCGGGCCTCCGTGGCGTTCGTGTACTCTCGCCGGCGGTGTCGCGTTTCGTTCGCGCGGTAATCGAGGTGCGCTTCTGGCTCCTCCTGGCGATGTGCGTCCTCGGTTGCAAGACGCATGCGTCGCACGAGCCGCCGATCGCGGATGGCCCCGCGCGCGCCGCGTGCCCGAGCTATCTCGATCTGGAGCTGATCGGCGCCTCGTCGCGGTTCGATCCGGGCTGGACCGGTAGCGCGCACGGCGTGGGGCTGCCGCAAGGCTCGCAGACCTCGGTCAAGGTCGACGAGTGCGATGCCGATTGCCGGCGCTGCAAGTTTCACGGCCCGGTGCGCGGCGATCCGGCCGCGCCGGTGAGCATGCAGCGCTGCTTGAACAAGGTCTCGCAGGTCTGTGGCGGCGCGACA
>VBLP01000243.1:2499-22740 GCA_005887925.1 Deltaproteobacteria bacterium | reverse complement strand
GTCGAACGTGGGGTTGGATACCTGCGGGATCGCATATCTCGAGCCGCTGCCAGGCGACGCTCCCGCCGTTCAGGGTGTCATGGATCTCGAGACCGGCCAGAGCGATCTGCGGGTCTTGAACCTCCAGCTCGCCCTCTCGCTCGCCAAATGCGTCGCCTGCATGGGCGATCCGACGTCGTACGATGGCAACCCCGGTGGCAAGTGTGGCGGGACCGGCGCGGCCTGCGATGTCAACGGCGTCGGCACCGAGCAGCTGATCTCGACGAGCTTCGACTGTCCGCCATCGCTCACCGGGGCGGTGACGATCAACCTCGCGAGCAACGGCACATCGACCTCGTCGATCGCCTGGACGATGGACGGGACGCGGCCGAAGTGCACGACGGGCACGCCGGCGAACCGGCCGTGCTGGTGCGGGATGTGCGACAACGGCACGCCGTGCACCTCGACCAAGGATTGCCCGAGCTGCGGCGCGAAGAATCCGCTCGGCAACACGAGCATCACGTGGGCCGTGTCGAACAACAACTGCAGCGGCCCCTGCAACTGGGACGCCACCACCCAGAGCGGCCGATGCACCAATGCCAACAACATGACCATCAAGTGCTTCCCCGATAGCGGTCCGATGATCGCGACCGGCTTCGCCGAGGTCCACGACGGGTTCTACATCACGCAGCTCGCGAACCTGATCTGCATGCCGTCGTTCAACGTCGGCACGTTCCTCAGCGGTGCGGTCGACGTGATCGGCGGGTTCCCCGGCCCGTTCCTGTTCCAGGCGCGGTTCCGCGTCACCAAGAGGGGACCGTGAGCCGCGGGGGGCTCGTCACCGCCGGCATCGCGCTGGCCGCGTGTCGCGGCACATTGCCTGCGACCGAGATCGTCGTCACCGTCGACACCACGTTCGGCGTGCCGTGCACGATCGACGCGCTCCACATCGAGGCGACAGGCGACGGCGCGGCGATGCCGGTCGAGGTCATGCCACTCGATGCCGACGCTCTGCCGGGCTCGATCACGCTCGTTCCACGAGGCAATCCCCGCGATGTCACCGTCACCGTGACCGGCATGCGCGCCGGCTCGGTGTTCGCGACCGCGCGCGGCACCGCGAGCTTCGAGCACGAGACCTCGCTCGAGCTGCGCTTCATCCTCGATCGCAGCTGCATCCCCGGCCCGTGCCCGGCGGTCGGCGTCGGCGGCTACGCAGAGCTCCCGGATCCTCAACCCCGGCGCGGCTGCGGGGAGCACGGCTATTCGTGGAAGAATGCGCTGTTCACCGTGCGGGATGCCTGCGTCATGCGCGAGGCCGGCATGGGCAGCGTCGTGCCCGGTGTCGACGAGAAGGAAGCGCTGTCGCCGCTGTTGCCGGCGATGCCGTTCCCGTTCTGGTTCTACGGCGCCCCGGTGACCAAGGTGTGGGCGGGAGTCAATGGCTACATCGGCCTTGGCGACACCATGCCCAATGCGCTGAAGGGCAGCGTCGGTGCAGCGCGTTCGCTTGGCGAGGTCGGCTTCCCCGGCAAGGGCGTCCTGGCGTTCTGGGACGACCTCCGGACCGGCCCCGCCGGCGTGTGCTTCACGCTCAGCGGCCAGTTCCCCGATCGGATCATCGCGCTCGAGGAGACCACCGACCGCATCTATCTCGGCTACGGGACGATGACCGCGACCGACATCAATCGCGCGAAGGGTAACAACGCGACGATCGGCGTGACCGACGCGGCGATGCGCGGTTGCAAGGCCATGCTGTGCTCGACCAGCGGCGTATGCCAGGACGGCGCGGGCACGCCGTGCGGCTACACCCAGTTCTCGTCGATGACGGCGCAGATGCCATTCCCGACGCTGGAGTTCGATCCGCGATGAGCGCGCGCGACCTGTTCCGCGAGGGCGACCGGCTCGGCGAGTACGAGATCCGCGCCCGGCTGCGCGCCGGCGGCATGGCGACCCTGTTCCTCGCGCAGCGCCACGGCGCGGCCGGCGTATCGCGCCCCGTCGTGATCAAGGTGATCCATCCGCACCTCGCGGAGAACGAGCTGATCGTGCAGATGTTCATCGACGAGGCGCGGATCTCGTCGCACATCCGGCACTCCAACGTCGTGTACGTCGAGAAGTTCGGCGAGCACGACGGCGTCTACTACATCGTGATGGAGTACGTCGACGGCTGCTCGCTGCAGCAGCTGCTGCACGCGTGCCGCGCCGAGGGCAAGACGCTCCCGGCGGCGGTCGCGGTCCACCTCGCGATCGAGGTCGCGGCCGGGCTGCACGCGGCGCACGAGACCACCGGGGCCGACGGCGCGCCGCTCGGCATCGTCCACCGCGATGTCAGCCCGTCGAACGTGCTGGTCACCCGCGACGGCCGCGTCAAGGTGATCGACTTCGGCATCGCCAAGGCGCACGGCCGGCTCAGCGCGACGCGCAGCGGCTCCGGCCTCAAGGGAAAGCTGCGCTACATGTCCCCGGAGCAGGCCTGGGGCCGGCCGATCGATCGCCGCGCCGACGTCTACGCGCTCGGCGTGTGCCTGTGGGAGTCGCTCACGTCGCGCGCACTGTTCCGCGGCGACAACGACCTCGCCGTGCTCGAGCGCGTCCGCAAGCCGGTGATCCCGCCGGCGAGCACGTTCAACGCCGAGGTCGGGGCCGCGCTCGACGCCGCCGTGCTGCGCGCGACGGCCAAGCGCCCCGAGGACCGCCACGCGACCGCGCTCGACCTGCGCCGCGATCTGAAGGCCGCGGTGCCCGAGGCCGTCGCCACGCCGCCGGAGCTGATCGCCGAGCTCGTCGAGCATGTCTGCGTCCCGGATCGCGCCGCGACCGTCCAGGTCGGCGAGATGACGTTCGACGACACGGCCGATTCGCCGCCGCCGGTGACCGGGTCGACGTTCGTCACGCCGCCGGCCGTCGAGCCGCACGCGCGGCGCCATCGCGGTCTGGTGCTCGGCGGCCTCGCCGCCGCCTGCGCGATCGCGGCCGCGATCGTCTGGGTCAGCCGCCCGGACGACGCCGTGCCCGCTGCCGCGCCGCCGACCGCTGCCGCGCCGACCGCTGCCGCGCCGACCGCTGCCGCGCCGCCGACCGCTGCCGCGCCGACCGCGGCCGCGCCGCCGACCGCTGCCGCGCCGACCGCGGCCGCGCCGCCGGCCGCCGCCCCCCCACCGACCGCGGCGGCAACGCCGACCGCTGCGGAGACACCGACGGCTGCAACGCCGGCCGCCGCGCCATCCACCAGACCACCGCCGCATCACGTGTCGGCCCCCGCGACACCCCGCGGCCGCGTCACCACGATCGAGGCCGACGGCGCCGTGCTCGCCGACGAGGCGGCGCCACCCGCCAAGGCGGCGCCACCCGCCAAGGCGGCCACCAAGCCCAGACCCAAGGCCAAGCCCGCCAGCGCCGTCCGCGCCGACGACGCCGTGCTGGCGCAGTAGGAGCGACATGCCGGGCCATCGCATCCTCGCCATCGCCGCGGTCGTCCTGATCGCCGGCATCGCGCACGCCGATCCGGCGAGCACGCTCAAGCAGGAGGGTCTCAAGGCGGCCAAGGACAAGAACTGGGAGGTCGCGCGCGAGCGCTTCGAGCAGTCATACGCGCTCGATCCGCGGCCGCTCACCCTGTTCAACCTCGCCGTCGCCCAGGAGCACACCGACAGGCTCGTCGAGGCCCGCGCGAGCTACACGAGCTTCCTCGACCAGCCGGCGACCGCCGAGAGCGAGCCGTTTCGCAAGCTCGCGAGGAACGCGATCCCCGCGCTCGACAAGGCGATCCCGACCTTGCAGATCCGCGCGACCGGCCTGGCCGCCGGCGACGCGATCGAGCTCGACGGCCGCGCGGCGACCACCGACGCGGCGATCGCGCTCGATCCCGGCAGCCACACCGTCGTCGTGCGCCGCGCGGGCGCGCCGGTCGTCCAGCGCAGCGTCGCGCTGGTCCGCGGCGCGCATGACAATGTCGATCTCGCGATCCCGGTCGCCCCGGTGCCACCGGCGCGCGTCGAGCCACCGCCCGAGCCCGCGCCCAGGCTGAGCTTCGAACGGCCTGCAGCGCCGCCGCCCCGCGAGCGTGCGAGCGTGCTGCGCTCCGGCTGGTTCTGGGGCGCCACCGCCATCGTCGTGCTCGCCGCCGCCGGCGCGACCTACTACTACCTCACGCCACCGACCCACGATCCGACGCCGGGCACGCTCGGCGTGCTTCACGTGCCCTGACCCGATCGACCGTCCGCGATCCGGACGCGTCACTTCACCTTGTAGGCCTTGGCTTCTCTGGCGATCGCGGCGGCGTCGAACTTGTTGACGTCATCGAGCAGCGCGTTGGTGATGAGGTCCTTGGCGTCGACCTTGGTCTTGAGCACACCCTGGGCGGCCAGCCAGTCGACGTAGGCCTGGTAGTTCTTCTCGACGTTGTCGCCCCAGCGCTTGCCGTCGACCGGCTCGTAGCGCCAGTTCTTCATGCGGGCCTCGAGCGTGCGCAGGTCGTCCTTGAGCGCGGTCGCCTCGTCCTTGCCGAGCGCCCTGGTCTGCGGAAACACCTGCCACAGGATGCGGATCGCCGCCTCGGGATTGGCGAACGCGAACACCGTCCCCATCGCGTAGCCCCGCGCCAGCGCCACGGCATCGCTGCGGTTGTCCTTGAGGAAGTCCTCGAGCGCCACGAACCCGTTGGACGGGAACTTCTTGATCTCCGGCTGATCGAGGAACCGCAGCTTGGCCCCCGCGTTCATCGTCAGGGCGTATTGCGTATCGAACTGCGACAGCGCATCGACCTGCCGCGACAGCACCAGCGCCGCGGTCTGCGCCGCCTCGCCCGCGACGACGATCGAGATGTCCTTGTCGGGATCCAGCCCCGCCTGCTTGGCCAGCGCGCGCGCCACGATCACGCCGGCCGACGCCATCGAGATGACGCCGATCCGCTTGCCCTTGAGGTCGGCCATCGACTTGACCGGGCTGTCGGCCGGCACCGCGATGCCGTAGATGTTGCCCTGATAGGCGGTATAGAAGAACTTCGCCTTGACCCCCTGCGGCCGGATGATCGCCAGCGGCTCGGTCGACGGCAGCGCCACCTGCACGTCCTTGGTCGCGACGAACTTCACGCAGTCGGTCGAGCCGGCGAGCGGGACCAGCTCGACCTTGATCCCCGCCTTCTCGAACCAGCCCAGCTTGGTCGCGACCGCGAACGGTGCGGCGGCGGAGCTGATCGTCTTGGCGCACCAGCCCATGCGGATGGTCCGCACGTCGGCGAACGCGGGAGCGGTCGCGGCCACGGAGCCCAGGACCAGCGCCGCAATGATGGCAATACGCTTCATCACAAGACATCTCCTTTGCTGACCGATGACACGTCGGTATCGCGCGAGCGGTCCCAGAACAGGACGCGGCGCCGCACCAGGACGATCAGCCCGTTCAGGGTGAGGCCGAGGATCGCCAGGATGAACAGGATCGAGAACTGCCCTGCCACGTCCATGTTGAAGTTCAGGCTCTGCATGTACATGCCCAGTCCCTTCTCGGCGCCGAGCAGCTCGGCGACGATCGCGCCGATCAGCGCGAAGATCATGGCGATCTCGAGGCCGGCGAACAGGTAGGGCGTGGCGTTGGGCAGCTGCAGCATGCGGAAGATCTGCCAGCGCGAGGCCGCCAGCGAGCGCATGAGGTTGACGCGATCCTCGTCGGCCGAGCGCAGGCCGACGATGGTGTTGACCATGAGTGGAAAGAACGCCACCAGCGCGGCGCTCACCACCTTGGAGCTCATGCCGAGACCGAACCAGATCACGATGATCGGGACCAGGGCCACCTTGGGCATGGCCTGGAACATGACGACCAGCGGATAGAGATAGTACTCGACGGTGCGTGACATCGCGATGACGCTGCCGAACAGGAACGCCAGGACACAGCCCAGGGCGAAGCCGAGCAGCGTCTCGACGACCGTCACGTAGAGGTGGGTGGTATAGATATCGCTCCCGATCCCCTGGTAGAGCGCATATGCGACCCGGGTCGGCGCCGGCACGACGAACGCGGGCATGTCGAGCGCGACCACCACGAGCTGCCACAGACCGACCAGGGCAGCGAGGAAGATCAGGCGCAGGCAGAACGCGAGCGGTCCGCGCCGCTTCACTCGAGCCCTCCCCGCGCGCTCAGCGCGCTCCGCACGCGCCGGACGTAGTGGCCGAAGCGCTCGGTGTTCATGGCCTCGAGCGTGCGCGGCCGCGGCAGATCGACCTCGAACTGGTCGCCGATCGTCCCCGGACGCGGCGTGAGCACGATGACGCGGTCGGCCAGGAACACCGCCTCCGAGATCGAGTGGGTGATGAACAGCACCGTGATCCGGCGCTGCATCCACATCCGCTGGAGCTCGACGTTCAGGGTCTCGCGGGTCATCGCGTCGAGCGCGCCGAACGGCTCGTCCATGAGCAGGATCGCCGGATCGTTGAGCAGCGCGCGCACGATCCCGACGCGCTGCTGCATCCCCCCGGACAGCTCGCGCGGATAGCGCCGCTCGAACCCGCCGAGCCCGACCTGGCCGAGCAGCTCGAGCGCGCGCTGCTGCATCGCGGTCTGGTCGAGCCCCTGCACGTCGGCCGGCAGCATCACGTTGCCGACCACGGTGCGCCACGGGAACAGCACCGGGGTCTGGAACACCACGCCGATGTCGCGCCGCGGCCCCGTGATCGGCTGGCCCTTGAGCTCGGCCACGCCGCTGGTCGGCGACAGCAGGCCGCCGAGGATCTTGAGCAGCGTCGACTTGCCGCAGCCCGAGGGACCGACGACCACGGCGAACTCCCCGTCGGTGATGCGAAAGCTGATATCGCGAAGCGCCACGACGCGCGACGCGCCGCGCCCGTAGGTCAGCGACAACCGCTCCACCGCGATCATGCCCCCGCTCCGGGTCCGGAACGTGCCATGCGCAGCCGGGTCGACGATGGGCTCCAAATCTCCTCCTGGCAGGTCTGGCCGCTGGACTGCGGACGCCCACCGGTGGCGGACGCACGCGGAGTGTCATCCGACCCCGCGCGCCTGTCCACACCCTTCGCCGCCAGGATCGGCCCGGCCGACGAGCGGCGCGCGCTGCCGGTCGTGATGTCGCGCCGTGGTCGCGCGATCCGGCGGGCTGTCGCATCTCTACGAGGATGCGCCGGCACCGGATGGCTCCGGTGGATCGATCCAGCCAGCCGGTGATCGATCGATCCACGCGGACGCGAGTCATCACGCCGGCTTGGCGATGGTCCGCGCATTGCTGCATCCGGCACCGGCGGCCTGTCGAAGGCGCCCCGGCCCAACTACGCCAAGCCGGCGCGCGGGCTCGACTGGGGCGGCTCGCACGCGATCGGCTACGGCACCGATCTGGGCAAGACGTTCGACCCGGCGAACCTGACCAGGGACCAGCCGTTCAAGCGCCGCCTGTTCAATGAGCTCGGCTACAGCAATGATGACTTCGAGGCGTTCATGCGCCAGGAGCTGTTCCTCCGCAACGGCGAGGGCGATAAGCTGTTCGGATTGTCGATCACCGATCCGAAGGAGGGTAACATCACCGTCGCGAAGGGCCTGTTCCCGCAGCTCGGCTCGTACTCGCTCGAACACCAGGGCGACGGCGATCCCAGGATCCGCCTCGCGCGGCTGTCGGAGGCGCTGGTGCGCGACTGCCTCGACGGGGAGGAGGTCCCCGATCGACTGCCGCGAAACGACGCGGTGAGCGCAAAAATTGCAGTGTGTGAATCCACGACATGGTCATTCTGCTTCCATCGGTGGGCATGCAGCCACGGTGATCACCACACGCGTTGACACTCCGCTGCGAGTTCGCCAACGTCGGTCACATGCCGCTGACATCGAAGGGCGTCGCCGATCGGCTCGGCGGGACCTGGACCCCCGCCCTGGTGCGGTCGGCGATCCTCCTCGGCATCATCCCGGCCGACATTAGGTACTTTCCGCAGCCGATCTCCGGGATCTCCCGGATAGGCGACCGGCGCGCCGCTGGCTAGCTACCTCTCGTGGCGGTCGAGCTCAAGGTGCTGTTCGTGGGGGATGCGGAGCCTGACGTCAAGCTGATCGCGCGCGAGCTCCGGCGCGTGGGATTCGCTCCGACGTGGCAGCGCGTCGAGACTCCCGAGACCCTCCGCGCCGCGCTCCTGCGCGAACACTGGGACCTCGTGATCTCGGACACGAGCCTGGCGGGCCTCGATGTGATGCACGCGCTCGAGACCACGCGGTTCGCGGCGCCCGACACACCGTTCATCGTCGTCTCGGGCCGCCTGGTCGAGTCGGCCGGGCGGCAGGCGATCCAGGCGGGCGCCAGCGACTCGATCTCGAAGGACGATCTCGGCCTGCTCGGACCCGCGGTGGTCCGCGCGCTCCAGCGCACGCCCGAGGTGGGCTCGATCGCGCAGCTGCTGCTCGCCACGCAGGAGCTCGAGCGGCGCCGCATCGCACGAGCGCTGCATGACGAGCTCGGTCAGCAGCTGATGGCGCTGCGACTGATGCTCGAGTCGCCGCACGACAGCGCGGCGGCGATCGCGCTGGTCGATCAAGCGCTGGCGCAGACCCGCGACTTCGCCATCGAGCTGTGGCCGACCGTGCTCGATGACCTCGGGCTCGGTGCGGCGCTGCGCTGGCTCGCGAGCCGGCACACGCGCGGCAGCCTGGCGTTCGATGTCGCCGTCGAGGGTGTCCCGCGCATGGCCTTCGCCGTCGAGACCGCGTGCTTCCGGATCGCGCAGGAGGCGATCACCAACATCGAGCGGCACGCCCGGGCCAGCCGCGTCGAGATCGCGCTGCGCCGGACCGGCGACGAGCTCGAGCTCGAGATCCGCGACGACGGGACCGGCTTCGACGCCGACGCCGCATGGTCGCGGGCCCGAGGCGCCAGCATCGGGCTGTTCGCGATGCGCGAGCGCGCCGCGCTCGCCGGCGGCCGGCTCGACATCCTCTCGCAGCCCGGGCGCGGAACCACCGTGCGCCTCCGGTTTCCGCCGCGGAGCCTGCGATGAACCGCCACCGCGTCCTGCTCGCGGAAGACCACACCCTCGTGCGCGCCGGGCTGCGGGCGCTGCTCGATAACATGGCAAACGTCGAGGTCGTCGGCGAAGCCGAGCACGGCGGCGAGGCGCTCAAGCTGGTCGCGCAGCTCCGACCCGAGGTGGTCGTGATGGACCTGTCGATGCCGATCCTCAATGGCATCGAGGCGACGCGGCGCGTGGTGAAGCTCAAGCCGCGGCCGCGCGTCCTCGTGCTGTCGATGCACGATGACGCCGAGTACGTCCGCCAGGCGCTCGGCGCCGGAGCCTCGGGCTACCTGCTCAAGAGCGCGGCGGTCAGCGAGCTCGAGCTGGCGCTGGCCGCGGTGATCCGCGGCGAGGTCTGGATCAGCCCGGCGATCGCGCGCAGCGTCGTCGACGAGATCGCTCGCCGCGAACCCGCGCACCGAGACGCGCTCACACCGCGCCAGCGCGAGATCCTCCAGCTCGTGGCCGAGGGCCACACCACCAAGCAGATCGCGAAGCGCCTGCACATCGGCATGAAGACCGTCGACGCCCATCGCGCCCAGATCATGGAACGGCTCGACATCCACAACATCGCCGGGCTGGTGCGCTACGCGATCCGCATGGGCGTGATCCCGTCGCGCTAGGTATCGCACCTGTGCGGCCCGGCGCTACAGCCGACGCTTGAGCGCGCTCAGCCGATCGTGCGTCGTCTGCTGCTGCGGGATCATCCGTGCGACGATATCGCGGCAGGTCGGGTCGAGCTTGTTCAGGTCGTCCCTGTAGTCCTTGAGGCCGTGATCCTCACCCTCCTCGAGGGCCGAGACCGCGGCCTTGTCGCCGAGGGTCTTCGCGGTGCCTTCGACCGCCTTCGCGAAGGTGCCCCACGGGCCAGAGCTCTTGGCCGGCGTGCCACCGGCCGCGACGATGGCATCCTGCAGCGCCATCACGCGGTCCTGGTGCGACTTGAGGTTGGCGAGCAGCTCATCGCGCGCCGTGCTGGTCTTCTCGAGCTTGTCGAGCGCCATCTGATAGGTCTCGACCGCGGCCATCTCGCCGCGCAGAAAGCTGTTCAGCTGATCGATGCTGGATTTCGTACCCATGGAATCCTCCTTACCGGGTGGTCGTGCAAACCACGTGCAATCCGGAGAACTCCGATCGCATCCACTCGAAGATTCACCGTCGAGCGCTCGCGCACGAACATCGGGATTACGCCCGCCAGGTCACGAGGCGAGCGCACACTGCGACGATTCGCGATTCCAGAGCTCGACATGGTTCTCTCCCGTTCGACCGGGATTCGAGACCAGGACGAGCTTCCGCGTTACACGCGAATCGCGACGTTGCGCAAGATGGGAGTTGTTCGACCGTGAGCGGCTGCTTCGGTCCCGCGCGCCGCGCGCTCAGGGCAGATGCATGTCGTCGGGGCCGGGGTGGAACCGGGCGCGGAAGTACGAGCCGACGGCCGGGGGGAGCAGCCGCACCGCCTTCGCGTGGGCCATCACCGGGTTCGAGCCGGCCGCGAGGTTGCCGCGGACGGCCTTGTCGTGGGCCAGCGCCTCGGGCGGGTAGTAGTTGCCGAGCCAGCTCCAGCTGCGGCCCGGGCCGGCACGGCCGAGCGCATCGTCGGCGGGGTTGTACCCCGGGTCGGCACCGCCGGTGACGGTGATCAGCAGATCATCGGACAAGAGCTCGCCCATGCGTTCGACGGTCGTCATCACGACTCTCCGGCCGGTGCAGCGCACGTGCCACGCCGAACCCCGTGCAATGCGCCGACGGCCATCGCCCGCGAGCAGACCGCGATAGACAGCGTGTATACCGCCGCAGGGAGTACCGGTGCCTCTCGCTCGTGATGCGGCGCGCGAAGTCTGCTACCGTGCGGCGACCCGGAGGACCCATGGCCAGATCCCAGGGCATCGATCGTCGCAGCTTCACCACGGCGCTCGCAGCCGGCGTCGCCACATCGCTCCTGCCGCTCAGGTCGGCCCGCGCCCAGCCGGCCAAGCTCAAGGTCGGCGTGATCCTGCCCCGCTCGGGCACGCTCGGCCTGACCGGGCAGTCGTGCCAGAAGGGCGCCGACCTCGCGCCCGGCGTGATCAAGGAGCTGCTCGGCGTCGACCTCGAGCTGATGAACGCCGACTTCGAGTCGAACGTCGACACGGCCCGCACCCGCGCCGAGCGCCTGATCCAGGACGGCGCCCATGTCCTGGTCGGCCCGTTCGACTCCGGCGCCGCGGCGGCGATCGCGCAGGTCGCCGAGCAGCGCGGGGTGCCGCTGATCATCAACATCGCCGCGGCTCCGCAGATCACCGAGCAGGGCTATCGCTTCGTGTTTCGCAACTTCCAGACCGCCACCGAGATCGTGAAGAACGGGCTCGACCTGGTCGGCGAGCTGTTCCAGGCCACTCACACGGCGCCGACGACCGCCGTGTACATGCACGTCAACGACACGTTCGGTCAGGCGATGACCAAGGGGATCACCGCGATCCTGCCGCAGCGCACGCAGCTCGGCTTCAAGATCCTCGACGACATCGGCTACGATCCGGCGGCCAAGGACCTCACCGTCGAGGTGTCGCGCGCCAAGGCGACCAAGGCCGACTTCCTGCTCCTGGTGTCCCGCCTCAACGACGCCGTGCTCCTGCGCCGCGAGATGGTCAAGCAGCGCTGGAACCCGATGGGCATCGTCAGCCCCGGCTCGCCCGGCATGTACGAGGAGCAGTACTTCAAGTCCCTCGGCAAGCTGTCCGAGTACTCGATCTCGAACGTGCCCTGGTACAACCCGCAGGCGAAGCTGACCAAGCTCGTCGAGAAGGCATTCCTCAAGCAGAATCCGAACGACAAGCTGGTGTTTCACGGCCTGAACGTCGGCTTCACCTTCGAGGCGATCCTGGTCGCCGCCGACGCGTTCAAGCGCGCCAGGTCCACCGACCCCAAGGCGCTGGCCGAGGCGATCCGCCAGACCAACATCACCGACAAGATGACGCTCGGTGGGCCGATCAAGTTCAACGCCAAGGGCCAGGTCGAGGGCATCGGCTCGGCGTGCGTGCAGAACCTGAACCAGCTGCCCACGGTGGTGTTGCCGAGCGCCGCCGCGACGGCCAAGCCGGTGTTCCCCACGCCCGGTTACAAGAAGACATAGGTTGTCGTTCGACCTGGTCGCCAACGTCGCCATCTCCGGGATCTTGACGGGGCTGGTCTACGGTCTCATGGCGCTCGGGCTGTCGGTGATCTTCGGCGTCGTGCGCGTCGTCAACTTCGCGCACGGCCAGATGATGAGCGTGGCGATGTATGCCGCGGCGCTGCTGTTCGCCCGCTTCGAGCTCGATCCGTTCCTCGCGGTCGCGCCGGTCGCCGTCGCGTTCTTCGTGCTGGGCTATGCGCTGCAGGCCGGCCTCATCAATCGCTTCATCACGCGGCCCGAGCACTCGCAGTTCCTGCTGCTCGTCGCCGTCGGGCTGATCCTCGTCAATGGCCTGCTCATGGCCTTCGGTCCCGACGCGCGCAGCGTCCAGGTCGATTACCAGCTCGAGTCGTTCGAATTCGGCGACATCCTGATCGACAAGGCGCGGGCCTACGCCGCGGGCCTCGCCATCGTGACCGCGCTCCTCCTGGGCGGCTTCTTCCGCTTCACCTGGACCGGCGTAGCGATCCGCGCCTGCGCCGACAACTACTTCGCGGCCAGGGTCGTCGGCCTCCACGTCAGGCGGCTCTATGCGCTCACGTTCGGTCTGGGCGCGGTCTGCGTCGCGGTGGCCGGCTGCGCCCTGACCCTGCTCGTCGACGTCACACCCAGCCTCGGCCCCCACTACACCCTGCTCGCCTTCGTGATCGTCATCGTCGGCGGACTCGGCTCGATGATCGGTGCGCTGCTCGGCGGTGTCCTGATCGGCGTCTCCGAGGCGGTCGGCGGGCTCCTGATCTCGCCGTCGGCAAAGAGCATGCTGAGCTTTGGCCTCCTGATCGTGGTGCTGCTGCTCCGGCCGCAGGGTCTGTTCGGGAGGAGGTCATGAGCCGGGCCGCGCTCCTCCTCACCGGCCTCCTCGCCGTGGCGCTCGTGTTTCCGTGGCTCGCCGGCGGGTACGCGCTGTCCGTCGGCACGCTGATCCTGTACTTCGCCTATACCAGCCAGTCCTGGAATGTGATGATGGGCTTTGCCGGCCAGCTCTCGCTCGGCCATGCGCTCTATGTCGGCATCGGCGCCTATGCCGCGGGCGCGCTGTTCTATCACTTCGGGATCGGTCCGTGGGCCGGCCTCCCGCTCGCGGTCGCGCTCGCCGCGCTGGCCGGCGTGGTCATCGCCTGTCTCGCATTCCGGTTCGGCGTCTCGGGAGTCTACTTCGCACTCCTCACCATCGCGTTTGCCGAGTTCACCCGTATCGGCTTCGATCACGTGTCCTGGACCGGCGGCCCAGGCGGCATGTTCCTCAAGGTCGAGCAGCGCGACAGCATCGATCTCGTTCACCTCCGCGGCCCGCCGGCGCTCTACTACTACGTCATGCTGGCCCTGACCGCCGGCGCGCTCGCCCTGTGCTCGCGACTGCTCGGCTCGCGCGCCGGATATTACTGGCGCGCGATCCGCGAGAATGAAGAGGCGGCCCAGGCGCTCGGGATCAACGTGTTTCGCTGGAAGGTCCTGGCGATGGCCATCAGCGCCGGAATGACCGCGATCTCGGGTGTGTTCTTCGCCTTCTACAACAACAGCCTGTTCCCCGAGCAGGTCTTCAATACCGGCCGCTCGATCGAGATCGTCCTCGGGTCGGTCATCGGCGGCGTCGGTACGCTGTTCGGCCCGATCTTCGGCGCGGCGGTGTTCACGCTGCTGTCGGAGGGCGCGACCGAGGCGCTGCGGGCCGTGGGCTGGGAGATCCCGGGGAGCAAGGGCGTCGTCTACGGCGTGGTGCTGCTGCTCGTGATCGTGTTCCTGCCGCAGGGCATCTGGCCGCCGCTGGCCCGCCGCCTGGGGATCCGATGACCGCGCTGCTCCGCGCCAGCGGACTCTCGAAGTCGTTCCGCGGGCTCAAGGCGGTCGCCAACGCCTCGTTCGAGGTCGCAGAAGGCCAGGTCAGCGCATTGATCGGCCCGAACGGCGCCGGCAAGACCACGGTGTTCAACCTGATCGCCGGCGTGTACGCCCCAGACACCGGCACGATCCACTTCCAGGGCCGGCCGATCCACGGGCTGCGCCCGGACCAGATCTGCGCGGCCGGCATCGGACGCACCTTCCAGCTCGTCAAGCCATTCCCCGCACTGTCGGTGCTCGACAACGTCATCGTCGGCGCATTGCGCGTGGAGCGGACCGTCGCCGCCGCGCGCGGTGCCGCGCACGCGGTCCTCCGGAAGCTCGGCCTCGAGGCCAGGGCCAACGACCCCGCCGCCACGCTCACGCTCTCGGATCGCAAGCGGCTCGAGGTCGCACGCGCGCTGGCCACGCGGCCGCGCCTGCTGTTGCTCGACGAGGTCATGGCCGGTCTGCGGCCGACCGAGTGCGACCAGCTCGTCGAGGCCTTCCGCGGCCTCCACCGCGCCGAGGGCCTGACCATCCTCTTGATCGAGCACGTCATGCGCGCGGTCATGGCCCTGGCGCAGCACATCGCGGTCCTCGATCGCGGCGCGGTCATTGCCCGCGGCACGCCGGACGAGGTCGTCCGGGACATGGCGGTCGTCCAGTGCTACCTCGGCGAGGACACCGAGATATGACCTCCGCGGCCCTGCTGTCGGTCGAGGACCTCGAGCTGTGTTACGGCGACGCACAGGCACTGTCGGCGGTCTCGCTCGAGGTCCCGCGCGGCGCGACGGTCGCCATCGTCGGCGCGAACGGCGCCGGCAAGTCCTCGCTGATCCGCGCGATCGCCGGCATCGAGCGCCCGCGCGCCGGCCGCATCGCGTTCGCCGGCCGCGAGATTCACGCGCTCGCGCCGCACGAGATCTGCAACCTGGGCATCGGCCAGGTCGCCGAGGGCCGACAGGTGTTCTCCAGCCTCACCGTCCTCGAGAACCTCGAGATGGGCGCCATGCTCCCGCGCGCGCGGCGCGGCTACCGCGGCCGGCTCGACGAGGTCTACGCCTTCTTCCCGCGGCTGCGCGAGCGCACCCGCCAGCTCGCCGGCACGCTGTCCGGCGGCGAGCAGCAGATGCTCGCGATCGGCCGCTGCCTCATGGGCGCGCCCGAGCTCATCATGTTCGACGAGCCATCGCTCGGCCTCGCCCCGCTGGTCGTTCGCGAGGTGTTCCGGACCATCCGCGCGCTCGGCGAGCGCGGCATCACCGTGCTCCTGGTCGAGCAGAACGTCGCCGTCTCGCTCAAGATCTCGCAGCGCGCGTACGTCCTGAGGCCGTCACTTGACTCGCCGCTTCAGCACGCCCGCGAACACGCTGTGGTCTGCACGCTTGCTCTTCCAGCGCGCCAGGTCGCGGCTGGCGCTCTCGCTCGTCGCGAACACGCGGACGTAGCTCTCCTGGTCGTCATCGTCCCAGGCGTCGACGACATAGACCACGCTTCCCGTGATGTCCATCGACGAAGCGTACCGCGTATCTGCGTCTACGGGCGCTTCCCCGGCTCGACGCGCGCTGGATCGCACTTGCCGCGCCAGCAGTCGCCGACCCGGGCCGCCCAGTCCTCGAAGCGCAGCGACGTGGTGACCTGGCGGTTCTCCCAGTAGAACGAGTTGGCGTGGACGTAGCCGCGGAGCGCCTCGAGGACCTTGACGTAGTCGGCGCGGTCCTCGGCGGGCAGCGCGGCGTCGTCGGCGCGCGCGTTGAGGAAGCGAATCGTCGCGTCGCGCAGCCGGATCTGGTCGCGCACCGGCCACCTGGTCAGCACCATGTCGTTCTCGGGGTTCTTGTCGCTCTTGTTGGCATCGAGGATGACCTGCAGCGCGGCGCCCTGCTGGCGCAGGTTCTCGGCGTACGACGAGATCACGTGCTCCTTGGCGACGGTCTGGATCAGGACCTGCTGCGCCGGGGTCATCGCGCCCCACACCTTCTTGTTGATCAGCATCCAGGTGATCAGGAACTGCTGCTGCCAGCCCGGCGTGTGCACGTAGCGGATGCCGGCGGTGCCCGGGTTGTTCGCGCCGTTGAACAGCACCGACAGATCGTCGAGCGGCGTGGCGAACTCGAAGCCATGGAGCGTCTTGGCCAGCACGGCATCGACCAGCGAGCCGCCGCCGGGGATCGCCTGGATGAACGACAGGTTCTTCTTCGGGATCTTGTGCGTCGCCACCAGGTCGTCGCACGCCATGCTGAGCACGTTCTCGCCGGGCGGCAGATAGCGCAGGACCCAGGGCTTCTGGCACAGCCCGGCCAGACCGATGCCCTTGTGTCCGGGGACGTTATCCATCGGCTCGAAGAAGTACCCCGACAGCTGCTCCGGGCTGCCGACGATCGGGATCGCGACGACGTTGCGATTCCGCGCGTCGAGATTCTCCTGCACGAGATCCAGCCCGGTCTTCGACTCCTTCTCGGCCGACTTGCCATAGAGGAAGCCGATGAACTCATCAAAGGTCGGACCAAACGGAACACCGGAGTTGAACAGGAAGCCCCACGTCTTGTTGAGCTCGCTCCCGGACGAGTACGCGGCGTCGAAGCCCCCGCCCGCCTGGCCCGCCGCCACCGCTGCGATGATGTCGCCCCCGAACTGCTTGGGAACCGGCGGCGTCCCGGCGAGCTTGACGAAGTGCACCTCGCCCGCGGCGCCCAGCACCGTCTTGGTCACGTGCTGCAGCTTGGCGGCGAACGCCTCCGCCGGGGGACCGATCGCGGCCGAAGCGCCGAAACTCCGAAACTGGATCTCGCCCGCAGGAGCCGCATGAGATGTCAGTGCGGTCACCACGATCGCACAAGCGATCCCACAACCAAGGCCGCTCAGTCCGATACGAGCTCTTGCCATCACGTCAGGTCCTCTCGTCGGTGACTGCTCCGGCATCCATCGCAGCGCGGGAGCAATCGGTGGGAATGGGCTGGGGATCCACGTCGGCCCCTTTGCGAGAAACGCCTATACCACGGCAGGATTCTTGAAGTCGCCAGGGAACGCGGGCAAGAAGCACATCCGGCGCGAGCCTGCTAGCCGGCTTACGAGGCGCGGGCTGGTTGGACACTGCCAGCGAGCATGTCGTTCCGCGCACTTGGCCACCCTGTTGACGCGGGCGGCCGGCCGCAGCATCGTGTTCGCAATGCCGATCTACGAGTATCGATGCAGCGCCTGCAACCGTGAGTTCGAGTACCAGCAAAAGATGACCGACCAGGACCTCGTTCGCTGCGAGGCGTGCGGCCAGGACAAGCTCGAGCGACTGATCTCGTGGACCTCGGTGCGCTCGGACAGCTGGGAGGGCGCGCTGTACACCGACAACCCGCGCGAGGCGATGAAGGGCACGGCCGCCGTCGATCGCAGCCGGTCGCAGCGCTTCAGCGATGCCGCGCCGGCCGAGTCGGCGGCGCCGAGCGACGACGCCTGCCCGGCCGCGGACGACGCGGGCGGCGAACCGGGCGGGAAGTAGTCAGTCGCGATTCGATAACACGCTATTGCACAATGCGAACGATCGGACGCGACCTCATGTGTTCCGATGTCGCGTGATCGCACCGCGCACGACCGGCGTGCCGATTCTGCACGCCGCGCGCGCGGGGCGAAGCGGGTCGCCCAACCACTGATAGCGCCAAGGGATCTTGACGGTACATCGGTTGCAACTCGCGCGATCGAAAGCGAGCTGACCATGAAGAAGACGATCAAGAAGCTTCACCTGAACAAGCAGCAGATCCGCGTCCTCGTCCCCGGCGAACTCGGCGAGGCGGCCGGCGGCTGGGTGCGTCCGCCGATCACGTGGAGCTGCCCGCAGCCGTCGGCGTCGGAGTGCTGCCCGAGGACGGCGTAGCTCCTGCCGCTGTCTGCCGGCGCTCGCGCGAACGCGCACACAAAGCCGCGTTGTCTGTCGCGTCGTGCATCGCTACCCTGAGGGCCATGCGCAGCGGGATGATGGTGGTGCTCGCGTCGGCATCGGCCGGCTGTTCGCTGTACTTCGATCATGGCAATCACAGCGGTCCCCCCGATGCGATGCATGGATGCAACGGATCCAGCGTCGCGTGCGATGCATTCATCGGCGATGCCGCGATCGACTTCACGGCCGCGTGCAAGGCGCCCCAGGGCCCGGCGATCACCGTCGACGCTTCGCAAGTGGCGGCGCAGCTCGCGGGCCGCTGGTGGCTGTGCGGCGGTGCCGCGGAGTTCTTCGGCAACGTCGAGTTCACGGCCGACATGCGCTTCTATATGCTGAGCAACGTGAACGGCCAGTTCGTGCGCAACCTCGGCCCGATGTCGAGCGGGACATACTCGGTCGATCCCGCCCCCACCGGGATCCTGTTCTACATCCATCAGCACTACCAGGACGGCTCCGGCGCCGGCTATCCGCTTCGCGGCTACATCGAGGAGGCGCCGAGGGTGCTGGTGCTCGGTGGCGGCGGCTACGTCGCCATTCCGTGATCGACCCGCGCTGCGTCTGACCAGCAGCACGACATGGACCGGGGTGCGATCTGCCAGCCATCCCGTCGTGCCCGGTACACGCAGCCCCGATGCTGAGCTGCAACCACGGTGCTCGAGGTGCCGGCGACCTCAGCGCGCGCCGCCGGACGGTGGAACAGCGTGGCATCCGGTCCACATCATCCACGGCACCGGCTGCGACCGGCCCAGCGCGCACCTCGCGGGCGTACCGTGCAGGCGCGCTACCCGGTAGCGCCTGCTCCGAGCGAGTCTCGAGTTGACGGCGTCGTCAGATTTGGCGCCGGTGAAACACAGTTTTCCGTAAGGATTGGCGGGCGTTGCACCCTGGACATTCCGGCGTGCACCTGGACATCGCGGTGTGCCTCCCTCCCGTTCGTGAGGAAATTGCCGTCGGCTTTTCGCCCGCCGATGCAGCGCACATGTGGGAACTGTGGAACGGCGTTTCAGTGTGAGGTTGAGGGCACTTGGGCTCCAGGTTGATGGTGCTGTAAGCGAGCGAGCGGCGCATGTGGGTCTCGCATCGAGTCCCGCCAGCAAGCCCTCGCCGAGCTCCGCGAGGATGGTCCAACGGAGAACCGCCCGCCTACCCCATCGGCGACCCATCCGGTCCCCTGGTTTGGCGGAAGTCATTTGAAAATCGCGATCTGCGGTTCGTCAGGTCGGTCGCAATGATCTCGGCATTGCCCATGCACAAGGGGTCGGCACCGAACCAAACACGTAATCTGATGAACGGATTTTTCGCCATGAGTAGTCGACAAGTTGCATCGTCCATCGTCGTTCTGGCCTCACTGACCGCTTGCGCGGAGAACCTTGGCCCGCACACGTCCCCCGAAACACCGACCATGCAGAACGACCGGGCGACCGTCATCGGCCATGTCGTGGATACCAAGGGTGCGCCCGTGGCGGGAGCGGCCGTGGCCGTCCGTGCCTCCGGTGAGCACACCACCACCGACAGCACCGGCAAGTTCGTCCTCGACATCGCAGCAAACACGACGCTGACTCTCGCGGCCACCGCGCCCAGCATGGCACCGACGCTGCTACAGCAGTTCCTGGTCTCGCCGGGCATCAGCGCGACCCTGGAGATCCCGATGGTCACCAGCGACCACTTCAAGAGCCTGGTCGCGATGGGCGCCAACCCGTCGGGGGGCGTGGTCGTGGTCGCGCTGAGGTCGATGTCGGGCACGGGCAGCGTCGCGGGTGCCACTGTCGGCCTCACGCCGAGCCTGGGCCGCGTGATGTACGCGCCGACGAGCCTCGGGATGTCCGACCCGGACCCCTCGATGCTGGCGGTCGTGCAGGGCGACGACCCCTACGCATGGGTGCTCGGCGTACAGCCGCACGTGTCGATCATGCAGGTCGCGCTGCAAGGCGTATCGCAGATCGAGCCGCCCTACGCGATCGACGACATCACCTGGCCCGGCAGTTTCACCGTCGACGCCGGCGCGCTCACCCTGGTCACGCTGTTCACCAAATAAGGATTACGAGGACTACCATGAAGTTCACCTATACCATCGCAATGGTCGCGCTGGCCGCGTGCGCGTCCAAGACAGGTGACCGCGAGCTCGCAACGTCGATCGCGAAGGGCCTGGTCGCCGCATGCCCTGCGGGCAACGATCCCGCCGACGAGGTCGCTCGCAACGACTGCGCCGGCAAGCTCACCGACCTCGCCGCGCTGCGCGACACCATGCGCGAGCCGTTCCTCTGGGGCGGCCAGGCCGCGGGCGCCGGCTACCGGCTCGACACCAGCACGAACAAGTTCAACGCCCGCGTGTGGCGCCGGATGTACCTGTCGACGTTCATGTTCGGCAGCGA
>VBLP01000243.1:0-2491 GCA_005887925.1 Deltaproteobacteria bacterium | reverse complement strand
CCGATCGGCGCATTCCCCTACCCGTTCTGGCACAGCGCCAAGAAGTGGGACTCGTACAACTACGCGACGACGGTCCATTTCATGATCCAGGACGGCCAGGTGGTCGGCGCCCTGCGGTCCTCGGACCAGGACACGACGCGGCCCAAGGTGGCGCACGGCTGGGACGGCCTGTGGCAATGGGAGCAGAACGGCGTGCAGATGCCGTACGTCTCGATCTACGACTACCTGCTGTCCAGGGGCAACCCGTACACCGCGCAGCTCGACGACACCTACCGCGCGCTCGAGGCGAGGATGCGGCAGAACAACTGCCAGGCCTGCCACGCTCCCGACAATCAGGGCAACTCGGCGCAGCTGGAGTTCTTCGTCTATCCCAACCAGGCGCTCGCCGGCCGCCACGACATCATCACCCAGCTGAACAAGAACCAGATGCCGCCGAAGAACAACACGCTCAACCTGCCGGCTGGCATCTCGGATCCCACGGAGCGCGACCTGCTGATCAAGCTCGCGCGCGAGTTCGAGACCGCCGGCGACAAGGCGCTCACGTGGGAAGGCGATAACAAGACCCAGTTCCAGTATCCCGACCCGCAGATGTAGTGGTGGGGAGTGCCGGGCGCGGTGCGGACCGCAGCCGTGCTACGACGTGTGCATGCGACTCATGCTGGTGATCGCGCTCGCCCTGACCGCCTGTTCGCCGCGCGCCCCGGAGGGTCGGATCATCGTCGTGGTGTCGGCGAACGTCGAGTGGCGGGCCATCAAGCCGCTGTTCGCCGACACCGCGCCCGGCACTACTCCGTACGGCGAGACGCTCTCGGTCGAGGTCGGGCCGCGCCGCGACCCGGTGCTGTTCATCCACGGTGGCTGGGGCAAGATCTCCGCCGCCGGGTCAGCCCAGTACGTGATCGATCGCTGGCATCCCGAGCTGATCGTCAACCTCGGCACCTGCGGCGGCTTCGCCGGCGCGATCGAGCGCTTCGCCACCGTCCTCGCCGAGCGCACGCTGGTCTACGACATCGTCGAGCGCATGGGAGATGCCAAGGAGGCGATCGACGCCTATGCGACGACGATCGACCTCGGCTGGCTCGGCGCCGGCACGCCGACCCCGGTGGTCCGCACGACGCTGGTCTCGGCGGATCAGGACCTCGATCCCGCCCAGCTGGCGCACCTGCGCGACGACTACAAGGCCGTCGCGGGCGACTGGGAATCCGGGGCGATCGCCTACGTCGCACAGCGCAACGCCACGCGCGTCCTCATCCTGCGCGGCGTCACCGACCTCGTCGGCGATGCCGGCGGCGAGGCCTACGGCAAGGAACAGGTGTACGTCGACGGCTCGAAGCGCGTGATGACCGACCTCGTCGCCGCGCTGCCCGCGTGGCTCGCGCACAGCTCCGCGCGCCATTGAGCCATTCCGCGATGGATCTTTGCCGGGATCGCGGCGAGTCCCGCCGCCGCGAAGCTGCCATGATCGCCCGATGTCTCCGCCTCGCCTGCCGCTGGTCTGGGACATGGAGACCGGTGACCCCGACGACTTCCTGACGCTGCTGCTGCTGCTCGACCACCCGCGGGTGGCGCTCAAAGCGGTCACCATCACCCCGGGCCGGCCCGATCAGGTCGGCCTGGTCCGGCGCGCACTGGACTGGCGTCGTCGTGGGCGCCAGCGATCTCGACACGTCGAAAACGGCGGTCTCGGCCTGGCACTATGCCGCCTACGGTGCGGTTCCCCCGTCGCGCGACGCCGAGCCCGCCGACCAGGTCCTGCTCCGGTTCGCCGGCGACGACATCACCCTGCTCACCGGCGCACCGCCCGGGAACCTCGGCGCGGCGCTCGCCCTTGCCGGGCGACACGGCGGCTCGCTCCCGCTCGGTCGCTGGGTCGCGCAGGGCGGCTTCGCGGGCGAGGGCGTCGTGCCGCCGGACCGTCAGCTTGCGAAGTTTCGGGGCCGCACCACCTGCCCGACCTTCAACTTCAACGGAGCGCCGCGCGCCGTCGAGGTCGCCCTCGCCACCCCCTCGATCCGCGTCCGCCGCCTGGTGTCGAAGAACGTCTGCCACGGCGTGATCTACGATCATGCCATGCACGCGCGATTCACCGCCGCGCGCGATCGTCGCCGCTCGATCGAGCTGGTCCATCGCGGCATGGACACCTACCTGGCCAAGCGGCCCCGCGGCAAGGCGTTCCATGATCCGCTCGCCGCCGCCTGCGCGATCGATGAATCCGTCGGAGAGTGGGCCGAGGTCGAGATGTACCGCGCGCATGGAGAGTGGGGCGCGCGCCCCGCCCCTGGTAGCGCCACCTCGATCATCACCGGGTACGACCACGAGCGCTTCGTGGCGACCCTCCTCTCCGAGCCCCAGCCGTCGACCGATCCCACGTAATTCCAGCACCTGGACGGGAGGGCCTGCCCCGCCGCGCCCCGCGCCGCACCTCAGGCCAGCGCGCCGCCGTCGACGATGATCGACTGTCCGGTCATCCATGCGCCGGCACGGCTCGCCA
>VBLP01000763.1 GCA_005887925.1 Deltaproteobacteria bacterium | reverse complement strand
TCGAACAGCAGCACGCCGGCGCCGTAGATGTCGGTGCGCGCGTCGATCGCCTCGCCGCGGATCTGCTCGGGCGCCATGTGGCCCGGCGTGCCGAGCCGGACGTCGGACGACGTGCTGGTGCCGCGGCGGTCGCCCGCGATCAGCTTGGCGATGCCGAAGTCGACGAGCTTGATGGCGAACCACGGGCCGCGGGGCACGGCCATCACGTTGCGCAGGGTGAGGTCGCGGTGGATCACGCCGGCGTCGTGGGCGGCGGCGAGCGCGGGCAAGAGGTCCTCCATGACCGCGAGGACCTCGAGCTCGTTCAGCGGGCCGCGCGCGGCGAGCTCGGCGTCGTGCGAGCGGCCGTCGAGCCACTCCATCACGAGGAACTGCCGGCTGTCGCGGAGCGTACCGACGTCGTGGATGTCGACGATGCCGGGGTGCGCGATCCGGTTCACCGCGTCGGCCTCGCCGATGAACCGGCGCAGCGCGCCGCCCGCGACGAGGTCCGCGTGCAGCACCTTGAGCGCGACGGCGCGGCGCAACCGGACGTGGCGGGCGCGATAGACGGTCGCGAACCCGCCGCGCGCGGCGAGCGCCTCGACGCGGTACGATCCGACGATCGCGCCGGGCGCGAGGCCGTCGCCGTAGAGCCGCCGGACCGGGCGGCTCGCGCGCACGCTCGTCGTGGCGGCGGTGTCCGCCTCAGCCACGATCGCCTCCCCGCGCTGCGCGCTCGGCGTGGCCGGTGAGCTCGGCGAGCTCCTCGGGGAGCAGGGTCCTCCGGGCGTCGCGGGTCAGCGCCGCCCAGTCGTCCGGCGCGCCGCCGCCGAGCGCCAGGTGCAGCATGCGGCCGAGCAGCGCCGACGTCGGGGACCAGGTCGCGGCGGGGCAGCGCGCGTGCGCGGCGTCGAGCGTCGTGCGCGCGAGCGCGGCGTCGCCCCGGGCCAGCGCGATCCGGGCGACGAGCAGCGCGTCCTCGGGGCCGACCTGCTCGACGTGGCGCAGCTGCAGCGCGAGCGCGCGCCGCGCACGCACCAGGGCGGTGTCGAGCTCGCCGGGCCCGCCGTGCCAGAGCAGGAACTCGGCGAGGTTGTGCTCGGCGGCGCGCTCGAGGCGGGCCTGGCCGATCTCGCGCGCCAACCGCGCGGCGCGGGTCAGGTCGTCGACGGCGCGGCCGAACGCGCGGCGCGCCACCCACAGCCAGATCCGGTTGGTGCAGGCGACCGCGACGTGCAGCTGGTCGCCGCGCCGCTCGCACGCGTCGATCGCGGCGTCGAACGTGGCCGCGGCGTCGTCGAGGCGGCCGACCGCGACCAGGCACATGCCGGCGAGCAGCGCGGCGACCACGCAGGTCTCGTGGTCATCGCGCGCGGCCGCGCTCGCCTCGTCGAGGTGGGCGAGCGCCTCGAGCCAGCGCTCGCCGCGGTACGCGTCGCGGCCGCGCGCCAGGCTGGCGCGGGCGCGCAGCCGGGGATCGCCGGTGCGCTCGACGAGGGCGAACGCCCGCGCCGCGCGCTCGCGGGCCTCGGCGTGGCGCGACGACCAGTCGAGGACGGTCGCGGCATCGAGCAGCAGCGCCGCGCACGTGGCGTCGCAGCCGGCGGCGGCGGCGATCGCGTGGGCGGCGTCGAGGTCGGCGAGCGCCTCGTCCATGCGCTGGATCCGGTAGCGGACCTTGCCGCGGCCGGCGAGCGCCGCGCCACGCAGCGCAGGATCGACCTCGGGCGCGTGCTCGAGCGCGGCGGTGTAGTGCTGCTCGGCGAGCACGTAGCGGTGACCGCGGCGCGCCTCGTCGCCGAGCGCGAGGTACGCCCAGGCCGCGTGCTCGCTGTCGCCGCAGGCGGAGCTCGATCGCCTCCCGCAGCAGCGGGTGGCGGAACCGCACGCCGGCATCGAGCGTGATCAGCCCGGTGCGCACGAGGTGATCGATCCCGACCGCCGGGGCGATCGCCCGGGCCGCGGCGCCGCCGCCGCGATCGCCGTCGCGCTCGAGCACGCGCTGGATCGCATCGATCGCCGCGATCGCGAGCCCGTCGCCGAGGATCGCGCACATCCGCGCGAACGCCGCGACGTCGCCGGGCAGCGCCGCGAGGTGGCGCTCGGCCAGCTGCTCGAACAGCGGCGATGCGCCGAGCTGCGCGAGCCCCTCGCCGGCGACGTACCAGGCGCCCGCGCTGCTGGCCCGCAGCGCGCCCGCCGAGCGCAGCGCGGCCACCGTCTCGGTCAGGTACAGCGGGATGCCGCGGCCGGCGGCGAGCAGCGGCGCGACGATCGCCTCGGGGACGAACTCGGCCGGCGCGAGCAGATCGAGCAGCAGCGCGCGCGCGTCGGCATCGTCGAGCGCGCCGAGCTCATGGACCGCCGCCGCCTCGGGCGCGCGCGCGTTCGGGCCGGCGGTCGCGAGCACCCACAGCGCGCAGCCGTGCTCCGGCTCGGCGGCGCGCGCGATGCCATCGAGGATCGCCGGATCGAGCCAGTGCGCGTCGTCGGCGATGACGACCAGCGGCGCGGCGGCGCGCCGGCGCAGCGCCTCGGCCACCGCGCGCGCGATCGCGACGCGCACCGCGCCCGGTGCCTCGAGGAGCTCGCGCACCGCCTGCGACGAGGCCGGCACCACGCCCAGCGCGTAGCCCAGCCCGGCCGCGAGGGGGCCGTCGAGCGCCAGGCGGCGGCACGCGCCGGCGACGTCGCGCGCGGTCGCGGCGGCGGGCAGGTCGAGCACGCTGCGCAGCACGGCGCGCGTCGCATCACCGCCGGTCGCCGGGTCGCGCGCGGTGAGCACGAGCACGCGCGCGGCCACGCGGCCGCCGAGCGCCTGCGCGATCCGCGTCTTGCCGGTGCCGACCGCGCCGGTGATCCAGGCGATCGCGGGCCGCCGATCGGTCAGCGCGCGATGCGCGGCGGCCTCGAGCCGTACGACCAGCGCGCCGCGTCCGCGCAGCGCGGGCTCGCCGGGCGCGGGCGGCGCCGGGCGCACATCGATCAGCGCCGCCGCGGCCTCGGTCAGCGCCACGCCGTCGCACGCGATCGACGCCGGTGGCCAGCCGTCGGGGCGATCGAGCGCGGCGCCGAGCACGATCGGCCCCGAGGCGCGCAGCCGCAGCGCGACCTCGTCGACGTGGATCCGCGCGGCGCGGACCCGCGCACCGAGCCGCGCCGCGGCGCGCAGCGCGTCGATGATCCCGCGCCGCGGCGACGCGGCCCCCGCGAAGCTGATCACGCAGTGCTCGCCGTGGATCCGCGCGACCGCTCCGCCGCACGGCGCGACCGCCGCGGCGAGCTCGGCGCGCGTCGCGTCGCTCGCCACGCACAGCAGCGCCACGCGCCGGCGGTCGATCGCGTCGGCCGCGCACGGCGCCGCGACCGCGACGGCCGACCGGATCGCGGCGGCGAGCTCGCCGGCGCCGGCGAACCGCTGCGCCGGGTCCTTGGCGAGGCAGCGCAGCACGACGTCGTCGAGCCGGATCACCTCGTCGCCCGCGATCGCCGACGGCGGCCAGGGCCGGCGTGCGGCGTGCGCCTGCATCACCGACGCGGCGTCGCCGACGAACGGCGGCCGGCCGCACAGGACCTCGAACAGGATCGCGCCCAGGGCATAGATGTCGGCGCGCTCGTCGACGGCCTCGCCGCGGCACTGCTCGGGTGCCATGTACGCCGCCGTCCCGAGCCGCTGGCCGGTGCGCGTGATCGCGAGCGGCGGCGCGGCCGGGCGAGCATCGCGGCGCGGTCGCGCCAGGCCGAAGTCCAGGACGCGCAGCGAGCCGTCGCGGCACACGAACAGGTTGGCCGGCGTCAGATCGCGATGGATCACGCCGGCGGCGTGGATCGCCGCGACCGCGGCGCACGCGGCCTCGAACCGCGCGAGCCGGGCGGCGAGCGGGGGCCGCGGCGCGCGCGCCAGCCAGCCGGCCAGGGTCTCGCCGTGCAAGAGCTCGAGCACGAGCATCGGCCGGCCATCGGCGGTCCTCGCGTGTCCGAGCAGGCGCGGCGCCGTCCCCGCGGGCAGCCGGCCCAGCGCATCGCGCTCGCGGGCGAACCGGGCATCGTCGACGCGGTGGGCGATCTTGACCGCGACCTCGACGCCGCCGCTGCGCGCGGCATACACGCTGCCGAAGCCGCCGGCGCCGATCGGGCGCCACGGTCCCTGGGCGAGCGCCGTCACGGGCAGTCCTCCGGGCAGCTCTGGTGGGTCTCGACGTAGGGCTCGAACACCGCGTGGTCGCGCTCGATCTCGTCGTGCGGCATCTGCGAGATCACGTACGGCGTCACGTCGTAGCGCTTGCGCGTCATCGGGCCATCGCAGATGCCGTCGCCGCAGGTCGCGAACGCATCGCACGCGCCGGGGCAATCGATCGCGCAGCCCTGCTGGAAGCGCGCCGAGCAGAACGACTCCCCGGGATCGCACCAGGTGTCGCCGCACACCTTGTCCTGGAGCACCACGTTGACCGCGCGGTACGACGGCGTCGTGAAGTACGGCGCGAGCCCGTCGTTCTGCAGCGACGCGCGGCCCGGCACCGTCGCGACCTCGGGGTGGCAGCGATCGACGAGGTCGCCGTCCTTGGTCTCGCAGGCGATCTGCTGCGCCATGCCCTGCGTCGCCTGGTACATCATCGGGTTCTTGCATTGACCGAACACCTGCAGCGGGCCGCACTTGCCGGCCTCGCCGCAGATCCGCTTCTCGAGCCAGTGCGATTCCTCTGTGTGGTAGTAGTCGAGCTCGCCGGCGAGCCCCGGTAACTGGCACACACCGAGGATGCGTGGAAAGCCGGTGTCCGGATCGTAATCGAAGATGTTGCCGAACGCGGCGAGCTCCTGGAACTTGTACTGATCGCGCTCGATGTCACTGATCGCGAGCGCCGGATTGTTACCACGCAATGACAGCGGCACCGTGACGCCGAGCCCGTTGATGCGCGCGATCACGCATGCCGAGATCCATTGTTCGCACTCCTCATTACAAGTCCCGGTCAGCCATTCCGGCGCGAGGCCGATCATCCCCGTATAGGAGAGCTTGCCCCCGGGGACATCGATCTCCAGCGGCGCGCCCGGCGGCGCGGCGCACTCGTAGACGTACTTGAACAGGACCTTCGCGTCGGCGTCGGCGAGCACCTCGGCCCAGCCGCCGGCGGTCAGCGCCGTCGCCGTGAGCCGGGTCGCAGATAGCTTGCTGGCACCGAGGCGGTTATAGCCGAGTCGGTTGTAGCCGAGCCGGTTGTAGCCGAGCCGGTTGGTGCTCATCACGGCCTGCGACGCCGACGCGAGATCGACGCTGGATTCCATGCAGCCGACGAGCAGTGCGAGCGGCGCGAGACGTCCGAGCATGAGCACCTCCGGCCTCGTCGCTGCACGCAGGGTGCCAGGCGTGCTGCGCGATCGGTCACAGCGGCGCCGCGCTGGCCCGCCGGAAACGTCGTCGGTCGCGGCGGGTGATGGCGGGAGCCTGCAGCGGCGCGGGCGCCGGCCCGCAGCATCCGCCGTGGTAGCATGGCCCATGTCGTCGAGGCCGCGCGATCCCGCGTCCGCGAGAGTCACCCAGGCAGTCGGCGGACGCGCGCATGGCGGCGATTACCGGCAGTTCCGGCTGACCGTGCTCGAGGGGCCGGCGGCCGGTGCGACGTTCAGCTCGACGGGCCCGCGCTGCTCGATCGGCTCGCATCCGTCGAACGATCTCGTGATCGACGATCCGACCGTATCGCGCTTCCACAGCGAGATCGCGATCGAGGATCGCGGCGTCGAGGTCCGCGACCTCGACAGCCAGAACGGGACCAACCTCGACGGCGTGTGGGTGACCAGCGCGTTCGTCCGCGAGGGCAGCCTGCTCGCGCTCGGCCACACCGTGCTGTCGTTCGGCCTGACCGCGTCGACGTTTCCGGCGCTGCTCAGCGACGCGACGCGGTTCGGCTCGCTGATCGGCGAATCGCCGGCGATGCGCGCCACGTTCGCGTTGCTCGAGCGCGCCGCGGCCAGCCACGCGACCGTGCTGCTCGAGGGCGAGACCGGCACCGGCAAGGAGGAGGCCGCGCTGTCGATCCATGCCGCGAGTCCACGCGCCGCGGGTCCGTTCGTCGTCGTCGACTGCGGCGCGATGCCCGCTGCCCTGCTCGAGAGCGAGCTGTTCGGTCACGAGAAGGGTGCGTTCACCGGCGCCGCGACGCAGCGCACGGGCGCGTTCGAGGCGGCGGGCGGCGGCACCGTGTTCCTCGACGAGATCGGCGAGCTGCCGCTCGAGCTCCAGCCCAAGCTCCTGCGCGTGCTCGAGCGCCGCGAGATCCGGCGCCTCGGCTCGAACGCGTACCGCCCCGCCGATGTCCGCGTCATCGCCGCGACCCACCGCGACCTGCGCGCCGGCGTCAACGGCGAGACGTTTCGTGCGGACCTCTACTACCGGCTCGCCGTGCTGCGGGTCGCGCTGCCGCCGCTGCGCGCTCGCCCCGACGACATCTCCGCGCTCGCGCGCCACCTGGTCGAGCAGATCGGCGCGCCGCCCGCCGCCGCCGCGCGGCTGCTCGAGCCCGAGTTCCTCGCGTCGCTCGCGCGCTCGGCCTGGCCGGGCAACGTCCGCGAGCTGCGCAACCACCTCGAGCGCTGCGCCGTGTTCGAGCAACCCGCGCTGCCGGACCCCATCGCCGAGCCGCGCGCACCGACCCGGGTCGACATCCGCGTGCCGTACGGCGTGGCACGGGCCCGCCTGCTCGCCGAGTTCGAGCGCGCCTACGCCGACGAGCTGCTGCGCGCCCACGACGGCAACCTGTCGGCTGCCGCGCGCGCCGGTGGGCTCGACCGCGTGCACCTGTGGCGGCTGGCCGGCCGTCACGGCCTCAAGTAGCTGGCCCTCGCCTTGCTTCGCGTCCGGCGATGCGGCTCGCGCGGATGCTCGTCGTCGGCTGCGCCGCCATCCTCGGGCGCGGCGACGTCCGCGACGCCGTCCGCTCACCGGACGCCGCTACCGCCATCCTGGCACGCGGGCCGGTGGCGATCGCCACGAGCCCCGACGGCGAGCGCGTGCTCGTCGACGTGCCCCGCG
>VBLP01000250.1:35545-57342 GCA_005887925.1 Deltaproteobacteria bacterium | reverse complement strand
GCAGCGGGACGGTGTCACCCGCGGGCGCGCCCGCCGAGGACCTCGCCGCGCGCAGTTCCGCAGCGCTCCCACGTCCGAGATCGAGAAACGTGAGACCTTCGTTGGGCTCGACCCGTCGGGTTCGAGCAGCGCGAGGACTGTTTGAGCACGGCGGGGTCCATCGGCGAGGCAGCCCGCGGGCTGCGCGTTCTCGCCGGCAGCTGTCGTACGATCGGTCATCTTCACTGCGGCGGCGCACTAGGACCCCGAGGCGTGGTTCGCCGCGGCGCCGTTGCCCGCGACGAGCTCGCGCAGCGCGCGCGCGGCATACTCGCGCGCCACGGCCTTTCGCCAGCCCAGGGTGAAGTCGGTGTTCTGCATCGGCTTGGCGATGTGCGCGATCAGGCCCGCCGCCTCGCGGATCGCGGCGGCGTCGAGGACGCGGCCGGTGAGGAGCTCGGCGGCCGCCCGCGCCTCCTGCGGCCGCGAGCCGGTGCCGCCCACGAAGATCGAGGCCGACGTGACGGTGCCGCCGGCGTCGAGCCGGGCCCGCACCGCCACGCCGAGCACCGGGAAGTCGAACGAGCCGCGGCGGCGGAGCTTGACGTACGCCGAGCGCTCGCCCTCGGCGGGCGGCGGGACGTGGACGGAGGTCAAGATCTCGTCGCGCCGGCGCGTCAGGTACGCGATGCCGTCGTCGGCGAACAGCTCGCTGGCCGGGATGCGGCGCTCGCCGGCGGTCGACGCCAGCGTGACCTCGGCGCCGAGCGCGCACAGGACCGGCGCGGTGTCCGACGACGACACGGCCCAGCACCGCGGCGAGCTGGGAGCGACCCAGCAGGTCTCGCCCTCCTTCTTCATGCAGTAGCCGATCGCGGCCCGCCACTCGTGGCTCTGATCGTAGTAGCTGCAGCGGGTGTCGAGGCACAGGTTGCCGCCGATCGTGCCCATGTTGCGAAGCGGCGGCGTGGCGACGAGCGAGGCCGCGCGCGCCAGCGCCGGCCAGGCGGCTGCGATGCCCGCGTCGTGCTCGATCGCCGACAGCCGGGTCAGCGCGCCGAGCGTGAGGCCGCGCGCGGGATCGATCGCGCGCGCGCGCAGCGCCGCGATGCCGCGCAGGGCGACCACCGTCGCCGGTGTCTGCTGCCGGCGCTTCATGTTGGGGAACAGGTCGGTCCCACCGGCGAGCACCGCGGCCTCGGGGCCGAGATCGGCGAGCGCCGCGGCAGCCTCGGCGACCGAGCCGGGCGCCAGGTAGCGGAAGCGCGGCAGCCGCATCATGGCTTGGCGACCTCGTCGCGCCGCACGGCGTCTCGCCCATCACGCCCGTCACGCCCGTCACGCCCCTCGGGCCGCGCGTCGCCTGCCTCGGCACGCGGCGCCGCGTCGGACCGCCGCTTCTCCCGCCAGCCCGGCTCGTTGATCGCGTTGCCGTCGCCGCCTTCCCAGGGCGGCGGCACCATCAGCGGCTCGGGCCACGGCACCGCCGGGAAGTCGTCGGGGCCGTAGCGCCGCGACGGTGCGCGCAGCGCCGCCAGCACCTTGTCCGGCGTGATCGGGACCTCGTCGACGCGCACCCCGATCGCGTCGTGGACCGCGTTGGCGACGGCCGGCGGGATCGGCAACAGCGGCCCCTGACCGACCTCCTTGGCGCCGAACGGCCCGTTGGGCTCGGGCTGCTCGATCAGGATGATCTCGATCTCGGGCATGTCGCGCGACGCCAGGCTCTTGTACTCGAGCATCGACGGCGTCTGGTGGACCAGCGCGCGCGACAGCCGCGGCGGCAGCCGGCGGAACGCCTGCTCCTCCATCAGCGCCTCGCCCAGGCCCATGTAGACCGAGCCCTCGATCTGGCCGCGCACCAGCACGGGGTTGAGCGCGCGGCCGATGTCGTGGGCGATCCAGATCTTGACGACGTGGACCTCGCCGGTCGCCTCGTCGACCTCGACCTCGACGACCGCGGCCGAGTACGAGTACGACGGCGACGGCCCGACGCCGGCGCCCTTGTAGCGGCCCGGCGCGCGCGGCGGGCGGTAGCTGCCGACGGTGCCGACCGTGCCGCCCCGGGCCTCGGCGAGCTGGACCGCGTCGGCGAACGCCATGCCGCGCTCGGGGTCGCCGACGTCGAACACCCGGCCGCCCGCGAAGCCGACCCGCTCGACGGCGATCGCGAGCTTGCCCGCCACCGCCTCGGCGATCCGGTCGCGCGCGCGCTGGGCGGCCTCGACTGCCGCGTTGCCCATCATCAGCGTGACCCGCGAGCTGTAGCTGCCGAGATCGACCGGCCCGAGCGCGGTGTCGCCGGTGACGACCTTGACGTCGAGGATGTCGATGCCCAGCACCTCGGCGACGCACACCGCGAGCACGTTGTCCGAGCCCTGACCGACCTCGGCCGCGCCGCAGAACGCGGTGACGCTGCCGCTGCGATCGAGCAGCAGCTGCACGCCGCTGTGCGGCATCTCGTTCCAGTAGATCGGCAGCCCCGCGCCGCACAGGTACGACGACGCCGCGATGCCCAGGCCGCGGCCGCGGCCGAGCTTGCGAAACCGCGCCTTCCAGCCCGAGGCGTCGACCACGGCCTGCACGCAGGCGGCGAGGCCGATCGTCCGCACCTTGAGCCAGTTGGCGGTCAGGCTGTCGGGCGGCATCGCCTGGTCGATCCGCCACTGCGCCGGGTCCAGGCCGAGCTTCTCGCACAGCTTGTCGATCTGGACCTCGAGGCCGAACCGCGGCTGCGGCGTGCCGTGGCCGCGCTTGGGGCCGCACGGCGGCTTGTTGGTGAAGGTCCGGCAGCCCCGGAACTGGTAGCGATCCATCCGGTAGGTCACGGTCTCGAGCGCGCCGGTGTAGAACGTCGAGGCCACGCCGTAGCTGCCGTAGGCGCCGCCGTCGAGCAGGCTCTCGACCGAATGGCCGACGATCCGGCCGTCGCGCATCACGCCGGTCCGCATCCGCATCAGCACCGGATGGCGCCCGCGGTGGCAGTAGAACACCTCCTCGCGGGTGAGCGCGATCTTCACCGGCCGCCCGGTGAGCAGCGCCGCCTTGGCGGCGACGATCTCGTGGTTGAACGGATCGGTCTTGCCGCCGAAGCCGCCGCCCTGGGGCGGCGCGATGATGCGGATCCGCGACGCAGGGATGCCGAGCACCTTGGCCGCCGCGCGATGCAGGTAGTGCGGCGTCTGCGTGCTCGACGCGATGGTGAGCCGGCCGTCGGTGCCCAGGTACGCCAGCGTGGCGTGCTGCTCGAGCGGCAGGTGGGTGTTGCCCTGGTAGAAGAAGCAGTCCTCGACCACGAGATCGGCGCCGGCGAGCGCCGCCGGCACGTCGCCGAAGTCGAGCGCGACCAGCTTGTGGATGTTGCCGCCATCGCCGTGATCCTGGATCCGCGGCTCGGCGACCCTCAGCGCCTCCTCGGGCGAGCTCACGGTGGTCAGCGGCTCGTAGCTGACCTCGACCAGCCGCGACGCCTCCTCGGCGGCCAGCTCGTCGGTCGCGACCACCGCGGCCACCGGATCGCCGACGAAGCGCACCTTGTCGGGGCACAGCGCATGCTCGTCCTGCGACACCGGCAAGATGCCGAACGGGATCGGGAACAGCGCGCCGGTCAGCACCGCGCGCACGCCGTCGTAGGCCAGCGCCTTCGCGGCGTCGATGCCGCGGATCCGCGCGTGCGGCACCGTCGAGCGCACGAGCTTCATGTGCAGCATGCCCGGCATCGCCAGGTCATCGGCGAACCGGGTCTCGCCCGTCACCTTGCCGAGCGCGTCGACCCGGCGCAGCGGCTTGCCCAGGACGCCGAACGCGGCGACGGGCTCAGTCTTCGCCATGGGCCTCTCGCGGGGCTCGCAGCCCTGGCGCCTCCTGCGTCATCTGCGGGTCGGCGACCGCCGGCAGCTGCGGCGCGGGCGCGGGCTCGCCGCGCATCACCTGGGCCGCCGCCGCGACCGCGTCGAAGATCTGGAGGTACCCCGTGCAGCGGCAGATCTGCCCCGACAGCGCCTGGGCGATCTCGTCGCGGCTCGGATCCGGCGTGTGATCGAGCAGGCTCTTGGCCGCGAGCAGCATGCCGGGCGTGCAGTAGCCGCACTGCGCCGCGCCGTGATCGGCGAACGCGTCCTGCAGCGGATGCAGGCTCGGCCCCTCGCGCAGCCCCTCGACGGTGATCGCGCTCCGGCCCTCGCACTCGACCGCCGCGACCAGGCACGACAGCACCAGCTCGCCGTCGAGGAGCACCGCGCACGCGCCGCACTCTCCGAGCTCGCAGCCGTGCTTGGTCCCGGTCAGCGCGAGATCCTCGCGCAGCACCTCGAGCAGCGTCTTGTACGACTCGACGACCAGGTCGCGCGGCTCGCCGTTCACCGTGAAGGCGAGCCGCAGCTTCTCGCGCGACGCGCTCGCCCGAGCGGCAGCCTGAACGGTGGAAAGCGGCACCAGCGAACCATTCATCGGTACCTCCGCGAACGGAACAGCGTCGTCGACGAAACCATAGGCGATCGCTACTCTACCGGCTAGGCGGTTCCCCGCACCAACCTGGAATTCATTGTTCGCCGGTTTCCGGCAGCGTCACCGGGCATCGCCGGGCAACCGGCCACCGCGAACCGGAAACATAGTGCATGTCGCCCCCGCGTCAGAAGCTTCCCGCGACGACGAATCCGACGCGGCCGGTCCCCACCACCGGCACGATCTGCGCGGCGTGCGGCCGGCGCTCGTCCGGTGCGGTGAACCACAGGATCGCGCCGGTCACCACGGTCGCGCCGCCGACCACGAGGAGCACATCGGCGATGGGCCGATCGTCTGGCGCGGACTGCGCCTCCACGGCGGTGATGAACCCGATGCAGAGGATCGCACCGCCGCCCTCCAGCATGCTGATCGCGATGCGCCTGCGTAGGCTCGCCACCGGCTCCTCGCCCGGCGATCGCGGCAACGGGTCCGGGACGAGATCGATCGCGAGCTGATAGTCGGCCGCACGCTCCGCCGGGATCGCCACGCGCTGCTCGCGGAAGCCCCGCGCACGCGCCACCAGGACATGGCCGCCAGGTGAGATCACGGTGCTGCCGTTCTCGACCGCGAGCGGCTTGCCATCGAGGACCAGCGTCGCGCCCGGCGGAGCAACGCGGATCGGCACCCGCGGCGTGAGCGCCACGTCGAGCTCGATCGGCTTGCCCTCGTGGGCGACCACCTCGAGCCGGGCCTCTGCATATCCCGCGCGCGCCACGACGATGTGGTGGGTTCCGGCGGCGACGGTCATCGCCGCCGCGTACGGCGCGCTGTCGATCGCGACGCTCGCATCCGCGGGCACGACCCGGATCGCCACCGGCGACGGCTTCTCGATCAGCGCGATCGACAGCTTGGTGGTCGTGTCGCTCGCCACGGCGACGCGCTCGGTCCAGCGCTCGAAGCCGGCCCGCTCGGCGATCACCTTGTAGTCGCCGGGCAACACCGCCTTGTTGCACGACGGCGCGGCGGTGCACAGCACGCCCTGCGTCTTCGAGTCGAGGTAGATCGCGGCGGGTCCGTTCACGAGCGCGATGTCGAGAAACGTCGACTGCACCGCGCGCAGGTTATTGACGATCTTCTCGGCCTCGCGGCGATTGGCACCCTTCGCGCCAGCATTGAGGTAGACCTGGTATGCCGCGAGCGCACCGGCGTAGTCACGGAGCTTGAGCAGCACCGTGCCCTTGAGGCCGAGCAGCGCGAGATCGCGCGGCGCGATCGCGAGCCCTTCCTCGATGCGGACCAGCGCCGCCTCGTAGTTGCCGCCCTCCTCGAGCTGCGCCGCGAGCTTGTACTTGGCGAGCGCGTCCGATCCTGGTGCTCCCAGCGCACTCGCAGTCCACGCGACCCACACACACAGGACACAGCCATGCACCCATGCACGCATCGACTACTTCTAGTGGAGACCTCGATCCGAGGTCAATCGCGAACCGATCCTGCGAGACCTCGTCGAGAACATGACCGCCGACTCGCGGTGATCGGGCGCCGACCCACCGTGATCGCGCCATCGTACTGTCGCGCTCGAAAAAACCGCGCGCACTGTAGTGCGGCGCGCACGCCGCATGCCTGACACGGCAGCGCGTCGAACGACGATCTCCGAATCCGTCGCACGGTCTGTGCACGCAGCACCCACATCGACGGCCCGAGCGGCGCGCATCCACCTCGGTTCGTCGATCCATCTCGGGTCGACGCATCCGACCGCGCCCCGACCGGCACAGCGTATCACCTTGTGTTGTTCGCCGCGATCGCGCTAGCGTTTATCGTCGACGATGCGGGTGTGTACGGCGTGCAAGCGGCTGCTCCCGGCAGATGCCGATCGGTGTCCGAGCGATGGCGCGGCCGCTCAGGTCGTCGACACGCTTCCCAGGGACACCCGGCTCGGCGCCTACCGGATCGATCGCCTGCTCGGCGAGGGCGGGATGGGCTTCGTGTACGAGGCGACCCATGAGGTCCTGAACCGGCGCTCGGCGATCAAGATGCTCCGGCCCGAGCTCGCCCGGCAGCCGCAGGTCGTGACCCGGTTCCTCAACGAGGCCAGGGCCGTCAACCTGATCGACCACCCGAACATCGTCAACGTCTACGACTACGGCGATCACCAGCACGGCAGCGTCTACTTCGTGATGGAGTTTCTCGAGGGCGAGACCCTCGACGAGCTGATGCGCCGGCGGCAGGTGCTGCCGGTGCCGGTGCTGCTCCACGTCTTCGGTCAGATCGCCAGGGCCCTGGCGGCGGCGCACGCCAGGCAGATCGTGCATCGCGATCTCAAGCCGGCGAACGTGTTCGTCGTCGCGCGCGAGGGTCACCCCTGCTTCGTCAAGCTGCTCGATTTCGGCGTCGCGCAGCTGCGGGGCAGCGGCGCAGTACAGGGGCTCACCCTCGCCGGCGCGGTCCTCGGTACGCCGCAGTACATGAGCCCGGAGCAGATCTCGGGTGGGGTGGTCGATGCGCGCAGCGACGTGTGGTCGCTGGGTGTGATGCTGTATCGCGCCGCCACCGGCCAGGCGCCGTTCAAGGGCGAAGAGTTCGCCGAGCTCGCCGACAAGATCCTGCATCACACACCGCGGCCGGCGGACGAGATCGCGCCGCTGCCTCCGGCGCTGTCGCAGCTGATCACACGCTGCCTCGAGCGCAACATCGCGGAGCGCTGCCCGTCGATCGCCGAGGTGATCGCCGGCCTCGAGCGCACGAAGCAGGCGTGCCAGCTCGACGATGACGCGATCCGCGCGGCCGTGATTGCCGACTCCGGTGCGGCCGGCGACATCGCCGCGGCGGCACCGCGCGACCGGACGCGCGACAGCATCGGCGGCTCGGTGCCGCGCTATCAGGGTGCCGCCGACCGCCGCGCGCCGTGGCCCGACGCCGGAGCTGCCCGACCGCGATCGAGGCTCGGAGCCTACGTTGCGATCGCCGCCATCGCGTGCGCGCTCGGTGGCGTGGCGTACGCGGTGCGGGAACGCCGCGCGCCACCGATCGAACCGCGCGCGGGCAGCACAGGGTCCGCCGCCGGGAAACCGCCGACGATTGGCGAAGCGGTATCGCGGGGGGTGGGGACTCCGACGGCTTTGCCGGCGGGGCGGGGGACCTCCCCGGTGGGATCGATCGTGGAGCTGATCGCCGCGGGAGACACCGCCGCGTGGCACCGGCGCGCCGAGCAGGACCTGCGCGACGCGATCCACTCCGATCGCCTGCAGCAGCAGGGCTTCGCCGTCGATGCGCTCGCGCTCGCGCACGTCCCGGCCGGCGCGCCGCTGCTGTACCTCGCGCTCCAGGGCGCCCCCGAGGTCCGCGTCAAGGCGGCGCGCGCGCTCGGAGAGCTCGGTTTGCCCGACGCTGCGCCCCGGCTGCGCGACGCACTCGCGGCGTCCGGGGACAAGATCCGGGTCGAGATCGCCGCGTCGCTGTACCGCCTGGGCGACAAGGACGCACGCGCGATTCTCCTGCGTGCGACCGACGATCCGGCCGCCCGGCTCACCGCCGCGCTCGCGATGGCCGAATCCGGCGACGACGCGGGCCGGGCGGCGCTCGCCGACATCGTCGCGGCCGATCCACCCGGGCGCGATGCGTGGCGGCGCGCGGCGGGCGGGCTCGCGAAGCTCGGAGACGACCATGCCCGCACGCTGCTCGAGGGCGAGCTCGCGCAGCCGGACGCGACGCGGTCGATCGGTGCGGCGGAACTGCTCGCGCGCGCCGGCGACGCGAGGGCACGCGAGCAGCTCGCGCGGGTCGCGGCCGACAGGGATGCCTCCGCGCCGGGGATGGCGGCGGCGGCGCTCGCGCGGCTCGGCGATCCACGCGCCCTCGGCTGGGTCGCCGGCGGCCTCGCGAGCCGCGACGTCGACGAGCGCATGCTCGCGCTCGCGATCTGTGGCCGGCTCGCAGCGACCGCGGCCTCGCATACCCGGGCGATCGGCAAGCTTGCGGCCGACGATCCCGATCTCCGTGTTCGCATGACCGCCGAGGCGGTTCTCCTCGGTCTGTGAGGATCCCATGAGCGAGGAGACCAAGGGCAGGACCATGATCGGCACCGCGGCGCCGGTCGCTCCGCCGCGGCCCGCCGCGGCGTCCTCGCACCCGACCCCGCCGACCAGCGCACCGACGGCGCCGGCGACGCCGGGCACCGCAGCGCCTCCCCCGGGCGTCCCCCCGAGCGGGGCGATGGCGCCGACGATCCCGGGAACCGCAACGCCACCGCCGGCCACCCCCGGCGCGGTGATGGCACCGACGATCATGGCGCCCGGGATCGCCTGGACGCCTGCGGGATCAGCACCGATCCCGACCGGCGCGGCCCCCACGATCAGCGGCGCCCCCGACGCCTTGATCGGCCAGGAGCTGTGCGGCTATACGATCCGCCGCAAGCTCGCCGAGGGCGGCATGGGCATCGTGTACGAAGGCGTCCACGGCAAGATCGGCCGGCTCGCGGCGATCAAGGTCCTCCGCCCCGAGCTGTGCCGCACCGAGAGCGTGGTCGAGCGGTTCTACCAGGAGGCGCGCGCGGTCAACGCGATCCGGCACGACCACATCGTCGACATCTACGACTTCGGCCGCGATCCCTACGGCCGCGTGTTCTTCGTGATGGAGTACCTCGAGGGCGAGCCGCTGTCGGCCCGGCTGCGCCGCGGGGCGCTGCCGTGGACCGAGGCGTTTCCGATCCTCGAGCAGGCGCTGCGCGCGCTCAAGGCCGCGCACGACAAGGGCTTCGTCCATCGCGACCTCAAGCCCGACAACCTCTGGCTCAAGTACGTCGAGGGCCGGATCCACGTGAAGCTGCTCGATTTCGGCATCGCCAAGCTCGTCGGCACGGACAGCCCTGCCGAGCAGCTGACCCAGACCGGATCGGTGATCGGCACGCCGCACTACATGTCGCCCGAGCAGATCAACGGCGCGAAGGCCATCGATCAGCGCACCGACCTCTACGCGCTCGGCGTGATCATGTACGAGATGTTCACCGGGGCCACGCCGTTCCTCGGCGACACGCTGCAGGCGATCTTGACCGGCCACCTGTTCAAGGAGCCGCCGCGGCTCGCCGACCTCCCGGCCGGCCTCGGCGTGCCCCCGCCGATCGCCGAGATCGTCGACCGCATGCTCGTCAAGGATCCGGCCGGCCGCTATGCGAGCGCGACCGACGTGCTCGCCGATCTCCACGATGTGAACAACCAGCGCTGGCCGAGCCACGCCGAGACGCTCAACCGGATGCGGCCGACGCGCCCGCTCGCCCCGATCGCGGCGCCGCCCGCCCGGCCGCGGCGAGGCGGAGCGCGCGCGTTCGTGATCGGCGGCGTGCTGGCGGCGGCCGGGATCGCAGGCATCGCGATCTGGCAGTCGCGGCAGGAGCCGGCGCATCCGCCCGCAGCGGTGGCGACGCCGGCGCCGACGCCGGCGCCCAAGGAGCCACCACGGCCCGTCGACCGGCCGCTCGACCACGACGCGCTTCGCAAGGACGCACAGATCCTGCTGCGCGGAACGCTGCGCGAGACCGAGCCTGCGGTGCGCGTACAGGGCAGCGACGCGCTCGGCGCGATCAAGGATCAGCCGTCGACCCCCGCGCTGACCGAGCTGACCGAGCGCGATCCCGACCACGAGGTCCGCGGCCACACCGCCGAGGCGCTCGGCGCGATCGGTGCGGCGACCGCTGCACCGCTGCTCACCCGGCTCGAGGTCGCCGCGCCGCCGCCGCTCAATGTCTGGTACGCATCGGCGCTCGCGCGGCTCGGCGACAAGACAGCGACCAGGCGGCTCCTCGAGTACGCACACAGCAAGGATCTGGCGGTATCGTTCAAGGCCGGGATCACGCTCGCCGAGGTCAGCCGGCCCGGTGACGCCGCCGCGATCGCGGCGCTCCGTGCGATCGCCAGGCACGAGGCCGAGCTCAACAGCGTCGCGCCCTACGCCGGCGCGCTGATCCTGACCAGGCTGACCGCGCTGCACGACGCCGCCGCGCGCAAGCTGCTCTACGCGATCCTCGAACATCCCGACGAGGGCGCACGGCTCGCGGCGGCCGAGGGCCTCGCGAAGCTCGGCGACGACGCCGGCAAGAAGCTGCTCGCCGGCGTGCTGGCGAACCCGGCGTCACCCAACCGCCTGGTCGCCGCGGTGGCGCAGATCCCGCTCGGCGAGTACGGCGGCCTCGACCTGATCACCGAGAAGCTCGACGACAAGGATCCCGGCATCCGCCGGCTCGCCGCGCGCGGCCTGGGCGAGATCAGCGAGCGCAAGAGCCTGCCGCGCCTCGTCGCGCTCGAGCGCGACCCCGACTGGACGGTGCGCATCGCGGCCGCGGCGGCGATCGTCGCGATCGTCGGGCTCGATCCGCAGGTGCTCGCCCAGGCGTCGGTCGACTGGACCCGGAGCGCGCTCGACTCGCAGGACCTCGCGGTCCGCAAGGCCGCCGCCGGCGTGCTCGCCGACATCCCCGTCAACCAGGCCGTCCCGCTGCTCGCGCAGGCGATCGCCGACCCCGATCCGGGCGTGCGGCTCGCCGCGTCGACGAGCGCCGGCAGGATCAAGAGCGCCGACGCCGCGACCCGGGTCGCGAGCGCGGTGAAGACCGAGGTCGACCCGCGGGTGAAGGAGCAGCAGGTCAAGGCGCTCGGCGAGATCGGCGCGATCGGCCGGGCGGCCGCGCACGACACGCTCGCGCAGCTCTCCGAGGAGCCGGGACGGATCGGCGTGCTCGCGGCCGGATCGCTGATCGCGGTCGGCGATCCGTCGGGCAAGACCCGGCTCGAGGCCGCCGTCGCCGCTCCCGACGTCGCGCTGCGCCTCGCCGCCGTGGAGGCCGCGGCGACCGCCAGGGACCCGATCGTGGTGCCGACGCTCAAGATCGGCGTGCTCGACCGCGTCTTCGATGTCCGGTTCGCGGCGGCTGAAGCGCTCGCCGCCTTCGTCTCCGAGAAGGCCGCGGCGCTGCCCGTGTTGACCGCAGCGCTCGACTCCAGGGACGCCGGCGTGGTCGGCCGGGCGCTGGCCGCGCTGGCGCGGCTCGGCGAGAAGATCACCAGCCTCGCGAAGACCCCCGCGGAGATGGTCGACTCGACCGATCCGAAGCAGAGGCTGTCCGCCGTGGCGGTCGCGCGCGTGCTGCCCCCGGGCGAGTCCGTGCCACTGCTGCGCCGGCTCGTCGCCGACTCCGATCCCGACGTCCGGCGCGCCGCGGTCGACGCGATCGAGGAGCTCGCGGCCAGGGACCGTGACGCGGCGATCAAGCTCTACAAACCGCTGGTCAGCGACGCCGATCCGGTCGTGCGCTCCAAGGCGTCCGGCCAGCTCGCGCGACTGGTCCCGCCGCCGCCCCCGCAGGCCCCGTCGCCGTCGCCGTCGGCGCCCGCGACCCCGGCGCCGGCGACGCCCCCACCCGACGACATCCTGCCCAAGGTCAAGCCGGCCCTCGACGAGGCCACCGCTGCCGCCGCCGCGGCGAAGCAGACCACCGAAGCGTTCGAGGCATTCACCACCGAGCTCGCCACGGCGATCGCGGCGCATGCGCACGACGACGCGACGCTCGCGCGCGTCGCCGAGCTCCGGAAGAACCTCGAGCAGGCGCCGGCCAGGCTCGAGGCCGCCGCGGCGAAGGTCGAGGCCGCGGCGAAGGCAGCCTCCGATGTCGGCGGTGCGAGCCCCTCGCCCGACGCGGCCAGGCTCGTCGAGCAGGCCCGGGCGCTCGCGCAGACCGCCCGCGCCGCCGCCACCGCCACGCGCGACAAGGCGGCCTCCGCCGTGGCAACCGCGAGCGAGTTCCTCAAGGCCGAGACCAGCGACGTGCAGATCCTGATCGCCGCCGCGGACGCCGCGACCGCCGTCGGCAACTTCACCGACGCCAGGGCCAACCTCGACAAGGCAGCGCGGCGCCTCCGCGACGCCGGCGCGCGAAGTGCCAGCCTCGACTACTCCTACGCGCAGCTCTACGACAAGATGTCGACCCGGACCTCCGATCCCGCGGCGAAGCGCAAGCTGCTGCAACAGGCGGCCGACGCCTACCGGAGGTTCACCAGCACCGGCACCGGCCCGCGCGTGCGGCGCGCCAGCGATCGCCTCGCCGAGATCGCCGACGAGATCAAGGAGCTCGGGCCGTAGCCCGAACCTCTGCGCCATCGAGCCCCCCTGTCAGCGCAGGCGCAGGGCGTCGTCGATCGCGGCCGCAGCGTCCTGCAGCTGCGGCAGGATCTGCTTCTGCAGCTGTGCGCGGCTGCTGCGCGTGGCGTGCGCGCTGACGTTCATCGCCGCGATCACGCGCCCGGTGCGATCGTGGAGCGGCACCGCCACCGAGCGCACGCCGTCCTCGAGCTCCTGGTCGACGAGCGCCCACTGCTCGATCACCGACAGGCCGCGCGCCAGCGACTGCACGAGCCCGGACCGGAGCCAGCAGCCCGCCGCGGCGCGCGCCGCGCCACGGGAAACAGCACCCAGCCGAGCCGGTCGCGCGCGATGCCCGCGATGCCGCGCGGCGCCACGAGCATCACGACGACCGAGACCGCGCCGAGGACGATCAGGTGGATCGGTCCGGTCGCGCCGAGCTTCTGCTGGAGCACCACGTAGATCGCGGCGCCGATGATCGGGCCCTCGACGGTGCCCAGACCACCGACCACCGCGATGAAGCTCGCCTCGGCCGACCAGTGGATCGCGAATGCGTCGTCGGGCTGGACGAACGGCGTCTGCACCCAGATCAGCGATGCGACGAGCCCGGTCCCTGCCGCGGCCACCACGAACGTGAGCAGCTTGATCCGCCACACGTTGACTCCCAGGCTGGCCGCAGCCCCCTCGGCGTCGCGGATCGCCATCAGCGCCAGCCCGGCGCGCGAGCGCAAGGTCGCCACGACCAGCGCCACCATGGCGATCAGGAGACCGACGGCGACGTAGTAGACCACCCAGGCGTCGACGGTGCGCGCCGAGACGATGTTGAGGCCCCGCGCGTAGCCGAGATACTCCGAGTTGCCGAACAGCAGGCGGAACACCTCGGCGATCAGCCAGCTGCCGACGGCGAAGTAGCCGCCCTTGAGGCGGAACGTGAGCGCACCGACCGGCACCGCGACGGCGGCGGCGGTCACCGCGGCGAGGGCGAACGACGGCCTCACCCCGAGGCCGAGCTTCTGGCAGCCGACCGCCAGGGTATACCCACCCAGGCCGAGGAACAGCTGCTGGCCGAACGTGACCAGGCCGGCGTATCCGGCGAGCAGGTTCCACATCTGCGCCAGCGCGGCGTAGTAGGCGAACAGGATCAGCGTGTCGCGGATCCCGCCGCCGCCCCACCACCGCCGCGATGGCGGCGCGGACGAGGCGCGGATCGCGCCAGGTCACGGCGCCGTCCTCGGCAGAAGGCCCTGCGGGCGGAACACCAGCAGCGCCAGCACCACCACGTGCCCGGCCACCTGGTTGTAGCTCGGACCGAAGAACTTCGCGCCCAGCAGCTGGGCCATCGCCAGGAGCAGACCGCCGAGGATGGTGCCGGTCAGGCTGCCGAGGCCACCGACCACCACGACCTCGAACGCGATCAGCAGCATCTGCGAGCCGGTCGATGGATAGAACGTCGAGGTCGCGGCCAGGAGAATCCCGGCCACGCCGCCGGTCGCCGCCGAGATCCCCGCTGCCACCGCGTACATCTTGCGCGGATCGATCCCCATCAGGCGCGCGGTATCCGGGTCGTCGGAGGTCGCGCGCAGTGCCCGGCCGAGCGCGGTGCGCGCCAGCACGAGGAGCAAGAGGCCCAGGCAGGCCAGCCCGATCCCGAAGTCGACCAGGCGGACCAGCGAGACCGTGATACCGCCGAGCGGAACGCCCGCCGTGGCCAGCGAGCTCTGCAGCGTGCGGGCATCGGCGGTCGATGATCGGCGGCAACAGGCCGCGGCCCAGGCTCGGCCCGACGACGAAGCGCTGCAGCGCCCAGCCCACCGCGAACATCACCGGCACCACCACCGCCGCCGCGACCAGGGGCGGGATGCCCAGCGGCACCAGCCCGACGACCAGGAAGTACGCCGCGACCACGATCAGATCGCCGTGGGCGAGCTGCACCACGCGCATCGTGCCGAAGCTGATCGACATGCCCAGGCCGATCAGACCGTAGAGGCCGCCGAGCAGGCATCCGTTGAGCAGGGTCTCGATCAGCTGCATCGTCATCCGAAGTAGGCGCGGCGCACCTCGTCGAGCGAGCTCGTCGGCGACGGCCCGCGCAGCCGGACGCTGCCCTTGTGCAGGCAGATCAGATGATCCGAGAACGCGATCGCGCGGCGCACGTCCTGCTCCACGAACACCAGGGTCATGCCGTCGCCGCGGATCGTCACGAGCGCCTGGTAGAGCACCTTGACCACGATCGGCGACAGGCCGAGCGAGACCTCATCGAGCACGAGCAGGCGCGGCTCGGACAGGAGCGCGCGGCCGATCGCGAGCATCTGCTGCTGCCCGCCCGAGATCTGGTGTCCACCCCGCCGCGCGGCCGCCGCGAGGTCGGGGAACAGCGCGTAGACCCGCTCGCGCGTCCATCGCCGCGCGCCCGACCGGCGGCGGTGGGCGTCCTCGGCGACGCGCAGGTTCTCGTCGACCGTGAGGCTCGGGAAGATCCGGCGGCCCTCGGGCACCAGCGCGATGCCGCGGCGCACGATCTGGTGGGCCGGCACGCCGCGCAGCTCGTCGCCGCCGAACACCACGTTGCCGCTCGCGGCGCGGTGCAGGCCGCAGATCGTGTGGAACAGCGTGGTCTTGCCGGCGCCGTTCTCGCCGATCACCGCGAGCGCCTCGCCGGCGCCGACCTCGAACGACACACCGCGTACTGCCTGGAGCTGGCCATAGCAGGCGGCGACACCCACCACGCGGAGGAGCGGTGGGCTCACGCGCCGGCCTCGTCGCCGAAGTAGGTCCGCTGCACGTGCGGATCGGCGAGCACCTCGTCGGGGCGGCCCACCGCCACGACGCGGCCGCGATCGAGCGCGAGCAGCCGATCGACGAAGCCCGCGAGCGAGGTCACGCCGTGCTCGACCCAGACCAGCGCCACGCCGGCGGCGCGGATCGCGTCGAGCACCACGCACAGCTCGGCGGTCTCGCCCTCGGTGAGCCCGCCGGCGACCTCGTCGAGCAGGAGCACCAGCGGATCGGCCGCGAGCGCGCGCGCCAGCTCGAGCCGCTTGCGCTCCAAAAGGCCCAGCGTCCGCGCCGGACGCTCGGCGAGCTCGGCGATCCCGGCGCGCTCGAGCGCATGAATCGCGCGGTCGGCCGCGTGCGGCGCGGCGTGACCGCGGCCGAAGCCGGCCCCGACCAGCGCGTTCTCGTAGACGCTCAGCTCGCCGAACGGCTGCGGGATCTGCTGGGTGCGCGCCAGGCCTCGTCGGCAGCGCCGGTGCGGCGGGTCGTCGCTGACGTCGGCGCCGGCGAGCTCCACGCTGCCGGCATCGGCGCGCAGGCTGCCGCCGAGCAGGTGAAACAGCGTGGTCTTGCCCGCGCCGTTGGGGCCGATGATGCCGAGCGCCTCGCCGCCGCGGACGTCGAGCGACACGTCGTCGGTGACGACCAGGCTGCCGAACGACTTGCGCAGCCCGCGCGCGCCGAGCCGGACGTCCTCGGCCATCACCGGCCCGGCCCCACCGCCACCGCCATCAGGGGATGGCCTTGAGCGCCGCGGTCTTGGGGATCGATGGCGCGGTGTCGTTGTAGACCACGCGCAGGTCCCACGGGTACTTGTCGCCCTTGGTCCACTGGCCGCCGACCAGCGGCGTGCGGCCGACGTGCTTGTCGTCGAACTGGACCATCCCGACCATGGTGTCGAGCTTGGTCGCCGCCAGCGCCTTCTTCACCTTCTCCTTGTCGGTGCTCTGGGCGCGCGCCAGGATGTCGCCGGCGATCTCGAACAGCGCGTAGACGAAGCCCAGCGGCTGCGCCCACTGCTTGGGGAACGCGGCGGCGAGCTGGCTCGCGGTCTCGCCGGTCAGAGACGACTTGAACGGGTGCGCCGGGCTCCACCAGATCTCCGACGACAGCCCCTCGGCGAGGTTGTTGCCGAGCGCCTCGACCGCGGCCGGGAACAGGATCGCCTTGCCGATGCTGGCGATCTTGGGCTTGTAGCCCTGCTGGTTGCACTGCCGCCAGCACGCCGCCCAGTCGGGCGGGATCGGCACGCCGGTCAGGATCTCGGCGCCGGCTTCCTTCCACTTCTGGATGAACACCGTGAAGTCGGTCGTCAGGTTGGGATACGGCCCCGGATCGATGACCTTGTAGCCCTTCTCGGTGAGCACCTTGGTGAACTCCGGCCGCCACGCCGTGCCGTCGTCGTCGTTGGGCCACAGCGCGCCGACGACCTTGTTGGTCGGCAGCGCGTCCCACATGCCGGTGAACACCTTGATGATGTCGGCGAGGTCCCAGAAGAAGTGGAACGTCCACTCGTACGGCCCGCCCGCCAGCCACGGGCTGATCGGCGCCAGGCTCGAGATGCACGGCGTGTGGTTCTTCTCGCAGACCGCGGCCACCGGGTTGGTGGTCTCGGGCGTGTGGCCGACGACCATGAGGTCGACCTTGTCGCCCGTGATCAGTCCACCCGCGACCTCACCGGCCTTGGTCGGGTTGGACTGGCTGTCGACCCGCTTGACCGTGAACCGGGCCTTCTTGCCGTCGACCATGATCGCCTTGGCATCGAGCGCCTTGACCACGCGATCGACGATGAACTCGTCGGCCGCGGCGAACGCGGCGAGCGGTCCGGTCTGCGGACTGACGTAGCCGATCACGACCTCGCGGGTGTCCCCGCCCCCACCGCCGCCGGTGTCCGCGGACTTCTTGCAGCCCGGCAGCGCGAGCCCGACGGCACCGCCCACCGACCAGCCGAGCAGCGTCCGTCGATCAATGCCGTCGATGCCGTTGCCCTTGCGACCCATGGCGACTCCTGCAGGTTAGTGGAATCCGAACACGATGCGGACCGCGGGCGTGATGCTCGTGACCACCGCGCTCTTCCCGCTGACGAAGTCGAAGTTGACGAACGCGGCGGTGCCGATGACCGCGGGGATGTTCCACGGTGCGTACCACAGCGCCCAGCCGGCGCGCACGCTGTTCGAGTTGAACGCGCTCGGAGCGATCTGCGGGACGTAGTCGATCTCGGGGCCCATCGCGAACGGGAACTGATTGTGGACCATGTAGCCCAGCGATAGCACCAGGTTCGCGTGGGTCTTGTCGACGGGAGGCATCGCGTTGCCGTCGTAGGCGAAGATGATCCCGGCGCCCCACAGCACCGCCTCGGTGTTGCCGGCCAGGAACGCCACCGGCGAGTCCCCTCCGAACGAGGAGCCGATGCCGAAGTGGGTGCCGGAGAACAGCGGTCCCGCCGGTGGCGCGGCGGCCGCGGCCGGAGCCGGCGGTGGCGGGGTTGCCTCCTGCGCGTGCGCCGACGGCGCGAGCAGCCAGAGGACCGAGACGACGGAGACGACGGTCGCGCTGTTTCGGGCGGCGCGGCACCAGGACACTGCGGGCATAGCGGCCTCCCTCTGTCTGTGCGATACCCGCACAAACGTTCGTATAACGAACCAGTCAGTACCGCCGCGCCCGCGAGCGTGTCAACCAAGTTTCGCCCGGCGCGTCGGTCAACTGTGTTCCTCCCATGGAAAACGCTATGGCCGCGCGCGGCTCGCGTCGCACGTGTCGCGATGGTGCGACAGCGGCAGATATGCTCTGGTTCCCGGCGCCATGCCCACCGCGAGCGCTGCATTTCTCGACGCGCTGACCAGCGCGGGAGTCTCGTACCTGTTCGCCAACTTCGGCAGCGATCACCCGGCGATGCTCGAGGCGCTCGCCGCGGCGGCCGCGACCGGCCGCGCCATCCCCGAGCTCATCACCTGCCCCGCCGAGTTCGTCGCGCTCAGCGCGGCCCAGGGCGTCGCGCAGATCACCGGGCGCGGCCGGGCGGTGCTGGTCCACGTCGAGTGCGGCACGCAGTCGCTCGGCGGCGCGGTCCACAACGCCGCGCGCGCGCGGATCCCGGTCCTGATCTTCGCCGGCGCATCGCCGTCGACCCAGGGCGGCGAGCTCGCCGGCAGCCGCAACGAGTTCATCCACTGGCTGCAGGACGTCCGCGATCAGCGCGGCATCGTCCGCGGCTACGTCAAGTACGACAACGAGGTGCGCACCGGCCGCAACATCGGCCAGCTCGTGCACCGCGCGCTGCAGCTCGCGCACTCCGATCCGCGCGGTCCGGTGTACCTGTCTCCCCGCTCGCGCCCCAGGCGCTGCCCGACGACGATGTCCGCGCGCTCGCCGGCGCGCTCGCCGCCGCACGGCGCCCGCTCGTCGTCACGTCGTACCTCGGACACAACCGCGAGGCGCCGGCCGCGCTCGCCCGGGTGTGCCGCCGGCTCGGCATCGGCGTGCTCGAGTCGGTGCCCGGCTACGTCAACTTCGCCACCGATGATCCGCTGCACCAGGGCAGCCAGTGGAACGAGCAGCGGCCCAACCCCGTGCTCGCCGCGGCCGACGTCATCCTCGTGATCGACAGCGACATCCCGTGGATCCCGCTGGTCAACCCGCCGCCCGGCGACGCCGCGATCTATCACATCGACGTCGATCCGCTGAAGCCGTACATGCCGCTGTGGCACATCCCGGCGCGGCGGACCTGGTGCGCCGACGCCGCGACCGCGCTCGGCCAGCTCGCGCAGCAGCTCGACCGCACGCCGATCGACGAGGCCGCCGTCGCCGAGCGCACCGCCCACTACGCCGCGCTGCACGATCAGCGCCGCCGCGCCCTGCTCGCGCGCGAGCGCCCCGACGGCGACGCGATCACCCCCGAGTACCTGACCGCCTGCGTGCGCCGCCGGCTCGACGACACGACCATCGTGCTCAGCGAGGGCATCTCGAGCTACCAGACGATCGGCGATCACCTGCTGCTCACCCGTCCCGGGAGCCTGCTCACCAGCGGCGCCAGCTCGCTCGGCTGGCACGGCGGCGCCGCGATCGGCGTCAAGCTCGCCCGCCCCGATCACACCGTGATCGCCTTGACCGGCGACGGCTCGTACCTGTTCTCGATCCCGTCGGTCGTGCACTGGATGGCGCGCCGCTACGCCACGCCGTTTCTGCAAGTCATTTACAACAACGGCGGCTGGAAGTCGCCCCGGCTGTCGATGCTCGCGTTGCACCCGACCGGCCACGGCAGCCGCGCCGAGGACATCGGCGTCCGCTTCGCGCCCGCGCCCGATCACGCCGGGATCGCCGCGGCCGCCGGCGGCGCGTTCGCCCGCACGGTGCGCCACGCCGGCGAGCTCGACGCGGCCCTCGACGCCGCGCTCGACGCCGTCCGCCGCGAGCGCCGCGCCGCGGTCCTCGACGTCGTGCTCCCGCCGCTGTGACCTTGGCTCAGCCGACCCGGATCACGACCTTGCCGAAGTGCGCGCCGCTCGCGAGGTACGCGTAGGCGTCCCTGGCCTCGCCGAAGCCGAAGCTCTTGTCGATCACCGGCTCGATCTGCCGGGCCTCGAGCGCGCGGATCAGGCCCTCGAACATCGCGACCGAGCCGACATAGATCCCGCAGACGCGCAGCGACTTGTGGAACACGCCGTAGGTGTTGACCTCGCCGCGCAGCCCGGTGAGCACACCGAGCAGGCTCATCGTGCCGCCGTAACGCAGCGCCGCCACCGACTGGTCGAACGTGCCGGGCCCGCCGACCTCGACCACGACGTCGACGCCGCGGCCGCCGGTCCACGCGCGCGCCGCCTCGCCCCACGCCGGCTCCGCCTTGTAGTCGATGACGTGGTCGGCGCCCATCGCCACCGCGCGGTCGCGCTTGGCCGCGCTCGACGAGGTGACGATCACCCGCGCCCCGGCCGCCCGCGCGAGCTGGAGCCCGAAGATCGATACGCCGCCGGTGCCCTGGACCAGCACGGTATCGCCGGCGCGCAGCTGCGCGGCCTCGAACAGCGCGTGGTACGCGGTGACGCCCGCGCACGGCAAGCTCGCCGCGGCCTCGAACGACAGGCGCGACGGCAGCCGGACCCACGCCGACTCCGGGAGCACGACCTCCTCGGCGAGCATGCCGTCCTGGCCGCCGCCCAGCGCGCGCGCATGGTGATAGTCCGACAGCTCACCCGACAGCCAGGTCGGGAAGAACGCCGCCGCGACGCGATCGCCGACCGCGTGGCGAGTCACCGCGGCGCCGATCTCGATCACCTCGCCCGCGCCATCGGACGCCGGCACGATCGGCGCCTTGCGCTTCTTGGCGCCCTTGACCATGTTGAGGTCGCGGAAGTTGAGTGAGACGGCACGCACGCGGACGCGGACGTCGCCGGGGCCGAGCGGCGGTGCCGGGCGCTCGACGAGCGTGAGGGCGTCGAAGCCGTCGCGGGGTTGCAGCTCGTAGGCGCGGATGGTGTGCGGCATGCGCTCGATCTAACACGCGCGTGCGGTGGCCGCGCGTCATGCACCGCACCGCGGCAGCAGGTCGGTCTCACCCGAGCCCCGACCGGCCGGACGGCACTCCCGTACATGATCTGCCCGATCGTGACGCGCGCGCTCACAGTGGAATTCCGTCGTTGGTGAGCCGCCACACGAGACGGATTCATGACGACCCTTGCCGGGATCCGCGACAGATTCGGAATACTGCGTTCGCACTCACACATAACGCCGGCGCACTTCCCAAAACGTTTTTTCTCCGCCTATGCTGCACCGTCCCCCATCGGCGTCTTTCGCTCACACAAGGAGGGAACGATGAGACGAGCCAGTTTTGCTATGGTGGCCGTAGTAGCCATTGCCATCTTTGCGCGACACGCACCTGCCGACGATCAAGACGGCGGTGATCACGGCCGCAACGACCAGCTCCAGCTCGTGGAGGCGACGCTCCCGCAGCTCTCCCAGGCGCTGCGATCGCACCTCGTCACGACGGAGCAGCTCGTCCAGATGTACCAGGCGCGGATCGCGGCGTACGACAAGACCGGCCCGACGCTCAACGCGATCCTGCACCTCAACGAGCATGCGCTCGACGATGCGCGGGCGGTCGACCACGAGCGCCGCCACGGCGGCGACCGCGGCCCGATGTTCGGCATCCCGATCCTGCTCAAGGACAACATCGACACCGATGACCAGCCGACCACCGCCGGCTCGGTCGCGCTCGCCGGATCGATCCCGCCGCGCGACTCGTTCATCACCAACCGGCTGCGCGAGGCCGGCGCGGTCATCATCGGCAAGGCGACCCTGACCGAGTTCGCCAACTTCATCGCGATCGGCATGCCGTCGGGCTACAGCTCGCTCGGCGGCTACGGCCTCAACCCCTACGACCCGCGCCCGCTGCCCGGCGGCGATGGCCGCCCCGTGCTGACCCCCGGCGGCTCGAGCTCGGGCCCCGGCATCGCGGTCGCCGCCAACCTGACCGCGATCGC
>VBLP01000250.1:32606-35510 GCA_005887925.1 Deltaproteobacteria bacterium | reverse complement strand
TCGTGCCGATCACTGCGGACCAGGACACCGCCGGCCCGATCGCGCGCACCGTCACCGACGCCGCGATCCTGCTCGGCGTGATCGCCGGCTTCGATCGCGACGACCCGGCGACCCTGCCCTGCCTGGTCCCGGGCAACTGCTTCCGCGACTACACCCGGTTCCTCGACAAGCACGCGCTGCGCGGCGCGCGCATCGCCGTGCCGCACACCCCGTACTGGATCGGTTTCACCCCCGCGCAGACGCAGATCATGAACGACGCGATCGCCGCGATGCGCGCCGAGGGCGCGTTCGTCGATGATCCGCACGAGATCCCCAACCAGGCCGACATCTCGGCGTTCGGCATCTGCACCTCGGTGCCGGCGCCGACCAACTGCTCGACCGTGCTGCTGTACGGCCAGAAGTTCGACCTCAACAACTACCTGACTCGCCGCCCCGACGCGCCGGTCCACACGATCGACGACATCATCGCGTTCAACAACGCGCATGCCTCCGTCGCGCTCAAGTACGGCCAGGCCCTGTTCCTGGGCGCCGCCGCGCTCGACACCAGTCCCGGCAGCGCCGACACCCAGCGCCTGATCGCCGACCGCACCAAGGACCTCCAGCTCACCCAGGGCGGGATCGACGCCTTGCTCGCCGGCCCCGACGGCATCCCCGGCACCGACGACGACTTCGACGCGATCCTGTTCCCGCAGAACCGCGGCGCCGCGGCGCCCGCCAAGGCCGGCTATCCGAGCGTGGCGGTCCCCGCCGGTTTCACGCCGCCGATCGCGCCCGTCGTCAACCCGCCGCCGTTCGGCATCGCGTTCACAGGCCGCGCGTTCAGCGAGCCCCGCCTCATCGCCCTGGCGTTCGCGTTCGAGCAGGCGACGCATCACCGCACGCCGCCCGCGAGCGCGCCGCCGCTGCCGAGCGACACCGTCACCCGGCACGGCAACGGTCACGGTGACGACGGCGGTCACGACGGTCACGACGACTGATCCTCGTCGGGCCGGCGGCCCTCCCGATCCCGGCCTCCGTTAGACTGGACGGCCCGGCCTGTATCCGTTATAACGGACACAGGCCATGATCGCAGTCCCCTTCCGCCGAGCGTCCGCGACGACCCCCGATCTCGGGACGACGTTCCTGTGCGAGGCGCCCCGGCGGCTCGAGCTCGAGCGCGGCTTCGGGTTCCATCACGGCGAGCGGATCACGCCGTTCTCGATCGTCTACGAGACCTACGGCGAGCTCGCCGCGGACCGGAGCAACGCGATCCTGGTCTGCCACGCGCTGTCGCCCGGCGCGCACGCCGCCGGCAAGTACGCGCCGACCGACCTGTCCACCGGCTGGTGGGACGGCCTGATCGGCTACGACAAGGGCATCGATCTCGCCCGGCACTTCGTCGTGTGCGTCAACTTCCCCGGCTCGCCGTGGGGCACCACGGCGCCCGCGACGATCGATCCCGTGATCGGCGCGCCCTACGGCTCGCGCTACCCGTGGATCACCGTCGAGGACATGGTCGAGTCGCAGCGCCTGGTCGCCGATCACCTCGGCATCGCGCGCTGGAAGGCCGTGATCGGCGGCTCGCTCGGCGGCATGCAGGCCCTGATGTGGGCCACGCTGCACCCCGATCGCGTCGGAGGCCTCGTCGCGATGGCCGCCGCCGCCGCCGTCCCCGTCGCCAGCGTCGCGTGGCACCTGATCGGCCGCAAGCTGATCCAGAGCGACCCCGCCTTCCACGACGGCGACTACTACGGCACCGACCAGTCGCTGCGCGGCCTGCAGCTCGCCCGCATGGTCGGCCACATGACCTACCTGTCCGAGGCGGCCCTCGAGCGCAAGTTCGGCCGCCGGCGGCGCGGCGGCACCCGCCAGTTCGAGGTCGACTCCTACCTCGAGTACCAGGGCTCGAAGTTCGCCGCCGCCTACGACGCCAACTCCTACCTCCGCGTGCAGGCCGCGATGGACGAGATGGATCTCGAGGAGAAGTTCGGCTCGCTCACCGCCGCGTTCCGGGCCTTCCGCGCCCCGGCGCTGCTGGTCTCGTTCGACAGCGACTGGCTGTTCCCCAGCGCCGAGATGCGCCGGATCCACGCCGCGATGCGCGAGGCCCGCATCGACGCGACCCACCTCGACCTCTCGACCCGCAACGGCCACGACGCGTTCCTCGTCGACTACCCGCTGATCACGCCCCCCGTCCGCGACTTCCTCGCCGCGCTGTAGGCCCGGAAGCGCCGTCTGCTCTGCGAACGGTCACTGCGTGAACGGATTCACCAGGTCAAGGCGGGCGTACTTGTAATCGCGCTCGTTGCGCGTGGCTACCGCAAGACCATGCCGCAGCGCGGTCGCAGCGATCACGCTGTCTCTCCACGGCAGCAGCCGCCCGCTTGCTTCGAGCCGCGCTTGCAGCTCGCCCCAGCTGAGCGCCACACGAGTGTCGAAGCGCAAGATGCGTCCCTCCATCCTGGGGATGACCTTGGTATGCAGCCATTGCACGAGCTCGCGGCGCTTCTTGCCGTTCGCAAGACGGTCGATCCCCCAGGCGATCTCTCCGATGACCACTGCGCTGGTATAGAGCTCCGCCTCGTGGTCGCGCAGCCATGCAACGACGGCTGCGTTGGGCGCCGGTTTCTGCGTCTCCGAGAAAACGTTTGTATCGACCAGGTAACCGCTCACAACTTGATGCGCTTCGGGATCTCACGTTTCGGCGCGGGGACCTCGAAGCGATGAGGGCTGGCGAGGAGCGCGTCGACCAGCCCCTCGTTCGGATGCCGCGTGAGCTTGCGCATGATGATGACGTTGGGTTCGTCACCCTCGATGAACTCGAAGGTATCCCCGGTACGAACCTGATACTTCTCCCGAAGCTGTCGAGGCAGCACGATCTGACCTTTGGTCGAAGCCTTGGCCGTCAGCATGACGTAAGAATAT
>VBLP01000250.1:17331-32589 GCA_005887925.1 Deltaproteobacteria bacterium | reverse complement strand
CTTTGGTCGAAGCCTTGGCCGTCAGCATGACGTAAGAATATCTTACGGGACGCCCACCTTCAACTTGGTCCTGCGATGCCGACCCGTGGGTCGATCACTCCTCGCTCGACCAGCCGCCGGGGATGCGGGATCGCAGGAACGCGAGCAGCTCCTGCGCCTCGGGAGATCCAGCGTCGAACGCCACCAGCTCGCGATCCACGTAGGCATTGTTGCACCGGAAGCAGAGGCTGACGTGGACCTCGCGCGGCGGCGTGCCGAACAGCAAGCCAAAGGGCGGCATGTGGCAGCGTGCGGACACGCCGCTCGGCAACGCACCGATCAGATCGCGCAGGCGCGCTCGCTCGTCGGTCTCGAGCAGCCGCGACCATCCGACTCCGTAGCTACCGCCGGTGTAGAAGCTTCGCTGTCCCCGCGGATCGAACCCGACCAGCTCGACCTCGTCAAAATCGGTGTCGCGCAATGCAGCAGCCAGCGGCGAGGACCCCATCTAGCGAGCGTGGCGCGACCGCGCGGATCGGTCAAGCGAATCAGCGCGCCGCCGCGGCCTTGTTGGCCGGCTCCGAGCCGTTGACCGCGGTGTAGATCGAGCGCCGGGGCTGCGCGAGCACCCGGCGCACCATCGGATCGAAGAACGCCAGCGGTCTGGTCTGGCCGTGCGCGTCGAACGCCGGTGCGTCGTACTTCGCGCAGAACTCTTCGGTCCGCGCGAAGCAGGGATGGCCGCGAAACGCCTCGCGCATGTTGCGGTCCATGCCGACGTGGTGGAAGAAGTAGTAGCCCTGGAAGATGCCGTGGTTCTCGACCATCCAGTGGTTCTCCTCGGACACGAACGGCCGGAGGATCGCGGCGGCGATGTCGGGATGGTTGAAGGTGCCCAGCGTGTCGCCGATGTCGTGAAGCAGTGCGCACACCACGTACTCCTCGTCGCGGCCGTCGGCGTGGGCGCGCGTCGCCGTCTGCAGCGAATGGGTCAGCCGGTGAACCGGACGAACTCGGCGCCGATCATCCGCCAGTCGTCCTGGGTGCTGGCCGCCATGTCGCTGAACGCTGCGCGTGCCTCGTGGGTCATTGTCCGACCTTACCATCGACCGCTCGCACCGCCGCACGACGGACCGCCGGAATACGTCCAGAGCTCGCCGCTCCAGCCGGGTCCGTGCGACAACAAGCCATGCTCGAGCAGCACCTCGATATCCGGACTCCCGACGGCGCCATGAACAGCTTCGTCGTCCACCCCGACGAGGGTGGACCGTTCCCGGTCGTCCTGTTCTACATGGACGCGCCCGGCAAGCGCGAGGAGCTCCACGACATGGCGCGCCGGATCGCCAGCGTGGGCTACTACGTCGTCCTGCCCAACCTGTATTACCGCACGACCCGCGAGTTCACGATGGTGCGCGACGAGGAGGGCATGAAGCGCATGTTCGAGATGCTGCGCACCCTGTCGATCGCGCTGATCATGCGCGACACCGCCGCGATGCTCGAGTTCGTCGATGGCCAGCCCCTCGCCCTGGCACTGTCGCTCGGCGCCGTCGGCTACTGCATGGGCGGTCCATTCGTGTTCGCCGCCGCCGCGCAGTTCCCCGATCGCATCAAGTGCGCCGCCTCGATCTACGGCGCGGGCCTCGTCACCGATCGCCCCGATTCGCCGCACCTGACCGCCAAGCAGATCCGCGGCGAGATGTACTTCGCGTGCGCCGAGTCAACTACCGGCTCGAGCGGTACCCCGGCGCCGAGCACGGCTTCGCGTTCCCGCAGCGCGCGGGCGTCTATCACAAGCCCAGCGCCGAGCGCCACTGGGCGCGCCTGTTCGCCATGTTCCGCAGAAACCTCGGCTGACCGGCCGGCGTCCGCGGCCCATCACATCGCCACGGTGAGCCGCATCGTCGATCCCGGCGGCACCTCTACGATCTTCACGATCTCCGACAGCAGCGTGTTGTCGTGAGACGCCTGGATCACCATGCGATGCGGCCCCGGATCCACCTTGAGCTTCGCCCAGGTCAGCCCGTTGCAGACCTCGGCCTGACCATCGTCGAGTGCGACCGCCATGGTCGGCAGCAGCTGCGAGGTCGTGGTCGCGGTCAGCTCGATCGCCCCCGGCGATCTCGTCTTGCTCAGCGCATGCAGCGCATCTCGCGCTTCGGCCTCCGTCTTCTGAGTCGACTCACGCGCCGTCTTCATGATGTCATTGAGCGCGGCGAGGCCCGTATTGAACTCGGTGACCCGCTTCTCCAGCTCGGCGACCTGGATCTCGAAGCGCTCCGCGATGTCGAACACCGCTCGCACCTCGGCCGGCCGGACCGCTCTGCCAAGAGCAATGAAGTACCCCGCCCAGTCCAGCTCGAACTGCCGGGTCAGGTTCTCCATCGCCATCACCGTCGAGATGTAGCGCAGCCAGCCGCTCGACCAGCCGAACACGCGATCGGCGAGCTGCACCAGCCCGGCGAGCGCAAACGCGGCGACCGCCAGCTGACTCCACAGCAGGCGCTGGCCATCGAGCGACCACATCGCCGCCGTCAGCGGCGCCACCACGCCGAACGCCGCCAGCGCGAATGCGGTGAAACGGGCCCCCGTCGACACCGTACGCTTGTGCTGGATGCTGTGCCAGTACCACGCCCGGCACCTCGCCGAGAACTCCGCGGCGTGGTTGTAGATCGCCGGCAATGCTTCCTTCGGCTCCTTGCCGTCGAACTGATCCCACGCCAGAAACTGCGGCTGCTTGATATCTGCCTTCCGTCCCATCGTCACCCTCCCTGCGGCACCGCCAGCGGTTCACGCTGTGCCCACAAGCCTGCTATTCCGAGCCTCTTCGAGGCCGACCCATCGAGGCTGTCTTACCCCACCTTCACCACCATATCGAGCCATGGTACTGCGCCTTCCGGGAGCGTGTCCACCTCGGCGACGGAATTCGCCGCGTGCTGCCGGGCCACCGATACCGTCGGTGGTGGAGCCGCCCGGCCACAGCGTGAGCCGGTCCTCCGGAGGCTGGCATTTTCGGGACCGCAAAGTGTATCGTGACAGCTTGGGTAGGATCGGGGATGTCAGCAGCAATCCGCGACGCCTGGCGGCCTGCATCGGCCCCGCACGGATCCAGGAGTCACTGCCATGACGCAGCAACTCACGTCGCTTGACGCCAGCGAGCTCACGTTGTGGCTCACTCACCTCACGCAGGCCCTGGACCGCAGCCTGCGCGAGCCGGCCCGCTCGAGCGCCGCTGCGCTGCTGCGCGAGGGACTCGACGGCTCCGACAAGCTGAGCCTCCCCGTCCTGCTCCAGCTGGCGCTGCTATGCGACTGCCTGCACGTCGCTCATCTGGCGATTCATGCGGACGGCGAGGTCGAATCCGACGAGATCGAGCGCGTCACACCGCTCGTCCAGGTCGCAGCGTCGAAGTATTTCTTCGCGTTGCCCGCCTACGAGTCGTTCGGCGACGAAGCGTCCGGTCCAGACGAGGTGGCGCGGTTCCTCGCCGTGCATCGGGACGATCCTGGGGCGTTTGGTCTGAAGCGGTCGGCGCAATGGCGCGGGCTGGCGTTGACCCGACTCGTCGAGCGTTCGACTCGCAATCCAGCGCCGCTACAGGAGCACGAACGGATGCTGGTCCGCGTGATGGAGGCGGTGTTCGCCGGCCGTGCGTCGGAAGTCGAGCGCGCGGCTCGCCGCCGGCTGCGCGACCTGTTCGAACAACCGATCGCCAAGGTCGGCGTGGATCCGCGCGCCGTCGCGTTCTGTCGCAGCGACGGGCCCGAGGTGTTCTCGTCGATCGCGCATGGATCGCATTTCCACGAGCGCGACCCGTTCGATGTCGAGACGATCCACGGTGACGCACGCGTCGCATTCCATCAGCAGGTCGAGCGCGCGACGACACCCGAGCAAGCACAGCGAGGACACGGCCACACCTTGCTCGTGCTCGGCGAATCCGGCGCTGGCAAGACGCACCTGTTGCGCGCACTGCGGGCGCAGGTCCACGGTCGCCGGCTCGGCTATGTCGGGTACCTCCAACTGACCTCCGAGGTCGATGACTACACGCGCTACGTGCTGCGCAGCCTGGTCGACTCGCTCGAGCAGCCCTACGATGCGCCGTCGCTCTCCGAGTCGTGCCTCATGTACCTGTCCGATGGTCTGGTCGAGGGTCGCGACGCAGTGTCGCCCGATGACCTCGAGCAGCTGCGAACGGCCGATCTGACCGACGCGCAGCTCGAGCAGCTCGTCGGCCGGCTGGTCGACCGCGTCGCGCGCAGCGATGGGCTCGCGCGGCTCGAGAATGACGTGGTCCAGGCGCTGCTCCTCTTGCAGCGCCGCGATCCCGCGCTGCAACGCCGCATCGTGCGCTTCCTGCGCGGCGAGGCGCTCCATCACTACGACCGCCAGGTGCTGGGCGGGCTGGCCGCGCGCGACCGACCCGAGGATCCGCTGCGCACCATCAAGGACCTCGCCACCATCATGCACGAGCTGCAACTCGCCGCGCTCGTGCTGGTGGTCGACCAAGTCGAGGATACGGTGTCCGACGGCCATGACGTCGCGCGGCTGCAGCGCGCACTCGACAGCCTGCGGGCGATCGCCGATGCGATCCCGTCGGCGGTGATCGTCATCGCCTGCCTGCAGGATGTGTATGACGCCGTGCGACCGAAGCTGTCGCGGCCACTGCTCGATCGCCTCGAGCGCAACGAGATCCGGCTCACCAGCCGGCGTCAAGCCGACGAGATCGAGCAGATGCTCGTCCGCCGCCTCGAGTACCTGTACAGCTTCTTCGACGTCGCCTGGCGAGACGACGATCCGCTATATCCGTTCACCCCTCGGCAGATCGCGGCGGTCGCCGGATACCGCACGCGCGACTGCCTCAACCGGTTCCGCGAGCTTCATAGCGCGTGCATCGTATCCCGCAGCGTGGCTGCGATCGCGGCGCCCGGAATCGCCAGCGAGCCGCAACCACCCGCGCCGCCGGCGCAACCAGTGTCCGACTTCGATCGGCTGTGGGGCGAGACGCTCGCAGCGACCATCACGCCATCGGACGATGAGCAGATCCTCTCGCTGGTGGCAGATGCAATCCGGGGTGCCGCGCTCGAGCGTGAGCTCGATCTCGAGGTCCGTACCGGGGCGCTGACCGTCCTTCCGCACCTGACCCTCGAAGGCAAGACCGTTCCGCGCCGCGTCGTTGCGGTCTGCAACAATCCACCCCAGCGTGGGAGCTTCGGAGCACAGCTAAGATGGCGCAGTACGTGGGCGCGCACATCGCGGCCGGAGGTGTCGCGGTCCCGCTCGCCGAGGCGCAGCTGCGCGTCGCAGCTGCCGTGCGTGCGATGTCGACCACGAACCCTGCAGGGCTCGCGGCATGGCGGCGCACCAGGCGACCGCTCGGCGAGCTCGCGTTCGTGCGCCAGATCCTCGAGCTCGATCGCGAACATGTCGCCCCGCATGTAGCCGACTCGGCAGGGCCTCCGCCGGCGTCCCCACCACCTGAGCCCGAGCTGTCCACGGAGCCCGAGCCGCCGCCCCGCGGGCGTCACGATAGCGGCCCGATCGAGGTACCCGCGACGACCGTGCGCCTCGGCGTGGTCGACAGCCTGCGCGCCGATCCGATCCTGCTGGAGCTCGAGGACATCAAGACGCACATGGCGTTCCTCGGCAGCACCGGCAGCGGCAAGACCACGGCCGCGCTGTCTGTGGTCGAGCAGCTTCTCGAGCGCGAGGTCTCGGTCGTGCTGGTCGACCGCAAGGGCGATCTTGCCCGCTACGCCAGCGAAGCCTGGTGGAACGATACCTCGGCGGCGCAGCCCGATCGCGAACGCAAGCTCGCGCTGCGCGAGCGAATCGATATCGCGCTGTTCACGCCCGGCAACTCGCATGGCAGGCCATTGCGACTGCCGCTGGTCCCTGCCCTGGCCGATGTGAAGTCCCAGGAGCGCGAGCAGCTTGCTCGCTATGCCGCCGATGGCCTCGCTGCGATGATGGGATATGGCAAGAGTGCCGCGCACAAGGCCAAGGCATCCATCCTGCAGTGCGCGATCATGCTTCATGGCAACGAGCGAGACATCACGCTCGATCTGCTGCGGGAAACGATCAATCGTCCCGATCCCGAGCTACTGAACGACGTGGGCTCGCTGCAGCGCCACTTTGCCAGCCTGTCGGAGGACCTCCAGACGCTGCGGATCCAGCGCGGCTCGCTGCTGTCGGGCGACGGTGAGCCGCTCGATCTGGCTGCCCTGCTGCCGCGGCCCGGGACCGCTCGCACCAGACTCTCCATCATCAGCACCTCGGCGCTCACCGAAGTACCGCTGCTGCAGTTCTGGATCTCGCGCCTGCTCGTGGAGCTCAGCCGGCTGGGCCGCAAGCGACCGTCGGCAACGCTGCAAGCAGTGGCATTCTTCGACGAGGCGGACATGTATGTCCCCGCCACGAGCTCGCCGCCGACCAAGGATCCGATGTTCGACCTGCTGCGCCGCTCGCGCTCGACCGGTATCGGTGTCTTGCTCGCCACCCAGAACCCGGGAGACTTCGACTACAAAGCGCGAGACAACATCCACACATGGCTACTGGGCAAGATCACCCAGGACCGCGCCACCGAGAAGATGCGCAATCTGATCGGAAATTACCCCGATGTCGGGCCTCGGCTGGCAACGCAGCGAACCGGCAGCTTCTTCGTGCTCACCGGAACGAACAAGCGCGAGCTCAAGGCGGACCGTTCGTTGATGGAGACCGCCCAGCTGGCCGAATCCGAGCTCGCCGACCTGGCACGCCGGACCCATCCGACCGGCCAGCACGACCGCATCGCCCGGTAGCGCTCGGGCGCGCCGCGAAGCCATCGGCTGTCGGGCTCGGCGCCTGTGGCGCGGCCGCGGGCAGGCGTTGTCGTGGTTGGACCGATCGTCTCAGGATAGGATGCCGCATGTCTCACGATCCGAGCGCCGAGCTGTCGGGCCACCTGGAGCGGATGCAGCGCGACGGCTACACCATCGTCGAGCGCGTGATCGACGATCGAACCGTCGCGGCGCTGCGCGACGACCTCCGCCGCCTCGAGCGCGAGCGCGCGGTCGCTCCGGCGCCCAACCTGTTCGAGGGCGTGCGCACGCTGCGGATCTACAACCTGCTCGCGCACGGCGCGATCTACCAGCAGATCCCGGTGCACGAGCGGATCCTGCCGATCATCGAGGGCGTGCTCGACAAGGGCTGCCTGGTGTCGTCGCTGTCGTCGATCGATATCGGCCCCGGCGAGGCGGCGCAGCCGCTGCACGCCGACGATCAGCTGATCCCGTTGCCCAAGCCGCACGTCTCGATCATCTGCAACACGATGTGGGCGCTGACCGACTTCACCGAGGCCAACGGCGCGACGCGGCTGGTGCCGGGCTCGCACCATGCCGACCGCTCGCCGCAGCCGTTCGGCGAGCCGGCCCGGACCGACGCGGCCGAGATGGCGGCCGGCAGCGTCCTGGTGTTCGACGGCTCGATCTGGCACGGCGGCGGCGCCAACCGCACCGACCAGTACCGGCTCGGCGTGGCGATGAACTATTGCGCGGGCTGGCTGCGCCAGCAGGAGAACCAGCAGCTCGGCATCCCGCCCGATATCGCGCGCACGTTCTCGCCGCGGCTGCGCCAGCTGGTCGGCTACGGCCTGTACAAGAAGCTGATCGGGCACGTCGACAAGTGCAGCCCCGAGGACCTGCTCGACGGCGGCCCGCCGCGCCCCGTCGTCGGCTTCACGAAGTGACCCCGAGGCGCCACGCCGCGTCCGTCGCGCGTCGCGCCGATCACGCTACAGTCTGGTCATGGAGCCGACGGACGCCGAACTGCTCGAGCGCTGGCGCGCGAACGACCAGGCGAGCGGCGAGGCGCTGTTCGAGCGCTACTACCACATGGTCGAGCGCTTCTTCCTGAACAAGGTCGGCGATGCGGTGCCGGACCTCGTGCAGGAGACCTTCACCCGGTGCGTGAAGAATCGCGAGAAGATCACCAAGCAGTTTCGTCTGTACATCTTCGGGATCGCGTACAACGTCCTGAAGGCGCACCTGCGCCAGCGCTACCGCGGCGACCGGTTGTTCGATGACGGCGAGACCTCGATCCGCGATCTCGAGCCCGGCCCGGCCACGCTCGTGGTGCAGCGCCGCGAGCACCGCCTGCTGCTCGAGGCGCTGCGCGGCATCCCGGTCGACGACCAGGTCATGCTCGAGCTGCACTACTGGGACAACCTCAGCACCGACGAGATCGCCGAGGCGCTCGGCATCCCCGCCGGCACCGCGCGCGGGCGGCTGCAGCGCGCCCGGGAGAAGCTCGGCGCGGTGATGCATCGCCTGACCGAGTCGACGGAGGACCCGACCACGACCGTGGCGTGCCTCGAGGACTGGGCCAGGGACTGCCGGGCTCACCTCGACGACTATCGCAGGACGGCGTAGCCAGTCGCTACGATTTCATCGGCCCGCTCGTACCGGGCGTCTGCTTCGGGTCGACCGGACCGGCCGGCGATTTCCGCTGACCGGTGCCGCCCCCGCTCGGACCGGTGGACCCGGGAGGAGGACACAGCTTCCAGGTCTCGCGTGATGTCGTGTTTGTGCTGGTCAACACTGCTGTTCTCCTTGTGATCATGCGGCGACAGGCGTGAGCCGCTGGAGGAACTGTTCGACGGCGTTGCGGTTGCGCGCCTCGGAGGGACCGAGCCTGGCAAACAGCGCGCGAGCGGCTTCGGCGAGCTGCCGGACGCGCTCCACATCCCGGCCGAGGCCGTGCAGCGCGCGCGCCAGCGCCCACGTCGCCCAGGCCTGGTTGCCCGGATCGGGAGCACCTTCAAACTGCGGCAGCGCCTGCTCGAGCACCGTCACCGCCTCGGCGAGGCGGTGCTGTCCGAGGAGCACCTCGCCCTTCACCGACAGGATCCATGCCTGACATTCGCGGTCGCAGATCGAGCCCCGGGCCAGGATGCGCTCGGCCTCGACCACGTGAGCCATCGCCTCGTCGTAGCGCGACAGCCCGAGCAGCGCCTCCGCGATGCTGCCCTCGTTCACGCCGACCTGGTAGTGGTCATCGCGGAGATGGGGCCGGCGCAGCGCCAGCGCTTCTTCGTAACGCGCGAGCGCTTTCCGGAAGTTCTTGCGCTTGAGCTCGGCGTTGCCGAGAGTGCTGTACGCCTCGGCGCGGCGGCGGTCGGGCGCCCCCACGCGCTTGTAGATCCGCAGGGCCTTGCGCGCGTGCCCCGCTGCCTCCACGAGCTTCCCTTCGTAGTAGCTCACCTCCGAGAGGTAGGTGCACAGCACGCCGGCATCCAGCGACGAGCTCCGGCACCTGGGCGGCATGCTCGCGAGCGCTGCCTCGAGCACGGCGCGTGCGCGATCGAGCTTGCCCTGCTTCTTCAGCGCGAGCCCGTGGTTCATCTGCAGCTTGATGACGTCGGGGTGCGACGGCCCGAGCGCGTCACTGGACAGATTCCACGCATCCTCGTGCAGCGCGACGGCCTCATCGATCAGGCCCTGCGCTTCGAGCGCCGTGGCGAGCGCGCCGCGGTACTGGCTCAGCTCGAGCTGGAGATAGCGCCGCCGCTCGGGCGGCAGCTCGCGGTCGTCCGAGATCGCGGCGATCGCGAGGCTCTGCTCGCTGGCCGCCTCGGCGTAGTCGCCGTCGCGGTAATGGATCTCGCCACGCAGGTGATGGAGCCTGGCTTCCTGGTACGCGCAGCTCGCGGTCCGGCACGCCGCGTTCGCCTTGTGCCACCGGGCGTGCGCTTGCTGGGTTCCGGACTCCTGCAGCGCGAGCTGCACGAGCCGGACGCAGATCGCCGCGACCAGTGGTTCACAGCGCTCGTGCTCTGCGATCTCGAGCGCATCGACGTACAGGGCCTCGGCTTCGCGGCGCGCCTCGGCGGTGTGTCTGCCGTCCAGCGCGCGCGCGATCTGGAACAGCGCCTGGGCGTGAACCGTACGGCAGGACAGCTGTTCGGTCCTCGTCCGCGCCTCGCGGGCGAGCGCGAGCGACTCTTCGGTGTGGCCCGTGCGCTCGAGGACGAGCGCTTGCTGAAGCCGCTCGCGGATCGCCTGTACGTCACTCGCGATCTCCACCGGCGGTGGAGCAAGTCCTACATCATGCTGGTACACAACGCTGTGCTCCTTGTTGGTCATGATCGCTACCTGGTCTTCCCGTCGCGTGTCGCCGGCGTGGGAGAGGTCCGCACAGGCGAAAGCCGGTCGATGAGCTGCGAGACCGCATCGCGGTCGCGCGCCCCGGTTGCACCGAGCTTGGCAAACATCGCGTGCGCGCTGTCCGCGAGCTGGCGGACGCGAGCGGGCTCTCTCCCGAGGCCATGCAGCGCACGCGCCAGTGCCCACGTCGCATACACCTGGTTGCCCGGATCGGGAGCACCGCCGAGCAGCGCCAGCGCCTGCTCGAGCATCGGGACGGCCTCCGCCAGCTGATGCTGCCCCACGAGCGCTTCGCCGTGCACGGTCAGGATCCATGCCTGGGTCGCCGGATCGCGTGCCGAGCTGCGTGCGAGGATCCCCTCGGCCTTGCGCACGTGGCTCATCGCGTCGTCGTAGCGCGCGAGCCGGACCAGCGCTTCCGCGACGCCGCCCTCGTTCACGCCCAGCTGGTAAGGATCCCGATCGAGATGCTCGCGAAGGGCCAGCGCCTGCTGGTACATCGCGAGCGCATCTGCGAAGTTCTGGCGCTTCAGCTCCGCATTGGCAACGTTCATGTAGGCCTCTGCGCGGCGTTGCGCGGGCGCTCCGATGCGCTGGTAGATCCGCTGCGCGGCGTTGCCGTGCTGAACGGCGTCATCGAGCTTGTCTTGATAGTAGCTCACCTCCGAGAGGTGACTGTGGACCAGGCCACCATCCAGCGACGAGTCGCGATCTCGAGGAGGCATGCTCGACAGCGCCGCCTCGAGCTCGGTGCGCGCCCGGTCGAGCTTGCCCTGCTTCCAGAGCGCGAGACCGTAGTTGATCTGTAGCTTGATGGTGTCGGGGTGAGACGGCCCCAGAACGTCATTGGCGATCTTGAGCGCGCTCTGGTGCAGCACGAGCGCTTCATCGAGCTGGCCCTGTGGCACCAGCGCGATGGCGAGCGCGTCGTAGCAGCGGCTGAGCTCGAGCTGCTGCTCCGGGACGCGCGAGATGTCTGCGATCGCATGCCTGGCCGCATCCGCAGCTTCCGCGTACTTGCCATCGAAGAGGTAGATCTCGCTGAGGAAGTAATGCAGCCTGGCGTCGTCTCGAGCGCTGTTGCCGATCCGCCGCACCGCCGCCTCGTTGCGCCGCCACCACGCGTGCACCTGTCGCGTGTCGGAGTCCATCACCAGCGCGAGCCGTACCAGGTGACTCCAGATCACGGCGGCCAGCTGATCGTGACGCTCCGCCTCGGCGATATCGAGCGCCTCGAAGTACAGAGCTTCCGCTTGGCTTCGTGCAGCTGCGGTCTGCGCACCGTCGAGCGCGCGTGCGATCTGGACCAGCGCCTCGGCGCGAACCGGCCGGTACTTCAGCTGCTCGGTCTTCATCCGCGCCTTGCGCGCGATCTCGAGCGCCTCCTCGGTGCGCCCCAGCTGCTGCACCACGCTCGCTCGAGTGAGCTGCTCCCGGATCTCCGCCACGTCGTGCGCGACCGTCGGCGGAGGGGGCTCGAGGCCGAACATCATGTTCTCGGGCCGGCTGCACACGCGGAGCTCGGGCAGCGAGTCGACGGCATCGATCGCGTTCTGGATCGCCTCGGGTGCGCCGTTCGAGAGCTCGGAGGACAGCGCCTCGACCCCGGCACGACCGCGCTGGAGACAGAGCATGCGCCGATCGAGCTGCTGCTCGGACTGCACGTGCTCGATGTGCGTGGCCCGGCACGCGCTGGTGGCCTCGGCGCGCCAGTCCTTCGTGTAGCGGTCGAGCCGCTGCTTCACACCGCGCCATGTCGTCTCGGCATAGGGCAAACCGCTTTGCGACAGCGCCCTGTGGATCGCATCCTGGCGCTCGGTGGACCACGGCGAGTCCATGGCCGCCCCGGCGCTGGCGCACGGATCCGCAGCGCGCGCCGGCCACAACAGCACGCCTGCAGCCACCACGACCAGGAGCACAGCGCCGGCGATCCATCCCCCGCGGCGCCGCAGCCCGGGCTCGAGCGCCGCCAGGAGCTCGCCCATGCTGGCGAAACGCTCCGACGGCTCGACCGACAGGCCGCGACATAGCGCCTTTCGAAGGCGCGCCGCCACACCGGCGCTGTGCTCCACCCCATGCACCCCCGTCTCTATCGAGCTGAGAAGCTCCTGCGGCCGCTCTCCCGTGAACGGGAACGCGCCGTACAGCGCGTGATAGAGCGCGACGCAGAAGCTGAACTGATCGCTGCGCTGGTCCGGCACCCCGCCCCGGATCTGCTCGGGCGCCATGAACCGCGGCGTGCCCATGACCGTCCCGGTCCGGGTCAACCGGGTCGCGGCCGTGAGCCTGGGCACCTCCAGGCCTGCCTTCGTGTCGCTGTCGCCGGCCGACTCGACCAGATCGATCGGTGCGGTCTCGGCGTTGGTGAAGTCAGCATCCACGATGACCGTGCGCTCGCCGTCCGCGGCCCCCCCGGTCTCCTCGTCCAGCACGCGCGCCAGACCGAAGTCCACCACGCAGACCCGGCCATCCTCGCCGACGAGGACGTTGTCCGGCTTGAAGTCGCGATGGGCGACGCCGGCCGCATGGGCCGCCTCGAGGCCGCGACCGGCCGAGATGAACCGGCGGAGGATCTCGCGCCGGCGATACGGTCGCGGCAGGTGGGCCGCTTCCCCGAGCCAGCGCGTCAATGTCTGACCCCGGATCAGCTCCATCGCGATGAACAGCCGGCCGTCGTGGGTGCCGGCGTCGTAGATCTGGACGACGTTGGGGTGATTGACCTGCGCCAGCGCCTTGGCCTCGCGGAGCATCAGCTCGTCGGGCGCGGCGATGTTGGCGCCGTGCCGCACGAGCTTGAGCGCGATCCGGCGATCGAGCCGGTCATCGTAGGCCGCGTAGATCTCGCCCATCGAGCCCGCGCCCAGCCGCTCCAGGAGGATGAAGCGGCCGACCCGGACCGGCTCGACCCGCTTCTGAAACAGCGCCGCGCGGACCTGCTCCTTGTAGACGCTGGACGACATCGGCGAGATCGCCGGCTCGGGCAGGGTCGGAAACTGCGAATCGTGCGGGCGCAGCTCGAGCTCGCCGGCGGCGGCCGGCGCGGGCGTGTCAACCTCGGTGCGGCTTCCGCCGTTCGTGGCCGATGCCGTCGACGTGGACGTGGTCTTCTGCGAGGTGCCCATGGGAATGGTTCGAGCGTCTTCAGGTGGATCAGCTACCGCCGTGAATCGACCTGGCAGTGTCCGCTCGCCGGAAACCGATCGCGCCGATCGCGATATTTTTTTGTTCGGCTCCGTGCGAGTTTCTCGTAGCCAGACGCGCCGGCGCTGGGGTGGCCCGCCGGCTTAGCATGCCCCACGTCGGCGCGATCGCGATCTGCGGAATGGTCGGCCGCCATGGCGTCGCGTAGTAGGCGACGCTGCCGCGAGAATTCGACAAGAAAACCGCCGCATCGCGCGCCGGCACGGCTATCCCGCGGAAAATCCAGAACCGGCGCGACCCTCGCGTTACGGCGCCCGCCCGGCGGCTACGGCCCGCAGGGCGGGCTCCAGTTCGGCTGATAGTCACCGTAGTCGTCGCTGTACTCCTGCCCGCGGCTGCACGACGCGGGATCGGAGTGATGGCACAGGTCCCAGTCCTGATCGATCTCGAGCAGGTACGGATCGACCACGCCCCACACGCCGGTACGGTACACCGGCGAGCTCGCAGCACCGCCGCCCGACGGCAGCCAGCTCGAGTCCGCGCTCCAGAACTGGGTCTGGGCGGTCGGGCTCCCCGGCGAGTCGGTGCGGCCGCCCTTGGATTCGTCGCTCCAGTCGAACGGCGCGTGCGGACCTCCCGCGTCGTGGCTGTTCCGGAAGTAATCGTAGTAGGGAACGCCGCCCTGGACATCCGTGATCAGCGGCGCACGGCTCCAGCCCTGGTATCCCGCGTCGTCGATCGCCCAGACATGCGCGAGCGCCATCGCGCCATAGACGTCGTGATCCATCGAGAAGAACAGCCGGCTCTCGTCGCCGTGATCACCGCCGCAGAACGGAAACACGCCGCACGATTCGGTTCCGGAATAGAAGCCTCGGATCGCGTAGAGCTGCCGGAGGTGCGACAGCATGGTTGCGCCGGCCGCGTATTGCGGATTGTAGCTGTTGCTGCAGATCCCGGCCACGCACAGCGTCGGGCGGGCGAGGATGTAGCGGCTCAGGCGATGCGTGATGGTCAGGAAGACCTGCTTCTCGCTCCACGACAGCCCCGCCCACGCCGCGCAGCGCTCGGTGCCCGGCCGGTTGCGGGCGATCCAGGTGTCGAACAGCCGGACGCGGCCGGCCTGCAGCGGCGTGCCGCCGGTCGCGTAGATGCTGTTGCGCCAGGCGCCGCCGCAGGCCCCACCGCCGCTCTTGGATCGTACCACTGCAGCCCGGCATAGCTGTAGCCGAGGTTCCCGCAGCGATCGACGCAGGCCTGGATACCGAAGCCGCCGCCCTGCGCCGCCGGAAGCGCCCGGCTGGCGTCGTCGGTGAAGCAACCGAGATAGCCCGGAGCGCCGCCGCCACCGCTGCAATCACCGCCGCCGCGCGCCGAGAACACCCGCGTGGTGCCGCTGCAGATGAACCAGTCGCCCTCGCTCACCTTGGCGTAGCACGACGATCCCTGACCGCTGGTCGACGATGCCCAGACATAGCCAGTCGCGGCGTAGACGACCGCGTTGCAGTCGGTTTGCATCTCGAAGTGATCGGTCGGCTGGCCGAGCCCCGCCATCGTGGCCCAGATCGCAGAGCCATTCTGATAGAGCACCAGATTGTCGTCGCCCTGGTAGACCAGCGTCGTGGTTCCCGACGAGATCGCCTGATCGGGATACAGGCGTTCGCCGGCGTCGAGCCGGTCGGTGCCGGCGACCTCCGCCGCCGCGCTCGACAGCGATGGCCCACCCGCCGGCTGACAGCCGCCGACGACGACCACCGTGATGACACAGGACAAGCTGATGCGATGCAAGAGTCCTCCAGGTTCGATACGAGGCGCTGCTTCTAGCAGGACATCGGTTCGTCGCACACTGCGCGCTCCGCGACCGGATCTACAGCCTTCTCGCACTCGATCGGGCGCTGTCGCTACTTCTTGCGGCTGAACAGGCCGCGCTTCTCGGGCCGCACGGTCTCGCCGAGCTCGCCGGCGAGCTCGCGCATGAGCTCGTCTTGCCGCGGCGTGAGCTTCC
>VBLP01000250.1:0-17273 GCA_005887925.1 Deltaproteobacteria bacterium | reverse complement strand
ACGGACGATGACCTCGTCGGGCTGGATCCCGGGCTTGAGCTCGATCGTCGTCGAGCCGCTGCAGTGCTCGTCGAGCGTGTGGACCTCGATCTCGCCGCCGAGCGCGGCCTTGACGAAGCTGATCGGCACCTCGGTCAGCACGTCCTCGCCGTCGCGCTTGAACCGCTCGTCACCCTGGACGTGGAGCACGACGTAGAGGTGGCCGGCGGTGCCGCCCGGAGCGACCTCGCCCTTGCCGGCGAGCCGCAGGGTCTGGCCGTCGTCGACGCCGGCCGGCACGCTGACGTTGAGCGTGGACGTCTCGGGCCGGGTGCCGCGCCCGCGGCAGTCCTCGCACGGGTCCTTGATCGACTGGCCGGCGCCGCGGCAGTGCGGACACGTGGTCTGCACCATGAAGAAGCCCTGGGCGTGGACGACCTGGCCCTTGCCCTGGCAGGTGCGGCAGACCTCGGGCCGGCTGCCCGGCCGCGCGCCGTTGCCGCCGCAGGTCGCGCACGCGATGTCGCGGCTGACCTTGACGTCCTTGGTGATGCCCCAGACCGCCTCGGCGAAGGTCAGGTTGACATCGACGCGCAGGTCGGCGCCGCGGGGCTGGCGGCGACCGCCGCCGCGGCCGCCGAAGAAGTCGCCGAAGATGTCGCCGAACGCCGAGAGGATGTCCTCGACGTTGGTGTAGCCGCCGGCCGCGCCGTTGACGCTGCGGATGCCGTCGAACCCGAAGCGGTCGTAGCGCTGGCGCTGTTCGTCGTCGGACAGGACCGAGTACGCGTTGGAGGCCTCCTTGAACTTCTCCTCGGCCTCCTTGTCCCCCGGGTTGTGATCGGGGTGGTACTTCTTGGCGAGGCGGTAGTACGCCTTCTTCAGCTCGGAAGGGCTCGCCTGCCGATCGACTTCGAGGACTTCATAGAGATCGCGCATGGCGTGGAGAATCAGGACCTTGGGTAATTCGGGAACCGGCGGGTGTCAAGGTATGGTCTCGTCCGTGACGCCCGCGGACCTCGCTCGGGACGCCCCGGATGAGGCTGACGCGCTCCGGCGCGCCGAGCGGCTGTTCGAGGCGGCCAGCCAAAGCGGGCTAGATCTCGCTGGCTTGGGCGACACCGCGCAGCGGATCGCGACACTTGCCTGCCAGGCGGCGCCCTACCTGGCAACGCTCTTGACCCGGGATCCCCACCGTCTGGTCAGGGTGGCGACCGACCCCTACCTGCACCGGGAAAAACCGCGCGAGGTCCTTGTAGCGGAGGTCGCGGCCCGTGCCGCGGCGGCGACCAGCCAGGTCGAGCTGCGCGCGGCGCTCCGGATCGTGCGGGCGGACGAGATGGTCCGGCTCGGGGTCCGCGAGCTCGAGCTCGGGCTCGACACCGAGGTCGGCCGCGAGCTGGCGCGGCTGGCCGACGCGTGCTTCGATGCCGCGATCGCGTTCTGCGACCGCGAGCTGCGCGCGCGCTATGGCCCGCCGCGCTGCGTCGACGACGCCGGCGCGCTGCGCGACGCCCACCTGGTGGTGATCGGGATGGGCAAGCTCGGCGGCGAGGAGCTCAACTTCTCGTCGGACGTCGACGTGATCTACGTCTACTCGTCGGACCAGGGCGAGGTCGGTGGGATCTCGCTCCACGAGTACTTCGCCAAGCTGTGCACCCAGATCACGACCGCGCTGTCGGAGGTCACCGAGGACGGCACGGTGTTCCGCGTCGATCTCCGGCTGCGCCCCGAGGGCGCGATGGGCGCGATCGCAAACTCGCTGGCGCAGACCGAGCGCTACTACGAGACGTTCGGCCGGCCGTGGGAGCGCCAGGCCTGGCTCAAGGCGCGGGTGTCCGCTGCGGCCGTTCGTGTTTCCGCACCTGACCTCGGCGACCGTGATCGACGACGTCCGCGATCTCAACCGCCGGATCAAGCGCGAGCTGGTGCGGCCGCGCACCGCCGGCGAGCTCGACCTCAAGAACGGTGAGGGCGGGATCCGCGAGATCGAGTTCTTCGTCCAGGCGCTGCAGCTGATCCACGCCGGCAAGCGCCCGGGCCTGCGGCTGCGCGGCACGCTGGCCGCGCTCGATGCGCTGCTGTTCGCGGGCCTCATCACCGACGACGAGCACCTCGCGCTGTGGCGCGCGTACCGCTGGCTGCGCCACATCGAGCACGTGCTGCAGCTCGAGGGCGGGCTGCAGACCCAGATCGTCCCCGAGGACGACGCGCGCCGCCGGCTGCTCGCCCGCCGGCTGGGCTACCCGGGCGACGCCGCGTTCGACGGCGAGCTGCGCAGGCACGCCGACGCCGTGTCGCGGCTGTTCGCGACGCTGGGCGATCCGGCCGACGAGCGCGCCGAGGTCACCGCGATCCTGCGCGGCGAGCTCGGCGAGGACGACGAGGCCGCGGCGCTGACCCGGCTCGGCTTTGCCGACGTCACCGCGGCGCGCGCCGAGCTCGCGCGGGCCCGCCGCAACCGCGACTCGCCGCTCGCGCCGGCCGGGGTGGCCTCGGAGCGCACCGCGCGGATCGGCGCGGCGCTGCTCGCCGAGATCGCGGCGAGCGCGGATCCCGATCAGGCGCTGCGCGCGTTCGGCGACCTGATCGCGCAGCGCGGCGCGGCGTGGTCGATCTGGCGGCTGCTCGACGAGAACCCCCCGCTGATCCGGCTGCTCGGCTCGATCTTCGGCGCCAGCGCCTACCTCGCGCGCACGCTGGTCGATCGACCCGAGCTGATCGACCTGTTGATCGCGCTCGGCCAGAGCTCGCCGTCGCGCTCGGTCGCCGAGGTCGCCGCCGACCTCGCCGCCGTCGATCCGGCCGACCCCGAGCACGCGTGGAGCGCGATCGCCGAGATCAAGAACGGCCACGTGCTGCGGGTCGGGCTCGCCGACTTCGCGGGCGCGCTCGATGCGCTCGCGGTGTGCGCGGAGCTGACCGCGATCGCCGAGGCCTGCCTCGATCGCGCGCTGGCGATCGTCACCGCCCAGCTCGTCGAGCGCCACGGCCGGCCACCCGGTGATGCGCGGCTCGCCGTGCTCGGCCTGGGCAAGCTCGGCGGCCGCGAGCTCGGCTACGCCGCCGACCTCGACGTCGTGTTCGTCTACACCGGCGACGACGGCGTCTCCGATGGCCCGGCGCCGCTCGACACGGTGGAGTGGTTCCAGCGCTGCGCCCGGCGCCTGCTCGGCGCCCTGCGCCAGACCACGCCGCGCGGCCGGCTCTACGAGCTCGACGCCCGGCTCCGGCCATCGGGCTCGCACGGCCTGCTGGTGATCTCGCTCGCCGGCTGGCGCCGCTACCACGCCGAGGAGGCGCGGCTGTGGGAGCGCCAGGCGCTGACCAAGCTGCGCCCGGTCGCCGGCGATCGCACGCTCGGTGACGACGTGGCGCGGCTCGCCGCCGACACGGTGTACGGCCAGCCGCCCGACGCCGCGGGCGGGGCGCGCGCGATCGCCGACGCGATCCTCCAGATGCGCGAGCGCATCGAGCGCGAGCTCGGCATCGGCATCGACCGGCGGCGCATCACCGGCGATCTCAAGGTCGGCGCCGGCGGCATCATCGACATCGAGTTCGCCGCCCAGTACCTCCAGCTCGCGCACGGTCACGCCCACCCCGCGCTGCGCACCACCGCGACCGTGCCGGCGCTCGAGGCCGCGGCCGCCGCCGCGATCGCCCCGGCGCGCGATCTCGAGCTGCTCGCCCAGGGCTATCGCTTCCTGCGCAAGATCGAGCACCGGCTGCGCGTGGTCCACGATCAGCCGATCCATCGCCTGCCGCAAGCGCGCGGCGAGCTCGACAAGCTCGCACGGCGATCGGGCTATCCCGACGGCGGTGTGCTGCTCGAGCACGTCGAGCGCTGGCAGCACGACATCCGCGCCGCGTACCTCCGGCTGCTCGCATAGCGATCGTGCGCTCGTCGTGCGTAGCGCGGTTCGCAGCCGCGCTGCGTCAGCATCGATCGACCGACCGATCGGTCGGAAACTGGCGCTTGTGATTACCGCACCGCGTTGCTACGAAGCGGATATGGGCATCAAGAAGCTCGAGTCGATCTGGGTCGATGGTTCGCTCGTGCCATGGGACCAGGCCTCGGATCACATGCTCGCGCACACGATGCACTACGGTGTCGGGGCGTTCGAGGGCATCCGCGCGTACCAGCGCGCCGACGGGCGCACCGCGATCTTCCGGCTGCGCGAGCACGTCGAGCGGCTGCTCGACTCGTGCACGATCGCCACGCTCGACTGCCCGTTCTCGCGCGATCAGCTGATCGCGGCGTGCGTCGAGGTCGTCCGGGCCAACCGGATCACGGCCTGCTACCTCCGCCCGCTGGTCTATCTCGGCTACGGCGCGCTGGGCCTGGGCTCGCTCGAGCCGCCGGTGCGCACCATGGTCGCGTGCTACGAGTGGGGCGCCTACCACGGCGACGAGGGGCTCAGGAAGGGCATCCGCTGCATGGTCTCGGGGTTCACGCGCGCCAACGCCAATGCGTCGATGAACAAGGGCAAGATCTGCGGCCAGTACGTGTCGTCGGTGCTCGCCAAGCGCATGGCGTTCCGCAGCGGCTTCGAGGAGGCGCTGATGCTCGACCCGCAGGGCTACGTCGCCGAGGGCACCGGCGAGAACATCTTCGTGGTCAAGCACGGCGTCGCGCGCACCCCGCCGACGTCGAGCGCGATCCTCGCCGGCATCACGCGCGACACCGCGATCCAGCTCTTGCGCGGGCACGGCGTCGAGGTCCGCGAGGAGCTGATCTCGCGCGACGAGCTCTACATCGCCGATGAGGTATTCCTGACCGGGACTGCGGCGGAGATCACGCCGGTGCGCGAGATCGACCATCGCAAGGTCGGCCGCGGCGAGGCCGGCCCGCTGACCCGCCGGCTCCAGGAGTCGTTCTTCTCGATCGTCAAGGGCACCGACGCCAAGCATGACCACTGGCTGACCTATCTGTGACCTGCGCGCGGTAAGCTGCTACATTCCGGGCGGTGGACCTGGCGCCTGGGACCATACTGCTGGGCAAGTACCGGATCGACGAGCTGATCGGCACCGGCGGGATGGGGAACGTCGTGCGCGCGTCGCACCTCTACCTGCATCAGCCGGTCGCGATCAAGCTGCTCCTGCCCGAGATGGCCGAGAGCGCCTCGACGGTGCAGCGCTTCCTGCGCGAGGCGCAGGCCACCGTCAAGCTCAAGAGCGAGCACATCGCGCGGGTCATGGACGTCGGCACGACTCCCGAGGGCGTGCCGTTCATGGTGATGGAGTTCCTCGACGGCAACGATCTCAACCAGATCCTTCGCCATCACGGCCCGCAGCAGCCGGCGATCGTCGTCGACCTGATCCTGCAGGCCTGCGAGGGCATCGCCGAGGCCCACGCGCTCGGCATCATCCATCGCGACATCAAGCCGTCGAACTTCTTCATCACGCGCCGCCCCGACGGCTCGATGCTGCTCAAGATCCTCGACTTCGGGATCTCGAAGACGGCGTTCGGCTACGACGAGCTCACCGGGACGCAGACCGTGATCGGGACGCCGAGCTACATGGCGCCCGAGCAGATGAAGAGCGGCCGGTCCGCCGACCCGCGCAGCGACGTCTGGTCGATCGGCGTGGTGATGTACCAGCTGATCAACGGTCGGCCGCCGTTCTCCGGCGAGAGCTACGCCGAGCTCGTGCTCAAGGTCGGCCTCGAGCCGCCCGCGCCGATCGGGGTGCCGCTGCCGGCCGGGCTCGGCGACGTGATGCTGCGCTGCCTCGAGAAGGATCCGGCGATGCGCCACCAGAGCGTCGGCGAGCTCGCCCGCATGCTCGCGCCGTACGCCACCGATCCGATCACGGCCTCGCAGTCCGCCGCCCGGACACTGCGCACGCTGCAGCAGCGCGGCTCGCTGCAGGGCATGCAGGGCTCGCCGCTCACCGCCGGCGGCGGGCTGGCCACGCCGGTCCCGATCTCGCCGGCGCAGCTCACGCCGCGCAGCTGGCCGCCGTCGCAGGGCACCAGCTCGCACGGCGCCGGTCAGGTCACCTATCGCACGCGCGCCAACCGGGGCTTGCTGATCGCCTGCGTCGCCGGCCTGTGCGTGCTGGCCGGCGGCGGCGGCTACGCCGTCAGCCAGATGTCGCGGTCCAATCACCCCGACGAGCCGCACGTCCAGGCGCCGCTGCCGCGCGCAGGTGGCGAGGCGACCAGCCCCGCCCCGGCGAGCCCGCCGAGCACAGCCGCCGCGGCGGCCACATCGCCATCACCGGCCGCGGCGGTCCCCGTCGAAGCCAGACCCGCCACCGCTCCGGCTGCTGCGGATCCTTCCCCGAGCTGGCGCGCGACGGCTCCGTCGCCGACGTTCCCGGATCACGCGGCGACCACGCGGTCCGCCGAGACCCCGCCTGCGGCGCCCCGGGCAGCCGACGCAGCGCCCGCCAAGCCGGCGAGCAAGCCCGCCGAGCCGAAGGCCAGCAAGCCCGCCGAGCCCAGGGCCGAGGTCAAGGCCAGCAAGCCGGTCGAGCCCAGGCCGGTCGCAAAGCGCAGCGAGCCCAGGCCCAAGCCCGCCGATGTCAAGCCGCCCACCAAGCCGGCCAAGCCCAAGCCGTCCGACGATCTCTTCGATTCTCGCCACTGAGGCCAGTGCGCGCCCACTGCACCGCGCTCGATGTCAGTGCGGCGGAGCGGCCGACGCGCTGCGGAGACTCCCGTCGGCCACCTTCCCGATCAGCGACTCGACGATGCGCTCGCGCTGATGCAGCTTCTCGCGGAAGCTTTGGCTATCCGCGCGTGCGCTCTCGATCCGCAGCTGCATGAGCGCGTCTCCCAGGATCTCTCGCAGCACCTGAGCTTCATTGGGTTCGACCGTGATCAGCATGCCGATCGATGCTGCAACGCCGATGCCGAGCGGCCATGTTCACGAGAACGGATCCTCGACCGTGAGCTCGGGAAACAACGAGAAGTCGCGATCGCGGCTCAACAGCTTGTCCACGCCGTGCGCGACGCAGATCGCGGCATTTTCGCGCGTCCCGTCCGGCGAAACACGTATAGTCGGCCGGATGCAGCCTTATCAGCCCATGGGCCCCGGTCAGCCAGGTCCGTATGCGAACCCGTACGCGAATCCGTACCCGCAGATGCCGCCGAGCGGGCCGCGCACGCTCGGCACGCTGTCGATCGTGTTCGGCGCGATCGTCGTGGCGTTCAGCTTCTTCGGGGTCATCGGTGGCGGCACGGGGCTGTCCGGGATGATGCTGCGAGGGCTGCCCCACAGTACGGGCGCCTCCGCGATGAAGGACTACCTCGACGCGATCCAGCTGCCCCAGGTGATCCAGGCCCTCGTGTTCCTGGTGATGTCGATCTGGCTGATCGTGCTCGGCGTGGGCCAGCGCCGCTACCGCGCCTGGGCCGGGCGCCAGTCCGTGCTGTGGGGCGTGATCGGCCTCATCGCCCTGGTCGGCGTGTTCGTGATGCACCTGCTCGTGATCGCGCCGGCGACCGAGCGGATGATGGCCGAGATCGCGCATCAGACCGGCAAGTCGAACCCGATCGGCTCGATGGCGGGCGTGTTCGCGATCCTCGGCATCGCGTTCTACGTTCCGTATCCGATCATCCTGATCGTGGCGTTCCGCAAGCCGGCGATCGCCGCCGCGATGCGCACGTGAGATGGGCGGCCGCGGCTAGGAAGGCCGGCCGGCGCGCGCGAGCTCGGCGATCTCGTCGTCGGCGAGCTGCTCGGTCGTCATCATCGCGCGGTCGGACTTGATCTCGCGCACGCCGTCGCCGAGGACGAAGAAGTGGCCGGTCGGCTGGGTCGCGAGCCGCGGGCCGACGTCGGGATAGCTGGCGAGCAGGTTGCGCATCTTCTCGATCGCGCGGTCCTGGGCGACCTTGCCGACCAGCCAGGTGCCGATCAGATCGCGCGCCTTGTAGTCGAGGTCGCCGGGGTTCTGCGTCGCGAGCAGGATGCCGATGCCCTCGGAGCGCGCCCGCCGCAGCAGCTCGAACATCGGCTCCTTGGTCGGCGGGTTGGCGGTCGCGGGGATGTAGGCGTCGGCCTCGTCGAAGAACACCGCGGCCTGCAGCGCCTTGGTCGGCCGCTTGCGGGCGAGCCGGCCGAGCTCGACCAGGAGCCGCGAGATCCAGAACTGCAGCACCGGGATCTCGGTGAGCGCGGCGGTGTTGATGATCGAGAGCCTGGGGCGCTCGCCGGCCGCCGGGAGGAGCGCCGCGGCGTCGAGCGGCTCGCCGTCGCCGGTCAAGAGCGCGCCGCGCTGGATCTCGAGGGTCTGGAGGTCCTCGGACAGCGGCGCGAAGAACCGCTGCAGCGGCCCGACCCGGGTCAGGAGCTCGGGGTCGGGGCGATTGATCGTGTCGCGGAGCAGGTCGATCGTGACCTCGCGCTCCTCGGCGTGGAGCTGGATCGCGCACTGCAGCACCGATTGCTTGTGGCGGTGGATCGTGCCGGTGCCGTAGCCCATCATCGTGGCGAGCCCCGCGGCGGCGAACTTCGCGAGCTGGTCGCGCTCGGCGGTGGTGGCGTCGGCGAGCATCGGGATCACCGGCAGCCGCAGCGGCCGGCCGTGCGGGTTGCCCGGCGTGAACAGCTCGACGGAGATCCGGGCGCGCAGCGCGGCGCGGCGCTCGCGGTCGGCGGCACCTGCGTCGGCCCACCAGGCCTCGCTCGCGTAGCGCGCAAGGTCGCCCTTGCGGTCGACCAGCAGCACCGGCACGTCGCGCTCGAGCAGCTGCTCGACGATGCCGAGCGCCGCGGTGGTCTTGCCGCTGCCCGTGCTGCCGAGCACCGCGACGTGGGTCGTGATCCGATCGAGCGGCAGCAGCACCGTCTCCTTGCGCATCGTCGAGGTGTCGCCGAGCCGGATCCGCGTCGGGTCGAACGCGATCGGCTGCGACGAGCTGCGCGGCGGTGCGGTCGGCGGCGCCGGGCGGCGCTCGAGCTGCGGCATCGGCAGCGTGGGCAGGATCGACGGCCCGCGCGGCACCTGATCGAGATCGAGGATCGCGCGGACGAACGCCAGATGCGTGATCGGCCGGTTGGCCCGCCGCCAGGTCTCGAACGTGTCCGGATAGGTGTCGGCGACGGCGCGCGCGGCATGGACCGCGCGGAGCTGGCGCTCCTCGAGCACGACCGCGCGGCCGCCGGCCTGGAGGAACTCGCCGACCTGCCGCGAGATCTTGGTCTTGGCCTTGAACTGGAAATCCGAGTTGCGCAGCGCGATCGGGACCACCCCGGTCGCGATCAGCGCACGCAGGTTGTCGAGCTGGTTGCCGAGGTGGCCGCCCTGCGCGCCGCTGTTGCAGATCTCGAGCACGCGGCGCGCGATGGCCTTGCCCTCGACGACGAGCTGCTTGGGCCCGGCGCTGCGCATCGCGAGCTCGACGCCGAGCTCGTCGGCCGCGCCCCGGATCGCCTCGGCGACCAGCGCGAGCACACCGGCGTCGTCGTCGGGGAGGCCGGCGGTCGCGGTCAGCGCGTCGTTCCACGCCCGGTCGAGCTCGGTCATCGCGAGCCCCGGCTGGCCCGCCGGCTTGTCGCCGCCGCCGGCGCCGACGATCGCGCCCGAGGCGATGCACGCCTCGTGGAACTCGCGGAACTTGGCGATCGCGTCGCGCGCGCGGAACGTCGTGACCGCGTCGAGCTGTGCCGGCGTGAACGGATAGATCGGGTTCTCGTCCTGCACCGCGACGTCGAACGACGCGTACAGGTGATCGAGCCGGCGCACCAGCATGGCCTCGACCTCGCTGCGCTGGCGCTCGCTGCCGAGCCGCACCGACGGCGGATCGCGCTCGAGCCGATCGATCAGCGGGCGCGACAGCTGGCCGCGGACCGCCGTGTACACATCATCGAGGCACGCCATCACGACCACGATCGACGGCACCGCGTCGGCGATCCCGCGCAGCACGTCGATCGCCTGCTGCAGCCGCGTGACCGTCTTGCCGTCGGGCACCGTGTCCTCGACCTGATCGACCAGCAGCACGAGCGAGGCGAGCTGGAGCTCGTACGCGACCGCGCCGAGCTGCTGGATCGTCCGCATCGGGTCCTCGGGCTGGTCGCGCGAGGCGAGCCCGCCGAGCATGCGCTGCTCGTAGCTCGACAGCGGCTCGCAGCGCAGGAACCGGATCACGCGGCGCTGCATCGCCGGATCGCGGCGCTGCAACAGCAGCAGCGCGTGGACCAGGTCCGGCTCGACCCGCGACAGCCCGTCGGTGCGCAGGATGCGATCGATCAGCCCGCCGATCAGGTCGTCGAGCTCGTCGCCCGCGAGCTCGGCGTTGCGCAGCCGCTCGAGCTCGGTCGCCGCGATGCTGCCGCAGCCCTCGGCGAGCCCGTCCGACAGGTAGAGCAGCCCCGACTCGGCGAGCTCGGGCGCGTCGTACGGCCGCTCGAGCGAGTCGATCAGGTTGCGCAGCACGTAGCGCGCGTAGTCGCCGACCTCGGAGGTCATCTGCAGGTAGCCGACGTAGCCCAGCCGCTGGGCGTGGACCTGCTGGCGCAGCGCGCGCAGCAGGTGGGTCTTGCCGCTGCCCGAATCGCCGAGCACCAGCAGCGTGCGGCCGTGGCCGTACTGGTGCTGCTCGGGCGTGGTCGCGCGCACGATCTGGCGGTGGAACACCTCGCGCGCGTCGGCGTGGATCGACTCGACGTCGAACGGATCGCGCTCGTGGATCTGCGAGCCGTGCGCGACCGACGAGAACACCTCGGGCCCGTCGGCGCGGCAGAACGCGACGTCGCGCGGGTCGGCGCCGGCCGCCGGCGGCGGCTCGGACATGTCGCGCAGCCGGCGCCGCGCGTCGCGCTCGAGCTGGCTGGCCCGGCCGGCGAACACGTCGTCCATGATCCGCACCAGCATGCGCTCGAGGTCGCGCAGCGGCGCCGCGTTGTGGGTGTGGCGCTCGACGTGGCGGACCAGCGCCAGGCCGCGCCACGGATCGGCGCACGCGTAGCCGAACGCGCCCTCGTCGCTCTTGTGCAGCACCAGGAACCGCTCGGCCTCCTCGGCGGTGGTCGCGCCCTCGTCGAACGACTCGTAGCGCGGCAGCACCGCGAAGTACTTGGGCGCGGCGACCTGCACCAGGTCCGTCACCCGCGCGATCTCGTCGGGCTCGATCTCGCCGTCGAGCTCGATCGCCATGTGGGCCACGCGCAGGCAGTCGTCGAGCAGCGCGAGCTGCGCGAGCACCGGCACCGAGGCCGTCGCGCCGCCCGTCCCCGCGCGGAGCAGCGCGAGCGCCTCGGCGCGCACCGTGTCGCGCAGGCTGCGATCGATCGTCTGGGTCACCCGCGTCAGCCACGCGGTGAGCTCGGTGCGATCGAGGGTCGATAGCTGGGTCACGAAGCCGGCTCCTTGGCGAGGACGAGGAAGTGAAAGCTCGCGCCATCCGCCGCGATCTCCGACGCCGCGACCAGGGCCGGGTCCATCGCAGCGACCAGATCGGCGCGCGCCAGCGTGAGCGCGCCGGCGCGGTGCGCGGCGAGCAGGCGCGCCTTGAACTCGGCCAGCGCGAGCCCCGACCACCTCGGCTCGCGGCGCAGCTGGTCCCAGACCGCCGACACGAACACCTTGCGATCGCCGAACCAGCCCTCCGTCGTCGCCGCCGCCGCGCGCACCACCTCGCCCGCAAACGCGGCCGGGTCGATCACGTCCACCGGCCCTGGGTTGCCGCCGTCGTCCCGCGCCGCTCCACCGGCGGACATCGATCGCCCCCCCGACGTCCCGGCCGGCTGCGCAGCCTCCGTCGCGCCGTCGTCCCCGCGGGCGACCTGCGCCGCACCGCGCACGGTGGCTGCCGCGCGCGACGCGTCATCGCTCGCCGGCCCGGGCACCCGCCCGGCGAGCCAGCCGCGGACCAGCGCGTCGCGCAGCGCACGCAGCTCCGGGCGCGGCGCACCGACCTCGCGGGCCGCGAGCACCCGGACCAGCCGCTCCGGCGGGCCCGCGTCGGTCCCCAGCCGGCGCTGCACGTACACCGCGCGCAGCTCCGGCGGGCAGCGCTTCGGCTTGCTGATCAGGCCGTGCTCGCGCCACACCAGCGCGTCGCACATCGCCGCGATCGACGGCGGCGGTCCGTCGTGCCACAGCCCCAGCGCGCGCCCCACGATCGCCGCGGCCCAGGCATCTCGGCCATCGAGCCGCGCTCGCGCCTTTGCATCGTCGGCCGCGATCCCCAGCGCCAGCCCCGGCAGCACCCGGTCCGACAGCTCCGGCCACGTCCGGGCCTGACCCCCGATCCGGCGCTCCAGCTCGCCCTCGCGCACCCGGTGGTCGGCATCGAGCACGCCGTCCGCGCGCAGCGCCGCCACCACCTCGGCGAGCCGGTCGCGCCAGGCGCCCGCCGTGAGCTCGGCCGGCATGAACCGCGCCAGCGGCGCCAGCAGCTCGCCCAGCGGCAGCCTGGCGACCTGCGCGTGCGCCCGTGCGATCACCAGCGCCTCGAGCCGGCTGGTGACCAGCGTCATCGCCGACCCTCTGCCAATCGATACGCCAGCGCCTGGTTCACCGCGGTCACCGCCGAGCGAACATCGCGCACCACGTCCTCGGCGAGCAAGCGCACCACCACGAATCCCTGCGTCTGCAGCAGCAGGTCCTTCCGGCGGTCGCGCCGGTAGCACACCAGGTCGGCGAAGTGGTGCATGCCGTCGATCTCGATCGCGATCCGGTCCGCGCGCGACAAGAGGTCGACCTCGGCCGCCGTCGGCCCGAACCTGACCGACAGCGACTCGTTGAGCCGGAACCGCCCCGCCGTCGCCGGCGTCGCCTCGAGCGCCTCGAACAGCATGGCCTCCGCGACGCTGCGCGCGTCGAGGTAGAACTGCGGCTCCACCGTCGCGCCCGCCTCGAGCGGCGGTGCGTCGCCACCCTCGGCGCCCGCGTCGTCCCGGTCGCCGCGCGGCCCGTCGTCGACGACATCGCGCGGGTCATGGGCAACCCCGCCCGCGCCATCGCCGGCGTCAGCCTCGACCTCGCCATCCCCGGGCGTCATCGCGCCGAGCGACGCGGCGACGCCACCCGAATCCCGCGTTGCGGGCTCCGCCCCCTCGACCGACCTGCCGGCACCGGCATTCCCGTGCCTCCGTGGCTCCGGCACGACGATCCAGCCCTCGTCGACCATCGCCGCCAACCGATCGCGCCGGCCGGACCGCCAGCGCGCCGCCACCTCCGCCGTCACCGAGACCGCGATCGGATGCGCCGGCTGCTCGACCGCCCGCGCCACCGCCGCGCGGATCCGCTCGTCGAACATCTGGTCCGCCCCCGCGTCGCCCGCCGCATCGGCGTCGCCATCGACCAGCGTCCCCGGCAAGCCCGTCAGCGCGATCCACTGGTTCCAGATCTCCTTGCCGTGCGAGCCGCCCACCAGCACCGTCACGCGCGGCGTGCCATGCAGGCGCACCCACTGATCGCGCGCAAGCCGCCGCAGCATGAGATTCAGCATCGAGCCAGAAGAATGCGCCATCTCCCGCTGGCGCTCAACATGGCGGGATCGCACGCCTCCGCTCACGCGTAGCGCGAGATCAGAACATCACGCTGCCCTCGCCGATCTTGTAGGCCAGGTTCTTGCCGATCCCGGTCGATGCCTGGTTGAGGAGCGTCCGCGCGGCCTTGAGCGCCGTCACGCGGTCGGCCTCGACACTCGTGGTCCGGGCCGTGGCGAGCTGCGTCGCCGCGTTCTTGAACGCGGTCAGCGACGCCGTATCGAGGTTGGGCACCGCCGACAGCACGTTGATCGCGTCGCCGACCTCGACGTTGGCGAGCCGGATCAGCTGGCGCTGGATCGCGAGCTGGGTATTGTGGAACTGGGCGACGACCGCGAGCTCGGCGTTGATGCGCCTGATCGCGATCGCCGCGTTGAATGCCGCGTTGAGGCCGCGCAGGAAGCGGCCGACGTCGTCGATCTGGGTCCCGTTCAGCGCGATCGGGAAGCCGTTGGGCGCGTTGCGGAACGCCGCGGTGGTGTAGAACGCGATCGCCTCCTCGATCGTGGTCGCGGTCGCCGTGTTGTGCGCGGGCGCACCGACGATCGACGTGGCGGTGTGGAAGAACGGCCCGGTATCGGCGGCCTCGATCAGCGGCGGCACGTTGAAGGTGCCATCGCCGAACGAGCCGTCGGGGTTGGCCCTGGTGCCGAAGCCGCCGTCGTGCGGGAAGGCCGCGAGCGCGGGGTTGCGCGACGACTCGACACCGGTGTTGAAGTTGAAGTTGGCCGTGCCGATATTGGCCCCGGCATTGCCGTGGCAGCCATCGCAGCCGACCTGCAGGAACAGGGTGCGGCCGGTCTCGGCCCGCGTGTCCGACATCACCACCGTGCCGAGCGTCAGCTCGTTGCTGCGGCCGGTCCGCCGCATGAACTGGTCGATGCGGTCGAGCTCGGCATCGCTGGCGAACCTGAAGTCCGTGCCCGGGACGCGGGCGAGGGTCTTCGTGTAGTGCTGCCGGATCGCGCCGGTCATGAAGTCGCGCAGCGCTCCCGGGTTCGGCGCGCCGTCGCCGCCCCACCCCGTGCGGTCGGCCGGTGGATTCTGGGACCCGGGCGGCAGGGTCACGCTGGTCGCGAGCGACAGCGTGTGCGGCACGCTGCGCAGCACGAAGTGGGTGCGCGGATCGGGGAGGAAGCCGTCCACGTTCTCGAGGATCAAGCCGAACTGGTGCATCTGGGGCGGCTTCTCGAGATCCTTGAGGTTCGCGTTGTTCTCGGCGATGAACAGCGGATCGGTCGGCGGCAGCGTCGCGATGAACTTGGGGTCGATCGTGAGGTTGTTGTCGATGCGGTGGCAGGTCGCGCACGTCCGCCCGTTGCCGCCGAACGGCGCGCGGAAGAACAGGTCGGCGCCGACGCAGGTGTCGACGGTCACGGCCCCGACCACGACGCGCGGGTCCTTCATGCACGCCGCGATGCGGTCGTTGAGCGTGAGCGTGTCCTGCGCCGAGACATCGACCGTGGCGTCGACCAGCGGCTCGACCGGCTCGACCGCGGTCTCGACCGCCGGATCCTCGGGTGGCTCGGCCGGCGTCGTGACGTCCGTGGCGACGCACCCGGTCCCTGCAAGCAACGTGAGCAAGATAAACCTGTGACGTATCATCATCTGTCCTCCTGGTGTTGACCGATGTTCAGGCACCGATTCGGCACCCGTTCTCTCTGCAATCTAGTCTCGATTATCGCGAATACGTGTAAATCCTAATTTACAGCTATGCAGACACGCGGCGCTGAGAGCGATTGCAGACCCGTTGTTGGCAATGCGCTGACAGGATCCGGATCCGGTGCGCGGCCCCCGGACCCGGCTCCGCGCGTGACGCGCACGACACGGCTATCCTCGTCGATCCTCCGGATCCGCGTGACCACGCTCACCGCGGGTTACCCGGCTGTGATGTCGAGGCGCGGATGCTTGTTACAGGACAATGCCGCCGCCGTGATCCGACTCATTGCCACGAGAGAGAATGTCGGGTCGAGCCGACATCGCGTGATTACCCGCAAAGGTTTAATGCCCGGTGGGGACAACTGTACCGACAAACCAGGATTCAGCTCGATTCCACCATATATGGAGCTCGACCCAATACATAGTTCGCGTCGGGCCGATATGCATGTGATCGACGACCGTGCAGTGTCGGGTCGAGCCGACATCGCGTGATCTGTCACAAGCGGTGTCGGGGTCAGCCGACACCAGCGGGTTGCTCAGGCCGCGGCGGCGCGGCCAGCTCCGGCGGCGGCCGGTCCGCCCCGGCGCGAGACGCTGACAAGCCGAACCGACGGGGCGTCAGCCGCGCAGCACCGGCACCAGCCGGTCGAGCGCCTGCGACAGCTTCGGCAGCGACGCCGCGAAGCACAGCCGCAGGTGGCCCTCGCCCGCGGCGCCGAACGCCACTCCGGGCGCCAGGCCCACGCGGGCGCGCCGGATCAGCTCGACCGCATAGCCGAAGCTGTCGGTGACCCCGTCGACGCCGAAGAACGCGTAGAACGCCGAGCGCGGCCGCGACAGCCGCACGCGCGGCACCTCCGACAGCCGCTGGTACACCAGCTCCGCGGCCTCCGCGTAGCGGCGCACCAGCGCATCGACGTAGTCGTCGCCGCGATCGAGCGCGGCGACCCCGCCCCACTGCGCGAACGTCGTCGGGTGCGAGATGTTGAACTCGGTCATCTTCTCGATCGCGACGTTGAGCTCGCGCGGCGCGATGATCCAGCCCAGCCGCCAGCCGGTCATCGACCAGCTCTTCGAGAACGAGTTGACGATCACGACCGGGTCGTCCGCCGTGGCCAGCGTGACGAACGACGGCGCGTAGCGCCGGCCGTAGACGATGCGCGCGTAGACCTCGTCGGCGAGGATCCAGATCCCGCGCGCCCGCGCGTGCTCGAGGACACCGCGCAGCTCGTCCTCGCCGGCCATCCATCCGGTGGGGTTGCTCGGCGAGTTGACCACGATGAGGCGCGTCGTGGCGTCGCAGGCATCGACCAGCCGATCGAGGTCGAGCCGCCACGAGCCATCGGGCTGGACCTGGAGGTCGACCTTGCGCACCTCGGCCCCCATCGCCGCGATCGCGTTCTCGGCGTTGGGCCACACCGGGCCGATCACCACCGCGCTGTCGCCCGCGCCGACCAGGCACTGGATCGCGATCATCAGCGCATTCATCGCCGACGCGCTGGCCACGATGCGGTCCATCTCGATCTCCGCCCCGTAGATCCGGCGCATGTAGCGCTGGATCGCATCGCGGAGCTCCGGGATGCCGCGGTTGGGGCCGTAGAACGTCTCGCCCCGGTGCAGCGCCTCCGCCGCGGCCTCGCGGATGAAGGCCGGCGTGACGTCGAGATCTGCAGCTCGTTGATGCGGAAGCCGGGGCGCTCGGCGTGGCGCGCGCGCCGCTCGGTCTCGTAGGCGTGGGTCGCGTCGGACAGCGGTTCCATCGGGCCCTCCGGGTCGAGGATAGCGCCGAGCGGGCCCCGCGCGCGTCAGTACAAGAACGTCGTGGTCTCGCCGATCGCGAGCACGCGCACCCATCGCTCGAGGTGGTGGCGCGCGATCGCGGCCTCGACCAGCGGCCGCTCGCGATCAGGGGGCGCGAAGAAGGTGCCGAAATGGATCGGCACCATCCACTGCGCGCCGGTGTCGCGGAACAGATCGAGCGCCGCATCCGGGCTGGCGTGCACCTCGGCGCGCAGCCGCTCGAGCCAGTGCGCGCGGCCGGCCGGGCCGACCGGGATCAGCCCGACGTCGATCCGGAAGCGCTGCCCGATCGCGCGCGCCTGCGCCGCGATGTAGCCGGTGTCGCCGGCGAAGTACACGGTGCGCTCGCCGACCTCGATCACCCATCCGGTATGGCTCCGCCTGTGCCAG
>VBLP01000762.1 GCA_005887925.1 Deltaproteobacteria bacterium | reverse complement strand
GTCTCGAAATGGAACGCGTCGCCAAGGACGCCGGTGTCGAGCCGACGAGGATCAGCTTCGTGGCTGCGCTTCGACTCATCTGCGACGAGTGGCTCTGGTGTGCCGTCGCGACGCCAGGCGCGACCCCCAGGCACCTGAGGAACCTCCGCGCTGCATTGAAGACGCTCATCCTGCCGCCACGGCGCCCCAAACGTCGCTATCCCAGGGCTGTGAAAATCAAGATGAGCAACTACGAGCGGAAACGGCGGAAGACCTCGAAATGATCCGGGCTTCTTCTTATCCGACTGGCATTGGGGCTAGGGGGGGCTAGGGGCCGAAGCGGCCGAACTTGTCGGCGGGATCGGCGACGCCGGCGCCGACGGCGCCGATGTCGACGCCGGTGCTGGCCGGATCGCCGGCATCGATCAGCGGGCTGCCGGAGGCGGGCGTGTAGATCGAGCGGTAGAGCGCCAGGATCTGCGACACGGTCACGCGGCGGCGCCACACGTCGCCGTCGCCGATCGGGAACGGGATCGAGCGGGGCTGGGCGAAGCGCGGATCGGTGTGCACGTCGTGGCTGCCGAGGCCGGTGTCGCCGTAGGGCCGCAGCTTGGTGGTGTCGGGGTTGTAGAAGGCGTTGTAGTCGGCGCTGGTCGCCGCGCCGGACTCCACGACGTTGGTCGACTGGTCGTAGGCAAAGCCGGTGAACACGTTGTTGCGCAGGCTCGTGAGGTGATGCTGCGAGTCGCTCGGGATGAACGGGCTGTTGATCCAGCCGAGCTGGGCCCCGCCGACGTCGATGGTGTTGGCGTCGAAGGTGCCGGCGGCGAACAGCACGCCGCCGCTGGGCAGGAAGGCGCGCTGGAATCCGCAGTTCACGAGCACGTTGTGGTGCACCCTGGTGCCGGTGTCGTAGCTGCGGAAGAACGCCTCGTTGATGTTGTCGACCAGGAGGTTGTAGCGGAACTCGCCGACCAGGCTCTGGATCATCCACGAGCTCGAGCGGAACACGTTGTGCTCGACGAGGATGGGGTTGGCGGTGTCGCCCTCGAAGTCGAGGTTGTGGCCCTGCGACCAGCCGAACGGATAGCGGTGGAACGAGAAGTTGCCGCGGATCGTGATGTCGGTGACCGAGTCGAACTCCATGCCGGCGCGCACGCCCATGAAGATGTTGCCGTCGGTGTCGTGATCGCCGCCGACCAGCCAGTGGCTCGAGCCGTCGAACCGCACGAACGACACGCCGACGTTGTTGCCGGCGAACACCTTGGCGCCGCTCGAGTTGCCGGCGAGGACCAGGCTCGGGTGCGAGCCGGCGTAGTCGGCCTGGTCGTTGACCGGGGTCAGGATGTTGGGCTGGAACGTGTTGCCGCGGATCGTCATGGTCGCGCGATCGCTGGCAGTGAGCGCAGGTGGGCCGCAGCGATCGAAGATCGAGTCGGTGATCTCGAGGGCGTTCGTGCTGGTGACGGTGACCTCGATGCCGGGGACGTCCATCTTGCCCAGGCCGATGACGTCGGCGTTGCGGATCGTCAGGTGGCCGGTCCAGCCGGCGGCGCTGCGGATGCGCGAGCCGTTGCTGCTGGTGAGGACGGCGGGCGACGACGCGCTGCCGATCAGCTCGAAGCTGGTGCTGCCGCTCAGCACCAGGTCGCTGGTGAGGTCCATCTTGGGGCCGCCGGTCGGCACGTCGATCACCTTGATCGGCACGTGGATGCTCTCGATGGTTCCGGACGCCAGCCGGCTGCGTACGAACACCTCGTACGAGCCGGTGGGGACGCCGGTGGCCTGGGCCTCGTAGTAGTCGACCGGGTCGCCGCCGCCGGGCGAGACGCTGCCGATCATCGTGGTGCCGAGGTAGAAGTCGACGTGCGGCGAGTAGCTGTTGACGTTGTCGCCGCCGTAGTCGGGCGCGTGGGCCCACACCCGGATCGTCGCCGGCGCGAAGTAGGTCGCGAACGGCATCGGCGTCATGACCTGGACGTAGGGATGCTGCGAGTCGTAGAACGGCTCGAGCACGGAGCCCTCGCCGTTGACGTTGACCAGCGCGGTCGCCTTGGCCTTGGAGTTGGCATCGGCGATGGCCTGCACGGTGTAGCCGCCGCCGGCGGCGGGCGCGGTGTACAGGCCGCCCGAGCTGATGTCGCCGCCGGTCGCGCCCCAGTTGACCTTGGTGTTGTGGGACCCGGTGACGGTGGCCATGAACTGCACGGTCTGGCCGGCCGCGACGCTCGCGACCGCGGGCGAGATCGTGATGACGACGTCCTCGTCGGGTCCGCCGCACGCTGCGATCGCGACCACCACCGCGATGACCCAGACCCCGGAACGGAAACCGCGATGGACAGACATGGCTTGCATGGCGAGATCCCCAGGGTGTCGTTGCCGGCACCTGCGCGTCAAGCGATCCCAGGTGAAGCTCGCGCTATCCGGAGCGCCCCGCGGGCGGAATTTTGTGGCAGCGCGATGCGTCGGCGCGGCGGACTCAGCCGCCGTCTGATCGCGCATGGTTCAGCGCACGGCGCCGGCCTTGCCGAGCCGGAGGTGGGTCTTGCCGCCCTCGGCCCAGATCCGGAATGGCAGCGCTTGCTCGCCGCGCTGGCCCTGCAGGATGACGAGATCGCCGCACACCCACCGGCGGCCGGCGTCGCCATCCTGGGCCGCCGTGCCCAGGTGGCCGTCGTGCGTACCATCCCCGGGGAATAGCTTGTCGACGGCGCCGGCGGCGAGGCGCTGCTTCGTTCCGGAGCGCGCGGGGCCGGCCAGCGGCGAGGAATCCGCCGGGCGAGACGTGTCGCGCACCGCCGGGAAGCCTGATACTCCCCTGACATGACGACCGGCCAGGCGATCCACGAAGCCGTCGAGGGCTACTGCGTCCCGCTGTCCGCCGCGCCCGGCGAGCGCGTCGCCCTGCATGTGGGCGCGACCCGGCGGCTCAAGGCCGGTGCGGTGGCTCCGGCGAGTGGCGCGCTGCGCTTCGATCTCGAGGTCGCGCGGCTCGGGGTCGAGCGCGAGGTGGTGCATCGCGCGGAGGGGCTGGTCGCGCCGCCGCACGAGCTCCCGGCGCGGGCGTTCGCGGTCGGCGCCGGCTATCCGGAGACGGCGAGCATCCCGGTGGGGCGCGACTGGCCGAGCGGGTTCTACGAGGTGCGGTTGCGCGCCGCCGTCGACGGGGCGAGCGTGGAGCGCTGCGCCGGATTCGTGCTGCGCGGGGCGCCGGGCGCGCGGACCCGGCCGCTGGTCGCGCTGGCGACCAACACGTGGAACGCCTACAACGACTGGGGCGGCGGCAACCTGTACACCGGGGCGACCCACGTGTCGTTCCTGCGGCCGTTCGCCCACGGGCTGATCGATCGGCCGGAGCCGGCGCGCTACCGCAACGCCAATCGCGAGCGCGAGCCCGACCTCGACATGCGCGGGTTCGGCGACTACGTGCGGCGGCACCGGATCACGCCGTGGTGCGGCTCGGCGGGCTACGCCTCGTTCGACGGCCACTTCGCGGCGTGGGCCGAGCGAGCGGGCTACGCGCTCGACTACGCGACCAACGCCGACCTCGAGCTGCGCCCGGAGCTGCTCGACGGACGGCCGCTGTTCATCTCGGTCGGCCACGACGAGTACTGGTCGAGCGGGATGCGCGACACGGTCGAGGCCCACATCGCGCGCGGCGGCAATGCCATGTTCCTTTCCGGGAATACATCGTTCTGGCAGGTCCGGCTCGAGGACGGCGGCGCGACGATGGTGAGCTACAAGGGCCTGGCGCGCCAGGCCGATCCGGTGACCGACCCGCGCCTCCTGACCTCGACGTGGTGCGATCCGCGGATCGGCCGGCCCGAGACCCGGATGACGGGGCTCACGTTCTCGCGCGGCGGATATCACCGGATCGCGGGCGGCGTGCCGCGCGGGGCGGGCGGCTACACGGTGTGGCGGCCGCACCACTGGCTGTTCGAGGGCACGGACCTGCACTACGGCGACGTGCTGGGCGCCGAGCACGGTGCGGTCGGCTACGAGTGCGATGGCTGCGCGATGACCCTGGTCGACGGCCTGCCGGTGCCGACCGGCGAGGACGGCTGCCCCGCGGGCTTCGAGATCCTGGCGAGCGCGCCGGCGCGGATCTGGTCGGTCGACGAGCACGGCAACGAGTACCCGGCCTCGCTGGCGGCGACACGCGGGCCGGGCGAGCTCCAGCTGATGGCGATGTCCCTGTTCGGCGACGCGTCGCCCGAGAGTGTCCGCAAGATCGCCCACGGCAACGCGGTGCTCGGCAGCTACCGCGCCGGCGGCACCGTGGTCTCGGTCGGTTCGACCGACTGGGTATTCGGCCTGGCCGGCGGCGATCCGCTGATCGAGCGGGTGACCCGCAACGCGCTCGACCGGCTGTCCGTGGCGCGGTGACGATGACCAGGGCGATGGTCGGAAGATGGCGATGGCGATGGCGATGGCCGAGACGATGACGGCGATGGCGATGACGGCGATGGCGATGACGGCGATGGCCGGGACGATGACGATGACGGCGATGACGGGATGATCGACCGCTGGCACAACTGGTCGGGTAGTGTCGCCGCGAGGCCGGCCTCGATCGCCGCGCCGCGCAGCGAGGACGAGCTCGCGGCGCTGGTCCGGCGCGCCGGCAAGCTGCGCGTGGTCGGCGCGGGCCACTCGTTCACGCCGCTGTGCGCGACCGACGGCACGCTGATCCAGCTCGCCGACCTCGACTCGCCGGTGGAGCTCGCCGCCGACGGCGCGAGCGCGTGGGTGCCGGCGGGGTGGAGCCTCCGGCGCATCGCCGCGGCGCTGTGGCAGCTCGGCTGCTCGCTGCCCAACCAGGGCGACGTCGACCCGCAGTCGCTGGCGGGCGCGATCGCCACCGGCACGCACGGCACCGGCGCCGAGCTCGGCAGCCTGTCGACGTTCGCGCGCGCGTTCCGGCTCGTGCTCCCCGATGGCTCGGTCGTCGAGTGCAGCCGCGACGCGCGGCCCGAGCTGTACGAGGCGCAGCGGCTCTCGCTCGGCCTGGTCGGCATCGCGACGCGGATCCGGATCGACGTCGTGCCGGCGTATCGCCTCGAGCAGCGCATCGCGCGGGTCGGCCTCGACGAGGTCTGCGAGCGGTTCGCCGGCATCGCCGCGACGCACCGCCACGCCGAGTTCTTCGCGTTCCCGTACGCCGACGACGTCATCGTGAAGACGCTGCATCCGACCGCCGACGACAGCGCGTTCCGGCCGCCGCGCGGCGACGCCGAGGCGCGGTTCCAGCGGCTGTGCGATCTGTGCCGAGCGCTGCCGTTCGCCACCGGCTGGATGCAGCGCCGCCTGATGGCCGGCGTGCGCGGGTCGCGGCGCGTCGGTCCGGCGCACCAGATCTTTCCGTCGGAGCGCCGCGTGCGGTTCGAGGAGATGGAGTACGAGGTGCCGCGCGCCGCGGGGCTGGCGGCGCTGCGCGAGGCGATCCGCTGGATCCGGCGGCGCCGGCTCGCCGTGATCTTCCCGTTCGAGTTCCGCTGGACGGCGGGCGACGACATCTGGCTGAGCCCGTTCCACGCCGGACCGTGCGCCTCGATCTCGCTGCACCAGTACGCCCGCAAGCGCTGGCAGGCGCTGTTTCGCGATGCCGAGCCGATCTTCCGCGCCCACGGCGGCCGGCCGCACTGGGGCAAGCGCCACACGCTCGCGGCGCGCGACGTGTTCGCGCTCTATCCCCGGGCGCGCGACTTCTGCGCCGTGCGGCGCCGCATCGACCCCGATCGCAAGCTCGCCAACGACTACCTGATCCGCCTGTTCGAGCTGTAGTCGGGGGGTTATCGTGCAGCCCATGAGCGACGACCTGCGACTGCACGGCCTCCTGATCGGCCGCTCGGGGGTTCGCGAGCAGCTGAACACGCCGGCGCTGGTCATCGATCGCGAGGCGCTCGACCGCAACCTGGCGCGGATGGCGGCGTACGCCCGCGCGCACAAGGTCGCGCTGCGCCCGCACGCCAAGACCCACAAGAGCGTCGATATCGCGCGGCGCCAGATCGCCGCGGGCGCGCTCGGCGTGTGCTGCGCCAAGCTCGGCGAGGCCGAGGCGCTGGCCGACGGCGGCATCGCGCGCCTCTTGATCACGTCGCCGGTCGTGTCGCCGCAGGGCGTGCGCCGGCTGATCGAGCTCGATCGCCGGGCCGACGAGCTGATCGTCGTGGTCGATCACCCCGACAACGCGACCGCGCTGGCCGCGGCGGCGGACCGGCCGCTCGGCGTGCTGATCGACATCGATCCGGGGCTGCACCGCACGGGCGTGGCATCGGCCGAGGCCGCACTCGAGCTGGTCGAGCACATCCGGCGGCTCGATCGGCTCGCGTACCGCGGCGTCCAGATGTACTGCGGCGTGCAGCAGCACATCGCGAGCTTCGCCGACCGCGAGGCGGCGATCCGCGGGCGGATGCAGTACCTCGACACCGTGCTCGCGCTGCTCGCCCGGCACGGGGCGCTGCCTGCGATCGTCACCGGCGCCGGCACCGGCACGCACCGCATCGACTGCCCGATCGGCCTCTACACCGAGTGGCAGGTCGGCTCGTACGTGTTGATGGATCGCCAGTACGCCGAGTGCGACCTGACCGGCGACGGCGAGGCGCCGTTCGAGTACGCGCTGTTCGTCGACACCCGCGTGATCAGCTGCAACACGCCGGGGATGGCGACGATCGACGCCGGCTTCAAGGCGTTCGCCACCGACGGCGGCCCGCCGGCGATCGTCGCGGGTGCGCCCGAGGGCGCGGTCTATCACTTCATGGGCGACGAGCACGGCGCGATCGTCGATCCG
>VBLP01000238.1:10176-11350 GCA_005887925.1 Deltaproteobacteria bacterium | reverse complement strand
ATCAGGCTCTCGACCGCCGCGTCCAGCAGCGCGCGCCGGGTCTCCTCCCGACGCTGCTGCTGCGTCCTCGGCGTGCGGTCGAGCTTGGCCTCCGGCATCGGCTGGCCTTGTACCGCCGCAAAAACAGTCAGTCAAGACGGTTTGTATGCGTCAGGTGGGCGAAGGTGAGCCGCCGCCGAAGCCGCCATTCCTCGTCGGAGCATGCCCGGTTTTGCCGAAAACGACGCGGGCTCATTTTTTCTTGTCGGATCCGGAGACCACTCGTCGCCTCCCTGAGCGTCCGAGCAACCTTGCTGGCCGGACCCCCGGTTCAGCCCCAACGAGACTCACCAGACTACGGGACAGGAGAAGGAGGAGGATGATGACGATCACCGCGATTTCGACGATGAAGGCGAGCAGCGACGTCACGAACCTGACGATCGTGACCGACGATGCGATCAATCTGGACCAGATGAGTGCCAAGCCGTTCCGGTTGAATCGAGGAACCAACAACATCGCCGTCGGGCGGGGCGTATTCAAGCTCATCTCCAGGAAACGCATGACGATTACTGCCGATACCGACGGCACGGTGATCATCGCCACCGAGACCAAGGACGGTAACTGGCCCGATCCTTCCGCGTTGAACGTAGGCAGCGATGGCGCTGCCGATGTGCAAGGCTTCTTCGGCGATCTCACTGGGCAGGACACGCCCGTCTAACAACGGAGCGGCGGCGATGCAGAACGGCGGGACCCATGGCCACGCGCTCCTGGTGGGCTGCCCCGGAGCGAACCTCCGGGGCGTTCCTCATGCCGTCGAGGGCATGGCAGCAATGCTGCGGTCGCGGCGATTCGCCGTGGATGTTCGCCTGGGAGATCGAGCCACGCGGGCCGGCATCCTCGCTGGCTACGACGACCTGATCGCGAACGCTCGGCCCGATCGGCCCGCCGTCTTCTACTATGTCGGTCACGGTTTCCTTGGATTTGCCCCCACCGAAGCGAGACCGTACCAGGGCATCTGTCCGACGGATCTCGATCCGAACAACCCGGACAGCGAGCGCGATTTCCGCGGGATCACCTCGTGGGAGCTGTCGATCAAGCTGGCCCAGCTCGCTCGGCAGACGCGGAACATCACGGTGATCCTCGACTGCTGCTATGCCTCGCAGATGAGCCGCAGCACCGCCGCGAACAACGCGGT
>VBLP01000238.1:0-10171 GCA_005887925.1 Deltaproteobacteria bacterium | reverse complement strand
AAGGGCGATTTCGACGCGGTGAGCCCGCTCGGCAGTCCGGATGTCGTTCGGGTCGTGGCGTGCGGCCAAGGTGAAACCGCGTTCGAGTGCCGGAACGAAGACGGCAAGCGCTGCAGCGTGTTCACCGACGCGCTGCTGCGCGTGCTCGACGAGCTCGGACCTGTCCAGGTCAGCTGGGCGGCGATCGAAGGCGCGATCCGGGCCCGCGTGTTCGAACGGTGCCCGAGCCAGACTCCCGCCATCGACGGTCCGGCGCGTCGCCGGCTGTTCTCGCTCGACGACGACGATGGCGTTGGCAAGCCGATCGTCTTCGCGGTGGGGGATGGCTTCGAGCTTCGAGCCGGGCGCCTGATGGGAGTCACACGCGGGAACGTGTACGCCGTGATGCCGTCCGGATCACAGGCTTACTCGGCCGACCGCGCGATCGCTGAAGTGGAGGTCAGCGAACCGTCCGCCACGGTCTCGCAGGCCATGCTGCGCTGCTGGAGCAATGGCCACAAGGAGTTGACCCAGACCGCGATCGCGATCCCGATCCGGAAGGCCGTCGTTCGGCGCCCGGTGCGGGTCGACGGGCCGGATCCGCTGCGCACGCACGTCGAGACCGCGCTCGCCGCCACGGATGCTCTGCGCAGCTTCGAGCCCGAGGACAAGGGCGCCCTCGCGACACTCCGTGTATCCGAGGGATCGCTCACGATCGAGGACAACCTCGGTCCGCTGTTTCCGGCGACGGGGTTCCCGGCCGGCCTGCAAGATGCGGTCGCCAACCTGACGAACCTCGCCGCGGCGCAGCGCCTCCGCGAGCTCGAGGGAGAGCACGGAGTGTCTGCGAACGACGTGGACATCGAGTGGGGTACTGTCGAACAAGGCGAGCCGCGACCGATGCCCGAACGCGGCGCCTCCCTCGGGCTCCGCGATCGCATCTACGTGAAGGTGAAGCGCAGGTCGCGGGAGCTCTACGTTCACATCTTCAACATCGGCATCCGGGGCAGGATCACGCTGCTGACACAGCGTATTTCAACAATGGGCGTTCTGCTGAGCGACAAGACTCCCGAGTTCGTGCTCGGGGCTAACAGCATGGGAACGCTCATGGGTTGCGGTCTCAGCTGGCCCGCCGAGCTGCCTCGCAGCTTCCCGCGGTTCGATGAAATCGTCGTGATCGTCAGCTCGATGCCGGCGAACCTGCAATACCTGGAGACCCGAGAGCACGGCGTCACGCGCGGGTCGGAGTCGCAGGCCCGAGACATGCAGACGATCGATGGCTTCTTCATGAAGCGGCTGACGTACCTGCTGCACCCGCGCGAGGCAGCGCTGGCCGATCCCCCGTTCGAGATCGATGATGATCCGCTGCGGCAGGCCACGTTGGCTCCGGAGACATGGCTCGTCCCGGGCCTCGACAAGGCGTCCCAGGACCGCGCCGGTGCCGCGATCGCGATCCGCCTGTCGAAGCTCCTCGTCGATCGCTCATGCTCGCTCGGCCCCGCGTTGCGCATCGACGCGCTGATCTGTACGCGCTCCACCGACTCGAGGCGGTGCTACGTCCCCTGGACTCGCAGATACCGCCGCGGCGAGGAGTGCGAGGATCTGTTAGGCGACGCGGTCACAATGTTCGATGGCCCGGTGCGCGACTTTGTCAGCATTTGCCTGTGGGTCTCGCGGGACACCGACCGTGAGGATCTTGCCACGCTACTCTCACGCCGCGTCACGGACGCGGAGTTCCGGGATGCAACTGGTGCGCTGACATGCGCTCATATCTCGGCCGCCGCCGCGGCCGGCGGCAGCGCGGTGCTGTGTCACATCGCCGACGAGCTGCTCGACGACGGTTCCGGATCGCGGATCCGATTGTTCCGGACGGCCTTCGGCGCAGACCATCGCTTCGGCGCGGGGCGTCACCCTGCCGTGGGTGTACATTCCGCTCGGGGGGTCTCGTTTTCGATGAACGTCGTTACAGCTGGGCTGGCAAATCAGTGACCGATAACGCGGCAGCTGTCAAAAGCGCGTTATTGGACGTCGAGTGTTTGACGGAAGGGGCGCCACCTGGGCATGGGACCAACATTGCAACGTGAGAGCGCCGCCGTTGCTCGCTCCCCGTGGATCCAGCGGCGGCGCATCGTGTGGATCGCAGCAGCTACCGTAATCGCTGCGCTGAGCGTGCTCGGCGTACGCATCTATCTGCAGCGCGATCCGGAGCTCGACTGTCAGACGGTGAGCCGCAACGGTCCCGAGGGCGAGGCCGTCATCGTCTGCCAGCGAGAGTACGAGCGCACCAAGGTACCCATGACCGGCGCGCGCTACGCGGACGCCCTGCGGCGCAGCAATAACGTCGACGCCGCGGTGGCGCTCGCGAACCAGCTGCTCAATACCGACGCGCGCGGGACCGCGCTCCAGATCCTGGGGAAGGTCGCGGAGGCCAAGCGCCAGACCGACGAAGCGATCAGCCTGCTGCAACAGGCCCGCCAGGATCATCGCACGCGCGGCGAGCACGTCGAGCTCGCCAAGGACGATCAGGTGCTGGCCAGGATCCAGGACAGCCAGGCTCGATATGCCGAGGCCCTCGAAACACTCGAGGAATGTATCACCCAGTCGCGCGCTGGCGGCGACGAACGTATTGAAGGCTACTGCCATCTCACTGCAGCGCGCGTGTTGATGACCGCTGGCTACTTCGAGGCGGCACAGCAGGAGATCGATCGGGCGGCACAGCAGCTCAGGACCGATGCAGACGTCGCGCAGCTGTGGTACGGCCGAGGCAATCTCGAGCAGGAGGTCGTGCGAGATCCGCTTCGTCACAACCACTATCAGCAAGCCGTGGTTGCCTTCGAGAAGAGCCTCGAGCTGTCGAAGCGTGCCCGGACATCGGTATTCGTGGTCAACATCCACCTCAATCTGGCATACTCGCTTGCCGAGGTCGGACGGACGGAGGAGGCCGATCAACACCTGTCCGAGGCGGCGCTGCTCGACGTCAAGGGAAGGTACAAGACGGACCGTGACCAGATCGCCGCGCGGATCGCCTATCGACGCGAGAACTTCAGCCTCGCTTCATCGTTGAACGAGAAAGTATTTCCCACGATCGAAGACGACGACGACCGGATCTTCGTCTGCATCATGCAGGCGAGGATTGCACTGGCCATGAACGACATGGCAGCAGCCATCAGATGGGCCAAGCTCGGTGTCGACAGCGCGGAGAGGGTCCGAGGTGCACAGACGCTGAGCGAGCTGCGGCCATGGGTCCTAGCCAGCCGGCGACAGCCGTTCGAGTTGCTGTTCACCGCATATGCTCGCACCGGACGGGTGGAGGACGCGGTCGCGGTGTTCGACCAGTGGCAGGGCCGGACGCTGCTCGACGAGATGGCCAGGCCGAGCCCCGAGCCATTGCCGGGACTTTCGACGACAGCGAGTCGGATCCAGGGCCTCGGGCGCTGGCTTCCCGCCGTCTCGAAGGCGCCGCTGATGACCACGGATGGACACGTGGCTATGCGGACCCTCGGCAGGATCGACCTCGTCGCGCTCGCGGTGGCGGAGCGGGAGGTCTGGCGTCTGACTGCGATCCATGGCCAGCTACGGCTGGATGATCTCGGCTCATTTGATAGCCTGAGCAAGCGGCTGGACCAGTTCATGAGTACGCCCACGGATCCGGCCGTGGCAGATGAGCTGGGGAAACTGCTGCTGCCAGACGATGTGGTCCGGACCACCACCGAGCCTCTCTACGTCGTGCTCGATCCGCCACTCGCAGCCTTGCCGTTCGTGGCGTTGCGCCGGAACGCACAACCCCTGATTGCGAAACGACCCGTGATCCGGGCGCCGCGTCTTCCCGTGGCAAGTACCTGCGGGCCGCGCGAGGCCGGAGGAGCGCACGTGCTCGCCGATGCCGCCGGCGACCTTCCAGATGCCCGGCGCGAGTCGAGCAAGGTCGCATCGTTGTTCGGGACCACGCCGCTGGTCGGAGCTGCAGCGACGAGTGCCGCGTTGTTTGCGGCGAAGTCCGATCCGGTATTGCACGTGGCGGTGCACGCCGAGGTTGATGCCGGCGGAGGGATGCTGAAGCTGCACGATCGCGCGGTGTCCGCACCAGAGATCTCGGCGAACCGACTCGGGCCGTCACTCGTCGTCCTGTCGGCATGCAGCACGGCGAGATCGTCGGATCCTGAGCTCGCCGGGTCGTTGTCGACGGCCTTTCTCGCCGGGGGATCACAACGAGTCGTCGCCACGCTGCGGCCGGTGTCCGATGCCGGCGCACTCGACCTCACGAGTCGATTCTACAATGCGCGCGGCGCCGATGATCCGGTTCGCGCGCTTGCGCAGATTCAGGCGATGCTTGCCCAGACTGTTGCCCGGGTCATGACGTCCGGGCGTCGCCCCAATAAACCTGTCGCAGTCATCGACATGTATCACCTCAAGCTACAACATATCGGACCGGTCGTGCGGATAGCGAGGCGAGGCCTGTGCCCCGGTGTCGCGAATCGTATGGACCGTCGCCTCATCCAGATCATCTCATCGCACGCCGAACGCCGCGGAGGTCCCCGATGAACCTGCGTTCCGCCTCCATCCGGGATGACGCTGGTGATCGTGGAATGCGACCTCGTTGGGGTGTCGCAAAACCAAGCCACGCCCTGGCCTGCTAGCCGGTTCGCGCTGGCAGGGTGCTCATGAGGAGGCAGACGATCCTGTTTTTGGCCGCCAACCCCAACGGCACTGATCAGCTCGCGCTCGACCAAGAGGCGCGTGCGATCCAGATAGAACTGAGGGGCAGCGGCTACCGAGAGCATTTCGAGTTCAAGACGCGATGGGCCGCGGAGCCGCTCGATCTGCTCCGGGCGCTGCGCGAGATCGAGCCGACGGTGGTCCATTTCAGCGGGCACGGCGGTCCGGACGGCCTGTTCTTCCACGCAAAGGACGGCGGTGCAAAGCTCGTCTCTACCGACGCGGTTGCAGAAGCGTTCGGCGCAGCGGGTTCGTCGGTCAAGCTGGTCGTGCTCAGCACCTGTTACAGCGAGACCCAGGCCGCTGCGTTGCTGGCGCATGTCGAGTGCGTCGTCGGGTTCGGAGCATCGGCCCACGCTGACATGGCAGGGATCTTCGCGATCGGCTTCTATGGCGGTCTGGGGCAGCGCGCGTCCGTCGCGGCCGCGTTCAAGCATGGCGTGGCTGCGATCAAGCTCGAGGGGCTGCCCAACAGCACCCGCCCGCAGCTGAGGGTCCACCCAGACATGGATGCCGATCGGCTCATTCCGGCGGCGCTCGCTCAGACGGATCCCGGGGTGTGTCCATATCCGGGGATGCAGCCGTACTCGGCCGATACCGCGCAGTATTTTTACGGGCGCAACGCGGAAGTCGGTAAGCTGCTTGGCCGTCTGCATGGAGGCGAACGCGAGATCTATGTCATCGGGCCTTCGGGATGTGGAAAGTCTTCGCTAGTCGCGGCCGGGGTCCTTCCGCGACTGATCCGCGTGGGATCAGGGCTCGCGCCGTTCGTCGTTCGATGGATGCGACCCGGCGACCATCCGATCGCGCGGCTGAGCGAAGCTCTCGGGGCGTCCGAAGGCGAGGTGGTCACCGGGCCGGCAAACGCCATCGTGGCGCTGCTCAGGCATCGCGCGCTCTCCACATCTGTGCTGATCGTGATCGATCAGCTGGAGGAGCTGTTCACCCTGCCGAGTGCAGAGGAGCGCGCGACGTTCCTCTGCGCGTTGCAGGCCCTGAAAACCGAATCGCGCTGCGTGGTCGTCGGCACACTGCGCGCCGATTTCTTCGGCGATTTCATGGAAAGCCCGTTGTGGACGGATCGAATCTCGATCTCGCACATCGAGGTTGGCCCGCTGCGTGGCAAGGCGTTGCGCGAGGCGATCAGGTGCCCGGCACAGAAGGTCGGGGTCGTCGTCGAGCCCGGGTTGATCGAGCGGTTGTTCAGCGAGGCGGCAGGGGAGCCAGGGATCCTTCCACTCCTGCAGGACATCCTGGTCCAGCTCTGGGAGCGACGACGAGACCGCCTGCTCACACCTGCCGACAATCACGGGGCGGATCACGACGATCGGCTTGATCTCACACTCGCAGACTACGAGGCGTTGAGCGAAGGGGACCGAAGCGGCATCGCCGTCGCCCTGTCCAGCCGCGCCGATGCCACCCTGCTTGCGCTGACTCCTGGGCAGCAGGTAATCGTCCGCCGGATCCTGCTCCGGCTGATCAGCTTCGGCGAAGGACGCTCGGACACCCGACGACAACAGCCGCTCTCAAAGCTGCGCGCCGCCGGTGACGACGACGTCGATTTCGACGTGGTCCTACGGCGTCTCGTGGCCAACCGTCTGCTCACCACGGACAACAGCGCGGATCCTAACGATGCGCGTGTCGACCTCGCGCATGAGGTCATGACCACCGCCTGGCCAACGCTATCAAGCTGGGTCAAGACGCATCGCGCCGATGAGCAACGCCGCCGCCACTACGAGGCTGCAGCGGCTCTCTGGGAGCAGCGCGGATGCGGAGCGGGTGGCTTGTTGGATCGGTTCGAGCTCGCCGAATTCGAGGCATGGCGCCGGACCGAGCCCGCGCGCGAGCTCGGAGAGAGCGCCAGCGTTGCAGATCTGGTTACGGCCAGCCGGGCAGCGCGGCGGCGGTGGCGACGCGGCATCGTGGGAGGCATCGCGTTCGCGCTGACCGTCATTGCCGGCGGCGTGATACTCGTGGTCCTTGCGGGTCAACGAGCGAACGAGGCCGACTCCGAACGCAAACGGTGGAAGGCCAGCCAGCAGGAGAGCGAGCATCGGCTTGCGCTGTACTTCCAGGAAACCGGCCGACAACTCCTGCTCGACGGTCATCCGCTCAGGGCCTTGCCTCTCCTCGTGGAGGCTCGAAAGAAAGGCGAGGAGGGCGTGATGCTTCGAATGTTATACTGGACGGCGACTCGATATTTCTTGCTCTCTCCCCCTCTCGCACATGATGGGAGTGTGGCGAGCGCCACCTTTAGTCCCGATGGCAAACGCGTCATCACCGCGAGTGACAACGCCGCGTACATCTGGGATGTCTCGACTGGCAAGCAGCTGGCCACCCTCGTGCATCCGCGAGACGTTCGCAGTGCCGCGTTTAGCGCCGACGGTAATCGCATCGTCACAGCAAGCGCCGATAATACTGCACGTATCTGGGACGCCGCCACCCACGAGCAGCTGGCCATCCTCGAGCATCAGACGAGTGTGCAGAAGAAGCTTCAGAGCGGAGGAGGCCAAACTACTCGTCGGGAAGAGGTGAGGAGCGCTGTGTTCAGCCCCGACGGTGGATACGTTGTCACTGCGGGCGACGATAGGACCGCGCGCATCTGGGATGCCGCCACCGGTAAGCGGCCCCCGAGGCTGCTCAAGCATCAAGCCAGCGTGCAAAGCGCCGTGTTCAACCTAGATGGGACCCGCATCGTCACCGCGAGCGCCGACAATACCGCTCGCATCTGGGACACTGCTACCGGTAACCCGCTCTCTCCATCCCTCAAGCATCACGCGGTCGTGCGGGGTGCGGCGTTCAGTCCCGATAGCACTCGGCTTGTCACTGCGAGCGACGACAAGACTGCGTGCCTCTGGGATGCCATGACCGGCAAGCACCTTGCCACGCTCGAGCATCAGGGTATTGTGCTGAGTGCGGCGTTCAGCCCCGACGGGGCACGCATCGTCACTGCGAGCGACGACAAGACCGCGCGCCTCTGGGATGCCATGACCGGCAAGCACCTTGCCACGCTCGAGCATCAGGGAGAGGTGCGCTGCGCCGTGTTCAGCCTGGACGGCACTCGCATCGTCACGGCAAGCGGCGATGGGACAGCGCGTGTCTGGGATGCCCGCATGGGTCAGCCGCTCCCGCACAAGGGAGCGGTGCGGAGTGCTGCATTCAGCCCCGATGGTACCCGCGTCGTCACCGCAAGCAGCGACAAGACCGCGCGCGTCTGGGAGGTCGCCACCGGCAAGCTCCTCACCACGCTCGAGGGGCATGAAGGCGCTGTCAATAGTGCTGCCTTCAGCCCCGATGGCGCTCGCATCGTCACGGCGAGCGATGACGACGAGCGCTCGGCCGACATCAGAACCGCGCGTATCTGGGATGCTGTCACCGGAAAACCGCTGACTCGACCTCTCGAGCATCGAGGCGTCGTGTGGAGCGCCGTGTTCAGCCCCGACGGCACCCGGGTCGTCACCGCGAGCGCCGACATGACGGCGCGCATCTGGGACGCCGTCACTGGAAAGCCGGTGTCTCGACCGCTCGAGCATCGAGGCGTCGTGTGGAGCGCCGTGTTCAGCCCCGACGGCACCCGCGTCGTCACCGCGAGCGCTGACAATACGGCTCGGATCTGGGGCGTCAAACACGGCGTGCAGAGCGCGCTTCCTCTTGAGCATCGGGGCGAGGTGCGAAGCGCCACGTTCAGCCCCGACGGCACTCGCGTCGTCACCGCAAGTTGGGACATCACCGCACGAGTCTGGGACGCTGCCACGGGCAACGCGCTCTCTCCACCCCTCCCGCATCAGGGCATCGTGAGGAGTGCCGCGTTCAGCCCCGATAACACTCGTGTCGTCACTGCGAGCGACGACACCACGGCGCGCGTCTGGGATGCCATCACGGGCAAGAGCCTCGCCATCTTCCCCGAACATCGGGGAACAGTATGGAGCGCCGTGTTCAATCATGACGGCACGAGGGTAGTCACTGCGAGCGATGACGGGACCGCGCGTGTCTGGGACGTCGCTACCGGCAAGACCCTCGCAACTCTCGAGCATCACGGGAGGTTGCGGAGTGCCACGTTCAGCGCCGACGGCAACCACGTCGTCACTGCAAGCCACAGCAACACCGCGCATGTCTGGGAAGTCCAACTCGATCAGACACTCGAGGAATGGTCTGCCGTGGCTACCCGTGCATCCGGAACCGGAGATCACCGACGTGGCTCCTCCGTCGATCCGCTCTATCCCTCCTTCGGCCGGTGACGCCGACCGCATCGTGTGCCAGCGTTCGATCTACAACATCGGGTCGTGCAGCGATGGCGGTACGTCGTGCAACTCAGGGGTTGAATGTGCGAGCGGATCTGCGGCTGGCGGGCGGTCGGGGTGAACGAGCGGTTCCGCTGTTACCGCTACGAGCCGGGGCAGCGGTTCGCGCCGCATTATGACGGGGCGTTCCGGCGCAGCCGGACGGAGCAGAGCGAGCTGACGTTCATGGTGTACCTGAACGACGACTTCGTCGGTGGGGACACGGCGTTCCACGAGCTGGACGTCGTGGTGCGGTCGAAGGCGGGGATGGCGTTGCTGTTTCAGCATCGGCTGCTGCACGAGGGCTGCGTGATCCGGTCCGGCGTGAAGTGCGTGCTGCGCTCGGATATGATGTACGCGGAGTGAGTCGCGAGGAGCCACAGCGCCGGTGATCGCAGCGGGGATCCGGGGCGGGCGCCATGATGGTGGGCGCTTTGCCGTCGGCGCGGGAGCCCGCCAGCGCGGTGCCGGCGTGTTGCTGTGGCGCGGGATGGCCGGGGGCGGGGATGAGTGCCATCGCCATGGGCGGGGGCGGGTTGGCGGAGGGCGGGCTGGCGTGGCTGGGCGGTCCGGGGCAAGCTGAGGTGGCGTGAAGTACGAGATCACAACCGGCTGGCGCTACCTGTACGGGGGCAAGCGCGACAAGCTGATGCAGCTGCTGGCGCTGGTCTGCCTGGGCTGCGTGGGGATCGGGGTGGTGGTGCTGCTGGCGTCGCATGGGGCGAACCCGTACGCGGTGCTGGCGCTGGTGCTGAGCCTGATCCTGGCGGCGGCGTTCTCGCTGTTCTCGGTGTTCTCGGTGTTCACGAGCGTGTCGGTGCTGGGGGTGGTGTTCGGGGTCGCGGCGCTGACGGTGGTGCTGGCGGTGACGACGGGGTTCCAGAAGCAGTTTCGCGACAAGGTGCTGGGGGTGAATGCGCACGTGATCGTGCTGAAGTCGCAGAACACGTTCGCGGAGTACCGCGACGTGATGAAGACGGCGCGCGAGATCGATCGCGACGTGCTGGCGGTGCAGCCGTTCATCTTCGCGGAGATGCTGGCGACGCGGGGCAAGGGGGAGCTGTCGGGGGTGGCGATCAAGGGCATCGATCCGAAGCTGGTGCGCGGCGTGCTCGATCTGGAGCAGCACATGGTGGAGGGCTCGGTGGACTCGCTGCTGGTGGAGGCGTGCCCGCCGGGCGACGAGGATCGCCATG
>VBLP01000759.1 GCA_005887925.1 Deltaproteobacteria bacterium | reverse complement strand
ATCTCGCGCGGCCACTGCTCGATCGTGTACACGGTCGCGACCTGGGCCATCCGCTTGCGGTTCGGCTTCTCCCCCTTGGTCAGCCGTGTCTCCAGGCGCCGCGGCGTTGCTTCCGCGGCCTTGCGTGTTGCCTCGCGCAGATCGCGATGCAGCGTGGCAATTCCCTTGGCGTCAAAGCTCAAGACCAGCAGGTGATCGGTGTCCTCTGGTCGGCAGAGCCGGTCGCGATAGAACTCGTCGAAGTCACGCGACGCGCGGATAGCCAGCTGCTCGACTTGTCGCTTCGGCACGTGCGCGCCGCTCTGCTTCGCGACCAACTCGACGACTTCGTCGAACGACGCCCGGGCAGCCTCCTCGGCCACGATCCGCCGAACCTCGTACGAGTACTTCTCCTCGGGCAACTCCATCGCCGCATCGAGCGGCGCGAGCCCTTCGGTATCGGGCGCCTGGTACAGGTTGCGGTCAAGCTCGACCTCGCCGAACTCGGTCATGACCGTACGGGATCGGCGAGTCGTCGCGGCCCGATCGATGCCATCGGCGCCACGGACGTGGACGGTCGGTGCTTGTTCGCTGCGCCGATCGAAGTGCGCTTGCATCATCGCCCGCAACATCTCCCGACCCTGGGTCCGCAGCATCCGCTCGACCTCGTGCAGCGGCGCGTTCATCGCGTCCTCGCTCGTGAGGTCGTCCTCGAGCTTCTTCATGTTCTGCCGAGATTCGCAGAACGGGCTGTCATTGGCGATCGCTGCGGCGCGTGCAGTGGACATCAGGCCGCTGACGCTACCCGCTCGCGATCGATCCGGATAGCGGCTCCGAAACCAAGTTCGCGAAATTGATCAACTTTTCTGCTGTCGCAAAGGATCCGCACCCATGTCGATTGGGGATCGACATCGCGATCGAATCCGGATAGATGAGAATCGTGAGAGACGAGACGCGCGCCATCGACGACGCCAAGGCGACGCGTGCTCGGGTCCTGGAGCTCGAGGCTGTACTCGCCGCCGAGCGCGCTGCGCTTGTGGCCGAGCGGCAGCGAGCCGCCGACATCGAGGCCAAGCATGACCGGCTGCACGAGGCGTTTCGACAGCTCCAGTTCGAGCTCGAGCTGTTGAAGCGGCGCCTGTTTCACGCCAAGGCTGAGCGCATTGACACCGCGCAGCTCGAGCTTGAGTTCTCGGCCAGGCTCGCAGCACTCGATACTCGCCGGTGAGCTGCAATCGAATGAGGCAGGAGCCGGGCCGGCCGCGGGCGCGAGCAAGGATGGCGCGAGCGAGGGTGGTCCGAGCGGGTCGAAGGAGCGGACCAAGCAGCGGCGAGGCCGTCGCGATTTCAATGAGCTCGATCTTCCCGAGGAGCGCATCGAGGTTCCCGATCTCGAGCTCGATGGTAAGGTCGAACGGATCGGCACAGAGGAGAGCTCGAAGGTGATGTGGCGGCGCGGAGGCTTCTGTCGGGTGGTGTTCGCGCGTATCAAGTACAAGCCGTCCGTGAAACTCGAAGATGTCACGGTCGAATCTGACAGCCCATCGGTCACCGGGCCCGTCGCCGATAACGATGGCCCGGCCGACGATCTTGCGGCGGTCCAGCCGGTGGCCGACATGCCGGTTGGTACCATCGCGGATGTGGCATTGCCGACGATCGACGATGCGACAGCGGCCCCGTGTCGAAGATCCCCGTGTCGGAGATCCCCGTGTCGAAGATCGTCACCGCCCCGATGCCGCCGATGCTGTTCCAGCGCTCGCTCGCGACACCGTCGCTGGTCGCGCACATCGCGAGCGACAAGTGGTGTGATGGCCTGCCGCTTCACCGCCAAGAGGATCGATTCAAGCGGCTCGGTCTCCCGATCGATCGCGGGACGATGTCGCGGTGGCTCGAGCACGCCGGCGCAACCGTCGGAGCCACCGTCGTTCACGCGATGCACGCCGACGCGATGCTCCACGCATTCTGCATCCTCACCGACGCCACGGGTGTGCTTGTCCAGCCACTTCGCGACGAGCCCAAGGGTGACAAGCCGCGCCGGAGCCTGCAGCGTCAGAGCTGCCGACGTGGGCACTTCTTCGTCCAGATCGCCGATGGCGACCACGTGTTCTTCGAGTATGCCGCCCGGGAAGCCTCCGCCACGGTCGGCGAGATGTTTCGCGGGTTCCATAAGGGATGCGATGCGCGGGTTCGCCGGAGTGATCTTGTGCGTACTGGACATTCTGCCCCCTGTGTTCATTCCGATGGCCAGATATAGATATAGATCATACACATCTCGGTGTAGGCTGGATACCGACACAGCATGGTAGGAGGCCGATATCGCATGGCATGGCATCGGCCGAATCTCATTCCAAGCACCTTAGCTCACTAGATTATTTTTGCGTCAGCGGACAGCACGGGGGTTGACCCGAAAAAGGGTGATCCCGGGAATCGGGGATTATTCAAGTTCACTGGAACCAGCCAGGCCTCTTGCGCGACCGCTGCAGGCGTGTCGGGCGAGATGCTCACCTCGACCTCACTGGGTCCGAGGCGGGCCGGCAGCGAGTTCGCCCGCGTCTCCGCCCAACTCGCTGAATCTGCTTGACTTCACGTCAGTTCGCGCGTCCGACGAAAGAGCTTGTCGTGTCGTGCCTCGGCTGTCGCCCGACACGTGCGGGTAACCGACCGCTCATGGAGGAAGTCGTGAAGGAGCCACAGCCAATGGATGGTACACAGACTCAGGCACCCCCACCGCCTGTGAGGCGAGTGGCGAAACATACGATCCTGTTCTTGGCAGCCAATCCGCTTGGCACCAACGAGCAGACGCTTGGCCAGCAAGCCCGCGCTATTCACGCCGAGCTGGAGTGCAGTGGCCACCGCGACCAGTTCGAGCTGGTGACCCGGTGGGCGGTGGAGCCTCTGGACCTTCTTCGTGAGCTGCGAAGGCTCAAGCCCACAGTGGTCCACTTCTGCGGCAGGCTTGTTCTTCCATGGGGCCGATGGGCGACCTCAACTCGTATCAACGGGAGCGCTCAGGGAAGCGTTCGGCGCGGCCGGCGCCGCGGTGAGTGTCGTGGTTCTGAGTGCGTGCTATAGCGAAGCGCAGGCGAACGCGCTTGTGGCACATGTCGCGTGCGTCGTCGGGATCGGTGGCGCTATTCGTGACTCTGCAGCGAGGGCCTTCGCGATCGGCTTTTACGGAGGCTTAGGGGACAGCGAGTCCGTTGGCACCGCCTTCCGACAAGGGCTGGCGGCCATCCGCTTACACGGGCTGAGGCACGAAAATCGATCTGACGACGCCGTGAGCATCGCGCCAGAAGATCGCGGGTCGCTTCCGCAACTGTTAACGAGGCCAGACGTTGATCCGAACAATCTCTATGTTCTACATCGACCGGATCGGCGCACGCGTTGTTCGATCGTTATCAGGGCGAATCTCGCAGACTTTGACCCCATGGTGATCGGTCGTCTGCGAGAACAGCTGCGCATGTTGAGCGGTGATGTGTCGCTTGAGATCGTCGAAATACAAGAGGGAAGTGTCCGATTGACTCTATCGTTGTCCTTGGAAGCTGTCGCGCGTTTAATAGAACGGTGCAATAGCGGAGAGCTGCAATCTACCATTGGATTCGATGTGTCGTCTATCGAGGACATCGAGGATGATGAGACCGGCGAGTTGAGCGGCGGGGAGCTCGGTGCCGATGTCGAAGCGCGGTGTTCGAAATGCGGCGATGTCTGGCATGTCGTGGTTGCCAAGGTCGGTGACCAGATCGTCAAGGTCCAGTGCAAGCAGTGCGGCGGTTATCACCGCTACAAGTCGCCGCACGGGGCGCCAGCGGAGAAGAAACTGCCGGCCGCCAGCCGCCCTCCACGAGAGCCCAGGCCGCCCGTCAAGCGCTTCGAGCGGCCCGCGATCGCAACCGACCTATCCAAGCCGAGCCGGCCGTACCGCGCGAACGAGCAGTTTGAGATCGGCGAGCGGATCGATCACCCGAGCTTCGGGCAAGGCGTCGTCGAGATCTCTGAGTACGGAAAGATCACGGTGTTTTTTGCATCGGGCCGGCGCGTCCTGGTGCAGGCCAAGGCGGCTGCCGGAACTGGCCTTGCCCGGCCCAAGTCGTTGGACCACGATCATCCGCCGGCAGGTGGCAAGCCGGTGAGCGAGAATTAGTTTCAATGCCGATCAGTTAGCGCCAAGTGATCGGAATCGATCAGGTTCTCGGAGTTTTTCGACCAGGTATCGCTGGCGGCGGACCACTCCGAGTCGGCGGGCTCCAGAGTTCCACGCGTCTCCCGACAGCCGATCTGCTTTCAGGTACTTGGCGGCACGCTGCGTGATCTGAGAAATGTGGGGGTCTAAGGCTCGGGTGCGGCGCCTTTCGTGCCGCGGCTCGACAAGAGCGAGCGCGTGTGCTTCAGGCAAGGGATCGCTTGACGAACATGAACCGCGATGGGCGTGGCGGCGACGGCCA
>VBLP01000761.1 GCA_005887925.1 Deltaproteobacteria bacterium | reverse complement strand
AGCTGGTCGACCGCCACTTCACCGGCACGCCGTCGCGGATCGCCGGGATCGGCCTTCACGAGCTCGGCGTCGAGGCGATCGTGCGCCACGCCCGCGGATTCGGCCCGCCGAGCCACGGCGACGACACGGACGAGCTGCCGACCGGCGGCCAGTACCAGTGGCGGCGGCGCGGCGAGCTCCACAAGTGGAACCCGGCGACGATCGCGGCGCTGCAGGCCGCGGTCCGGCTCGGCGATCGCGACAAGTTCCGCGCGTTCGAGCGGCTGTGCGACGACGAGGACGACGCGCTGGCCACGCTGCGCGGCATGCTCGACATCGTCCCGCCGGGCGCGCCGATCGCCGTCGACGAGGTCGAGCGCGAGGTACGGGCTGACCGCGGCGGCGCCGTAGCCGATCAAGAGCGCGATGTCGTGGACCTCGCGGGCCTCGGCGGTCTCAATGATGAGGCCGGCTTGCATCCGGGTCCCGGCGGTGACGAGGTACTGCTGCACCGCCGACAGCGCGAGCAGGGACGGGATCGCGATGTGGCGCGCGTCGACGCCGCGGTCCGACAGGATCAGGAGGTTGTGACCGTCGTCGATCGCGGCGGCCGCGGCGCGGCACAGCCGGTCGACCGCCGCGGCGAGCCCGTCGGGCCCGTCGGCGATCGGCCACAAGAGCGACAGCGTCACCGGGTCGAACACGCCCTCGTGCACCGCGCGGATCTTGGCGAGGTCGCGCGTGCCGATCACCGGGCCGCGCAGCCGGAGCTGGTGGCACTGCTCGGGGGTCTCGTCGAAGGTGTTGCCGTCGGGGCCCATCGTGGTCTCGAGCGACATCACCAGCGCCTCGCGGATCGGATCGATCGCCGGGTTGGTGACCTGCGCGAACAGCTGGTGGAAGTACGCGAACAGGTTCGGCGCGTGATCCGACAGCACCGCGAGCGGCGCGTCGTTGCCCATCGAGCCGACCGGCTCCTTGCCGTCTGTCGCCATCGCCTCGACCAGCATGCCGACGCACTCGTCGGTGTAGCCGTGCGCGCGGGCCAGCCGCATCAGCTCGTCGCCGGTGATCCGCGGCGGCGCGGCGCCGACATCGAGCGCCTCGAGGTCGAACACGTTCTTGGCCAGCCACTTGCGATACGGGAACCGGCCGGCGACCTCGCGCTTGAGCTCGGCATCGTCGACGATGCGGCGCTCGGCGGTGTCGACCACGAACATCATGCCGGGCTGGAGGCGCCCCTTGGCGCGCACCCGCTCCGGCGGCACGTCGATCACGCCGGTCTCCGACGCGAGGATCACGCGGTCGTCGGTGGTGACCGTCCAGCGCGCCGGCCGGAGGCCGTTGCGGTCGAGCGTCGCGCCGACCAGCTGGCCGTCGCTGAACACGATCGCCGCGGGGCCGTCCCAGGGCTCGACCAGCGACGACGCGTAGCGGTAGAAGCTCTTGCGATCCTCGTCGATCGCGGCCGGCGCGCTCGCCGCCCAGCTGCCCGTGCTCGCCGGGTCCGCGGGCTGATCTTCGCGCGCGTCCCACGCCTCGGGGATCATCATCATCATCGCGTGCGGCAGCGTGCGGCCGCCGAGCGTGAGCAGCTCGACCATGTTGTCGAACTGCGCCGAGTCGCTCTTGCCCGGCACGATGATCGGGAACAGCCGCTCGAGCCCGCCGGAGAACTTGGCGCTCTTGAGCTGGCTCTTGCGCGCCTGCATCCAGTTGGTGTTGCCGCGCAGCGTGTTGATCTCGCCGTTGTGCGCGATGTAGCGGAACGGCTGGGCGAGGTCCCAGGTCGGGAACGTGTTGGTCGAGAACCGCGAGTGCACCACCGCGATCGCGGAGGTCAGCTCGGGCGCGCGCAGGTCGGCGTAGAACAGCGGCAGCTGGCGCGGCAAGAGCAGGCCCTTGTAGACGATCGTCTCGGTCGACAGGCTGGCGACGTGGAAGTAGCCGCGCGGATCGGCGCCGCCGTCGCGCACGCGGTTCTCGGCGAGCTTTCTGATCACGTACAGCGTGCGCTCCCACGCCGACGGCGGCACGCGCCGCATCCGCACGTAGACCTGGCGGATCACCGGCATCACGTCGCGCGCGACCTGGCCGACGTGCGCCGGATCGATCGGCACGTCGCGCCAGCCGACCACGCGCTGGCCCTCGGCGGCGATCGCCTGCTCGAGGATCGCCTCGCACGCGGCGCGCTCCTCCCGACCCGGCGGCAAGAACACCTGCCCGACGGCGAACCGCCGGTTCGGCGCGAGATCGAAGCCCAGCCGCGCGGCCTCGGCGCGGAACCAGCGCTCCGGTAGCTGGAGCAAAATTCCAGCGCCATCACCGGTCTCTGCGTCGGCGCCACATGCCCCACGGTGTGACAGGCGTCGCAAGATCTCGAGACCGTCGTCGACGATATCGCGCGATTTCACGCCCTTGATGTCGGCGACGAACCCTACACCGCACGCGTCCCGCCCGTGATGTGGATCGACCAGGCCAGTCCAGGAGGTTTGCGGCATGTCGGCGTCTCCCGTAGACGACCTTCACGGTAGGGCATCGGGTCAGCGATTTCTAGAGCAATTGACGCAACGCAACGTTCCGACTGGTCGGTCATATGCGAGGTTCGTCAGGCGGTCGTGGGCAAGCTGCCACCGCACCTCGGAGAAATTTGGATACCGTCGGGGCGTCGAGCCACGGCGAAGACGGCTCGCAACCAGGGGGAGTCGATGCGTAGGTCATGAGCGTCGTGGCGCTCAGGTCGACGGGCTCCCCCGCGTACGACCGCAAGATCGAGCGCGCGATCCACCGCTGGAAGTACTCCCCGTTCACGATCGACGGCGAGCCCCAGCCGATCTGCTCGACAGTCACGTTCGTCTACTCGCAGCACTGAGCTCATCACCGCGATCGCGTGGATGCCCCGGATGCGACTCAAGCATCGGCGAGCGACCGGACCTCCGCGGCAGGATGGCTTCAGTCGACGATGAACAGGCGGGCGCCGCGCGGGCTGACCGAGCGGTGGGCGCCGTCGGCCTCGGACACGACGTAGCCCTGGCCGGGGCCGAGCGTGACCTTGCGCCCGTCGCGCAGCTCGGTGATCAGCTCGCCGTCGATCACGAACACGACGTGGCCGCGCTCGCACCAGTGGTCGGCGATGTAGCCCGGCGAGTACTCGACGATCCGGGCGCGAATGTCGCCGGCCTCGAACGTCCGCCACGCGGACTCGCCGGGATCGCCGGGGTGGTGCGACGGCGCGAGGCGCGCCCAGTCGACGGTCTGGAACGGAATGCCGTGGATCCGCATCGCGCGCAGTGTTTCGATTCGACCGGACACGGTCAAGCGTTCGGCGCGCGGGCGCGTTGATTCTCTGCTGCAGCGGCGCATGGCCGCGTCGCCATGCCGCATGTGCGCGCCACGCGGAACGCGCATGTGCCTCGGCGGCGAAGCGGCCGATGCACGGGTGTAACGAAGCGATTTCGCTTGGCGGCGCGCGGGGTACCTGACTTGCACTGCATGCGTGCGAATGAGGCACGGCGCAGGCATGTTCCGCAGGTCTTGCGGTCACCGGCTTGTCATGTCATGCCCGTTCGAGGGAGGCGCGGAGTGTGGGGATGGACCCGGCTCCGTCGCCAGGACAGGAGAGGGAACATGCACCACCACACTGTAGCGTACGCATCCGAGTATCTGGTTCCAGGGGTCGCGCCGGCCACCGGGCCTGGCTTTCATCAGGTCTCGCTGAGCTGGGACCGCGATCATCCCGAGGCGGTCGGGAGCTTCCACATCGATCCGAACGTCTGCGGGCTCGACACGTTCGGTGATCCGACGATCTGCAGCAAGATCGCCGTGTCGGCGAGCGACATGAAGCTGGTCCGGCTCGCCGAGAAGCCCGGGCATCAGGCCTACACGATCGAGACCCGTCCGCTCGGCAGCACCGGCGCATTCACCGCGCTGGCGCTGCGCCTGGTGACGATCGAGGCGCCGGGCAACGGCGGACCACAGGCGCGCTTGCTCGTCGTCAAGGCCGACCAGACGATCGAGCGGATCATCGATCTGCACCACGTACGCGCGGCGTAGCTCAGCGCGCCAGCTCGTGGACCAGGTCGGCGGCGGACACGAGCTCGATGCCGTCGCCGGCCGGCCGCGCGTCGAGCACGTAGCCGGCGCTGCCCGGCGGCAGCTCGAGGTCGTCGCGCAGCACCGCGAACCAGGTCGGCGCGTTGGCCGGCGGCAGCTGGTCGAGCACCGTGTCGGGATCGTCGCCGGTGTGGAGCCGGGCGAGCCGCGCCAGCGCCTGCTCCTTGTCGCGGCGGCGGTACGCGGCGAACGCGCCGCTGCGCTCGCGGACGTAGACGATGTTGCCGCGCGCCACGGCGTGGATCGCGGCGATGTCCCACAGCGTCGGCAGCGCGCCGGTCGCGGCGAGGTCGGCGAAGTCGCGCCCGATGTGCGCGAGCGCGGCGCGATAGCCGCCGACCTCGTGGAGCTCGCCCTGCCCGGCGATGTGCACGCCGAGCCAGCGCAGCCGGCGCGCCTCGAGGTCGATCACGAGCGGCACGGTGATCGCGGAGCGGCCGTGCAGATCGAAGCGCTGCGCGACCGCGCGCGGCTCGAACGGCTCGCCCTCGGCCGGGCGCACCATGAGCCCGGCGAAGCCCTGGCTCAGCCGGTCGAACGGCACCGCGTTGTAGCTGAACGCCACCATCACCGCGTAGCGGGCGTCGAGCGCGCGCAGGCGATCGAGGTCGAGGTCGACGAACTCCGAGGCGCCCAGCGGCGGCGCGCCCGACCTCAGGTCGCCCGAGTGGACGGCGGCGCGCTCGCCGACGATGAGGTTGGTGTCGTCGCAGGTCGCGACGTGGCGCCACGCGGCGTCGAACACCGCGACCGACAGGTCGAGATCGACGCGCAGCCCCGACGGATCCTCCCAGTGCAGCACCAGCCGCACCGGCCGGCCGGCGCCGTCGATCAGCGCGCTCGAGCTGCCGCGCGGCCACGCGATCCGCGTCGTCGCCGCCGCGCGCTCGCCGGTCGGCACGAGCAGATCGCCGAGCCCGCGATCGATCACCGCGCGCGCGAAGTTGCGCTTGGCGGCGGCGCGGCTCACCAGCTCGGCGCGCAGCAGCGCCACGAGCGCGCCGATCGCGTCGCTGCGCAGCGGCGGGCGGCGGTCCGGCGTGCCCCACGCCTTGAGCACCTCGCCGCCCGGGAAGAACACGCGGCGCGGCCAGGCCTGGGTGCGCTGCGCGATGTGCGACGCCAGGCCGAGCAGCATCGCCGGCGTGCCGCGCGCCGCGGCGGTCTCGACCGCGCCGATCACCGCCGCGAGCCCGTCGGGCTGGCGCGCCTGCGCGACGCGGACCAGCTGATCGACCCGGCGCAGCAGCTCGATCGGCCGCTGGGCGAGCCGCTCGGCGGCGCCGCGCGCATCGCCGGCGCGCAGCCGGCCCTCGACCGCGCTGATCCACGGCGTGACCCGGGCGCGGTCGCCGGCGATCCGCACGGTCGCTACCCCGCGGGCCTCGTCGCGCACCGCCGCGCCGAACGTGGACGCGTCGAGCCGGGTCTGGCGCACCGCCGCGAAGCCGAGCGCCGCGACCGGCAGCCGCACCGCGTGCTCGTAGGGATGCAGGCGCTCGCCGATGCGCTTCCACAGCCCGCGGTGTCGCCACATGTCCTCGATCATCGCCTCGGCCGGCAGGCGATCGAGCGCGTCGAGCACGGCGCGCCGCAGGCTGCGGCCGAGCGAGCCCAGCCGCATCGGCTCGGCCAGCCCGGGATTGCCGCCGAGCAGCACCGCGGCGATCCGCAGCACGTCGGTCGCGGTCGCCACGTGGCCGCGCGTGGCGTCGACCATCGCGGCGCGATCGGCGGCGACCATCCACAGCCGCGCGAGCACGATCGCCATCGTCTCCTTCACCGGGATCCGGATCGGCAGCCACTGCATCGTCCGCGGCCCCATCGCGTCGATCACGGTCTCGACCTCGGCGCGATCGTCGCGCGCCAGCGGCGAAGGCCGCGCGACCAGCTGCTCGAACCGGCTGCGCGCCGCGCCGACCAGGTCGAACCCCAGGTGGAGCAGCCGGAGCTGGCCGTCGTGGTGGGTCACCAGCTCGACGGTCGACGCCGCACGGACGAACGGATCGCCGATCGCGACCCGGCGATGGCAGATCGGGCAGCCCGCGTAGGTGCCGCCCTCCCAGCACGATCGGCACACCAGGTGGCCGCACGGGTCGAGCGCACCGATCGGCTTGATCTGGCCGCACCACGGACACGGCTGGGTCGGCCGCGTCGCGAGCCAGGTCAGCATCCGCCGCAGGTACAGCGACGCGGCGTCGCCCGGCGCCGTCGACGGAGAGCCGCGGAACAGCGGGACGCCGGGGCGGTGAGTGCCCAGCGATCGCGCCAGCGTCGCGACGATCCACGCGCGGAGCTCGACGAGCGCCTGGTAGGGCAGGCGGCGGACCATCATCGCCAGGTCCAGGCTCATCACGTAGCCGAGCTGCGCGAGCTCGTCCTCGAACTTCTCGAGATCGATGTCGCGCGTCGGTCGCGTCGCGGCGCTGGCGACGCGATCCGGGTCCAGGACGACCGTGTGGGTTCGCGCCAGGAGGAGCGTACGGATCGAGTCCATCAAGGTGGGCGGAGAGTGGCTGCGCTACCGGGACAGAGAAGGAAGCACATCCGGAGCCGCCCACCGCGACTCTACCACCGTTGTCGGTGCCACGAGCAGCTAGGCGTACGTGTTCACATGTGTGCCCTCGCCGTTCGGGCCGATCGGCGGAGCGGCGCCCTCGATGAGGGTGACGACCGAGCTGCCGTCCTGCTTCGCTTGATCCTGCGCGAGCTTCTGGACGGCCACGGCATACCTATTCGAAGCATCGAGGTCGGCTGGCGGGATGGTCATGCCCACCGGTTCGACCGTGTGCGAGGTCGCTCAAGTTCCTCGCGATCGGGACGAGCCAGGGCGCGGGTACCTCCCGCCGCGCGTCGTGGTTGCAGCCCCGGCCTCGGCGTGGCGTGCGAATTGCTCGTAGTCGAGTGCTACAACACCACCCCCGGGCCGGGCCGCGCTGCGCCGGAGCGCTGGCCGGACGGTAGGTACCTGGAGCGCGCCCCCGGCGCCCGGTGCTCGTGGTGCTCGCGCACCCGAGTGCAGCTGCACGCGCGCCACGCTGGCCGTGCTGTCCGAGATCGCGAGCGAGGTCGGCCGCGGCTGCGACTTCCACGTCGTGCCCAGCGATGACGTAGCGGATCCGGCGAGCAGCGAGGACGCCGGGCGTGCGCGCGCGATCGGGGCGTGCGCGTCGTCGTCGACCGCGGCCGCGCCGAGGCAGGCCGATTCGGTGCGCTGACCTCCGGGTTCACCGTGCTCTACGACGGCGACGGACGCCTGCGGTTCGCCGGCGGCATCACCGACGTGCGGGGCCGCGCCGGGCGAAGCATCGGGCGCTGTTGCTCCAGGGCGGCGCTGCGGCGGGTGCGACCCCGACCTTCGGTTGGCGCGCTGCGCCGGCGACCTGTTCCGCGAGCAGCAGGACCGCAACGTCCGGCGCACCGCAGCGCTCGCGCTCTCTGGTCGATTCTCGACGGGCGTCGGCCTGTCAACGGAGTTGCTTACACGGTGCTGTAAGCAACTCGGACGATAGGACGCTGGACCTGGGTTGTGCGCGAGAGTAGGTCTTGAGTCTAGCGACGGAAAGAGGCAGGCAATGGCAGCAAGGCGCGTGTACATCGCATTCGATTATGATGATCGCGACGTCAAAGAGAATCTGGTCGCTCAGTCGAAGTTGCCCGAGTGTCCTTTCGAGATCGTTGATAGCTCGATCCTGCAACAGATTCCGCAAGACTGGGTCAGTGTTGCCAGGAGGCTGATTTCAGGAAGCGAGTGCGTTCTCGTGCTGTGCGGAGAGCAGACGCACCAGGCTCGCGGTGTGGCGATCGAGCTCCAGATTGCCCAGGAGCTCGGTAAACGATATTTTCTCCTGCGAGGCACGCGGAAAGGAACACCGACGCGACCGCGCAATGCGAGGGCGAGCGATCCGGTCTGGACGTTTCGCTGGCCGACGATCCATGCACTGCTCGACGGCCGCACACCCCCGGACGAAGCCGCCTACTAGGGGGACTCGCGTCGATCGAGATGTCGCCACGTCAGGATGTCTCGCGATTAGACCGGGTTCACCGATTACAGCAGGAGTGAACACGCTCCTTGAAGATACCGCCGAGACATCGCAAGGTCCAACGCCGAGCTTGAGGTCGCACTTGCGAGTTGGACTACATCTGACCGAACATGCCGGGGCGGGAGGATGTATGGGAGCTCGTGCACTCGATCTGCTTGATGTGGTAGAGGCGGCCTACAAGGTCGACCTACCCGATGCGCAATGGTTGAGCGAGCTCGCCCACGCAGCACTGCCGCATCTCGATCAGGGGTTCGGTGTTGCCGTGTTCGAGTACTACAAACCCGAAGGGGCGCAGCCCAGAATTGCGCAGCGCTTTCACCTCGGCATCCCCGGCGAGCTGGAGGCGATCTACAGCACGGTGTTTGCCAAGATGGATCCGGCAATCCGCCTCCGCCCGTTTCGTCTCGGGCCATGCATCACCGGCAGTGAGCTCATGAACATGCGCAAGGAGTTCCGCGACGAGCCGCACATGAAGCGGTTCGTGCAGCGCTTCGGCATGTACGATTCCATATGGATCACGGCGGCAGAGCCGTCGGGCCGGGGGGTCGGGTTTCATGCCGGTCGGCCCGCCGTCAAGTGGGCGTCGGTCGCGGAGAAGAAGCGCTGGGGGCGCGTGGCCGCTCATCTATCGACCGCGGTGCGTCTCCGCCACGCGCTGCGGAACCGGCAGGGCACGCATACCAGCGACGTGGGCGAAGCAGTGCTCGACCCGACGGGTCGGGTTCACGACGCCAGCGGCGCTGCGCGAAAGCCCGCTGCGCGCGAGATGCTGCGGCGCGCCGTGCTCGCGCTCGAGGAATCGCGCGGCACCCTCCGGGAGATCGATCCCGATGCTTCACTCGAGGCTCGCAAGGCGCTGGTCAGCGCGCGCTGGTCACTGCTCGATCGCGTGGAGCTCGACGGCCGCCGCTACATCGTAGCCCGCGAGAACCCACCGGGTGCACCGGGCCCCGAGGCGCTCAGCCCGCGCGAGCGGCAAGTCCTCGCCTTTGCAAAGCTGGGACATCATAACAAGCTGATCGCTTACGATCTCGGAATCGCGGACTCGACGGTGCGGGTGCTCCTGGCGCGTGCTTCTGCAAAGCTCGGGGTTCATTCGCGCCGCGAGCTGCTGCGCGCGTTCGACGATGGCTGGTGTCCGCTCAGCGACCCGGCACCGGGCCATCCCACCAAGGGTCGAACGCGTCGCTCGGGTCGCTGATCTTCCGCATCCGACTGCGTCATTGCACGACGATCGACAGGCCGCGGGCCTCGAACAGGCTGGACAAGCCGCCATGGGTGATCACATGCGCGATGTTCGGGTCGTGGATCGACTTCGCTCCGCGGGGAAGGTGTGTGGCGAGGCGATCCGCACATGCGCGCTCGGTCAGCGTAGGATCGAGCTGTCCGTTGACGACCCAGCCGGCCATCTCCAGGAAGGCCTGCTCGTGGAACGTCTCGTCGAGCGTCTTCAAGCGCAGCTCGCGCGACAGGTTCTCGAGCTGCAGACTGCGAGCAACATCGCCGGTGCGGCTGCCGATGAGCGCATCGGTCAGCTTTTCCATCCGCGCATAGGACTCGCGCGCGGTGGTCTCGAGCGCGGCGCACAGCAAGAAGAACCCGCGAAGATCCAGCGGCGTCAACGCGCGTGTGAAGGCGGGGACCTGCGCCGGTGTCACGAGTGCGCCCACGCGAATGGCCAGCTCGGCGAAGAACCGCCGCGGACCAGGGCGACTGGTGAGCGCGGACAGCAGATCGCCCTCGACAGCGCCGAGCCAGATCATCAGATCGGCACTGAGCGCACGGCCCTTGAGCACGCCGTCGACGCCGGCCGGTACGTGAGGCTCCGGGAGGCGGTAGCGCCGCATGGCCGCACAGTACACGTTACTGACCATGGCCTCGCGCCGGGCCGCGACATGCAGCCAGGCACCCAGCTCACCTTCCGGATCACCGTCGAACTTCGCGGCATACGTGTCGCTCAGCGTCCGGGTTGCTGACACGATCTCGGCATTCAGGGCGTCGATGTCATCAGTCATGTGTGGCTCCCGCCGTTTGACTGCAAGCTAACGAGCAAGCGCACGGGCGTCCACGTCGCATACGCTTACACGGTCGCTGTAAGCAACTTGCATCGCGACGGTATCTGGACAGGCTGGACGCGAATGCACTATATCGTGGTTGTCGTCACGTGGCAGACGACACGATGGCTCGAGTCGGCACGCGCCACGGCGACATGGCGAACAAGCGAGTGTAGAAGCATGACGCGAATCGGGATCACGGGACATCAGCTACTCGGCGATCAGCCAGCTGTCGCCTGGATCCGCAGCGCCATCGATCGCGTGCTGGGCGAGCACATCGGTGAACTGGTCGGCGTGAGCTGCCTGGCAGTGGGCGCGGACCAGGTGTTCGCTACCCTCGTACTCGAGCGGGGTGGGGCACTCGAGGTCGTGCTGCCGTTCCCCGAATACCGCGAGCGAGGACTGTCCGGTGACGGCGATCGACAGCAGTACGATCGACTCATCGCTCGTGGACGCGTCGATATCCTCCCGCGCGGTGGGCGCTCGGACGAAGAAGCGTATCTCCACGCTGGGATCCAGGTCGTGTCTCGCTGCGACGTTCTTGTGGCAGTCTGGAATGGCAGCCCGGCGGCCGGGCCCGGCGGTACCGCGGACGTGGTTTCCCGTGCGCGCGACTGCGGTCGTGCCGTCGTGATCATCAACCCGGTGCAGCGCATCGTGACCCGCGAAGGGGACGCAGCAGGGGCTGCGTGCTCGACCGCGCTGGGCGATCGCGAGCTGGATGCCGCGAGGAAGATCGGCGATCCGATCGTTGATCCAATCGTCGCGCAATACCTGGCTGCGCATGGGCCCGGGGCGCTCGGCGATGCGATGGCTGCGCTGTTTCGCACCCCGGGGCTGCCCGAGGACCATCCGCTCGTTCACGACTACCTTCGGGTGCTGGGCGATCTGGAGATCGGGACGCCCTCGACGGTGGTGCGCGGACAGCAGCTCTTCGCGCTGTTCGGGCCGGAGATCTTCCTCATCCTCGGATCGTGCTCGCTGCCGCTCGCGTTCGCGGCCGGCAACGGGGTCCAGGTGATCTTCCGGGCGCGGCGCCTGAAGGATGAACCAGTGAGACGGCTGTACGACACCGCACAGATGATCATCAATGTGATGCAGGTCGGCGAGCTGGTGCGGGGCAAGCTGGGTTGGCGCACGGCCTGCAAAGTCCGGCTGATCCACGCGCTCATCCGGCAGCACGTCCAGCTCGATCCGAAGGCACCCTGGTCGGAGCGCTGGGGCACGCCGATCAACCAGGAAGACCAGGCCGGCACGCTGCTGTCATTCTCGGTGGCTGTCCTGCACGGTCTCCGGCGCATGGGAGCCCGGATCTCGACGGAGGACGCCGACAGCTACGTCCATGCCTGGTCGGCGATAGGCCGCCTGCTCGGGATCGACGAGGCATTGCTCGCCGGCACCGAGCAGGAAGCGCTGGCTCTCGCGGCGCGCATCGGCGGCCGGCAGTTTCGCGCCACCACCGAGGGAAAGCTGCTGGCATGTCAGCTCATGAAGGCCGTCGCGACCCTGTTTCCGCTGCGCGGTTACGCGAACAGCCTCACTCATTTCTTCCTGCAGGACACTGCATTTGGAGAGAACGTCGCGCAGCTGCTCGATCTGCCACGACCGGACTGGACGCGTGTGCTCGTTGCGGCACGCGCCTCGCAGAAGCGACAGATCTTGTACCTGTTGTCTCTGGTTCCGGGCGCCCGGCGTCGACGCAGCTTCCTCGCCCGGCGCTTCGTCCAGCGCATGATCCTGTTCAAGCATCCAGACGGCAGGATTCCATTCGAGGTCCCCGAGGTGTTCACCAGGAGCTGGCGATTGGATGATCGGAGCGACGATGCCCGGGGCGATTCACCGGGCGGCCGGTCCCACAGTGAAGAGACCGGATGACACATGGTGCACGGGAACGGCACGACGCGAACGCAGGTGCAGATTCCGTCAAACACGGACGAAGGAAGGAAGGGAAGACATGAGCCTCAAGAAGGCTGCTCTCGTCGTCGGCATCGAGGACTACCCCGGGTCATGGCTTCCCGGGTGTGTCAAGGACGCGACCACAGTGAAGGAACTCCTCTCGAGGAACGACGATCGCTCCAGCAACTTCTCCTGCATCGAGCTGCTAGGGCCCAAGGGTACCGCTTCAGGTAGCTCCCAGATCACACGGGTTTTGTTGCGCCACCATGTCAGGGACATTCTGGCGAAGAAGGTCGACATGGCGCTGATGTACTTCTCCGGACACGGCATTGTCATGCACGAGATCGTCGAATACGCCAACGACAGCAAGATTCCGCAGATCACGATTATCGTGGACGCCTGCTTCAGTGGTAAGCTCGGCGCTGTACCGGCGATCAAGGAGGATCGCGCGGTGTTGCGGGAGGGCGTCGCGATCCTCACGGCAAGCTCGGGCGATGAGGTCGCCGTGATGAGCAGCGATCGCAGTTTATTCACGAGCTACGTGTGCGCCGCGCTCGAGGGAGGTGCCGCCGACGTTCGAGGCGACGTGACTTCGGCGAGCATCTATGCGTACGTCGAACAGATCATGGGGCCGCTCGATCAGCGACCGATGTACAAGGCCAACGTCGCACGCCTGGACGCCCTGCGAAGCTGCAACCCGGTCGTTCCTCAAGATGTCCTGCGGAAGTTGGTCGAGTACTTTCCAAGGCTGAACGAGGAACACAAGCTCGATCCGGCCTACGAGCCCGATCATGGCCAGCACCCTCCGGGCACGACTCCGGATCCCAGGAAGGAGGCGA
>VBLP01000760.1 GCA_005887925.1 Deltaproteobacteria bacterium | reverse complement strand
CAACCCTCGGTCGCCCAAACCGGTCGTGTTTCGGCTGGTCAGAAACGGCCCCGTGCTTCAGGAGTGCGCGAGTTGCCTGAGGTCGACGTTCGACTCGTCGATGTCACCAAGAAATTCGGCGACCAGGTCGCGGTCGATCGGATCAACCTCGAGGTCCGTGACGGCGAGTTCTTCAGCCTTCTCGGCCCGTCCGGCTGCGGCAAGACGACCACGCTCCGGATGATCGGCGGATTCGAGCAGCCGACGAGTGGCCTGATCGAGCTCCAGGGTCAGGACGTGACGTGGCTGCCGCCGTTCAAGCGCAACGTCAACACGGTCTTCCAGAACTACGCCCTGTTTCCGCACCTGACGATCTTCGAGAACGTCGCGTTCGGGCTGCGCCGCAAGGGCGTGAAAACGAGCGAGATCAAGAGCCGGGTCACGGACATGCTCAACCTCGTCGAGCTGCCCGGCTACGAGGCGCGCAAGCCGACCCAGATCTCCGGCGGCCAGGCGCAGCGCGTCGCCCTCGCCCGCGCCCTGATCAACCGGCCCGCGGTCCTCCTCCTCGACGAGCCGCTCGGCGCGCTCGACCTGAAGCTGCGCAAGCAGATGCAGGTCGAGCTCAAACGGATCCAGCAGGAGGTCGGGATCACCTTCATCTATGTGACCCACGACCAGGAAGAGGCGATGACGATGTCCGATCGGATCGCCGTGATGAACCGCGGTCATTACGAGCAGCTCGGCGACCCGGAGAGCCTGTACGAGCGCCCGACGACCCGCTTCGTCGCGAGCTTCCTCGGGATCAGCAACCTGCTGGCGGCGACGATCGTCGGCAGCGACGGCGGTTATTCCCGGGCGACGCTCGGCGACGACACGCCGATCCGCCTACCGACCGCGCTCGCCGGCGGGCAGGCTGCGGTCAGCATCGGCGTGCGGCCCGAAAAGATCCGCCTGAGCGAGCCGGCATCCGAGGTCCCGGCCGGCCACAACCGGCTGACCGGCGTCGTGGAAGACGCGTCCTATCTGGGCGTCAGCACCCAGTACGTCGTCGGGTCGCGTGGCGGCCGGCTGACGGTGTACGAGCAGAACGTCGAACGGGCGACCAGGGCCGAGCTCTGGTCGCGTGGCGACGAGGTCCAGATGACGTGGTCACCCGATCACAGCTTCGTCGTCCCGAGCGAGGGCGAGGAACCGACCGAACCAGGATCCGGCGTCGGGGAGCCGGCAAGGACCGTGCCCGCATGAGCGCGCGCACCGAGGAGGATGGCATGACCGACCCGACCCAGCGCCTCAACCCGGACCTGTCTCGTCGCCGCTTCCTGCAGGGCACGGCCTTCGCCGGCGTTGCGGCGTTCCTTGCCGCCTGCACCGGAGGGAGCAATGACTCGGGCGGCCCGAGCGCGGCCGCCAGCGGAAACGCCAACATCCCGACGCCGCCGCCTGCGCCTTCCGCCAGCGAGGCTGCCGCGCCGACACCAAAGCCGAGCCCGAGCGGCCCGCTCCATTGGGCTCAGTGGCCCGCATATATCGACCTTGCCGGCAAGGCGGGCGAGGCAGGGAAATACGCCCCGGGCTCGTCACCGACGATCGAGCAGTTCAAGAAGAAATACAGCGTGGACGTCGATTACGTCGAGAAGATCGAAGACAACAAGGTCTTCTACGCGACGATCCAGCCGCAGCTCCAGTCCGGCGCGTCAACCGGCTGGGACATGATCACCGTCACCGACTGGCTCGCGGCCAAGATCATCAGCAAGGGTTGGGCGGAGAAGATCGACCAGGGCAACGTTCCGAACTGCACAGGGAATCTCCGTGATGCGCTGAAGAACCAGACCTGGGATCCTGGCAACGACTACCACTATCCATGGCAGTCGGGAATGACCGGCATCGGCTACAACAAGAAAGTCCTGGCGTCGGCCGGAAAGGCGGAGCCGAAGAGCCTCACCGACCTCTACGCGCTGCCCGCCAACCGCGTGTCCTTCCTGACCGAGTCCCGCGACACGTTCGGGTTGGGGCTCCTGAAGCTCGGCATTGACCCCAACCCGCAGACTGTGACCGCGGACAACCTCCAGGCGGTCCACGACGACATCAAGCCGCTCGTCGCGCAGGGCCTGATCTTCGCCGACAACTCGTACCTGAAGAACTTCGCGGCCAAGAAAACCTGGGCGGCGATGGTCTGGTCGGGCGACCTCGCCTCATCGGGTACCGAGGGCGACACATTTGTCGTGCCGACCGAAGGCGCGATGATCTGGACCGACAACATGGTCATCCCGAAGGGCGCGACGAACAAGTACACGGCCGAGCTGATGATGAACTTCTGCTACGACCCGAAGATCGCTGCGCAGATCGAGAATTACGTCTACTACATCTGCCCGGTCAACGGCGCGAAGGAGGAGCTCGAGGCGCTGAACAAGGACGCGCCGCTCGATCAATACCATCTCGAACTGCTGTTCCCACCGGACGCCGTCGTCGCCAAGCAGAAGAACTTCCAGTTCCTCAGCCCCGACCTCGAGACGCAGATGGACGAGCTGTTCCTCGACCTGACCGGCGGCTGACGATCGCATCCCTCGGATGTTCACGATGGCCACGGACGAGCTGACTGCCACCCGTCCACCCCGACCGCTCGGCCGTCGCATCGCGGCGGCCGCGCCGTACCTGATGCTCGCGCCGGGCCTGTTGTGGCTGACGTACTTCTTCATCTGGCCCGCGTTCCAGATGCTCGTCATGTCGCTGTCGAGCGGCAGCCTCGACGCCGGGTTCCGGTTCACCGGGACGACGAGGGCTTACGAACGGGCGCTCACGCAGTTCGGGACCCAGTGGTCCAACTCGCTCCTCTACGGCTCGATCAGCACCCTGCTCGATTTCCTGATCGCCTTCCCCGTTGCGTACACGATCGCGTTCCGCGGTGGCCGGTACAAGAACGTCCTGCTGTTCCTGGTCATCGCCCCGTTCTTCACGAGCTTCCTGATCCGCACGATCAGCTGGCAGATCCTCCTGAACGACAACGGGCCGATCCTGGGTGTCCTGAAGGACGCCCGGATCCTGTCGCCGGATTTCTCGCTCCTATACACCCCGATCGCGGTGATCGCGGGACTCACCTACAACTTCCTGCCGTTCATGATCCTGCCGCTCTACATCGCGCTGGAGAAGATCGACCCGCGACTCATCGAGGCGGCCGAGGACCTGTTCGCGACGCGCTGGCAGGCATTCCGGCGGGTAACGTTCCCGCTGGCGCTGCCGGGTGTGTTCGCGGGCACGATCCTGACCTTCATCCCGACGCTCGGTGACTACGTGAATGCCGAGCTACTCGGCAGTCCCCAGACGCGGATGATCGGGAACGTCATCCAGGGCCGGTTCCTGCAGCTCAACGACTACCC
>VBLP01000758.1 GCA_005887925.1 Deltaproteobacteria bacterium | reverse complement strand
CAGGCCAGTTCTCCTCGAAAAACGCGCTGGTAACCACTGCGCCGGCGCGCGTCAAGCCGTTGCGCGACCCATCGCCATGCTTATCAAGGAGGTGTCTTCAGCAACCCGATCTTCCCTGCACAGGAGGAATTCTCATGTCGCTTCTCGGTCGCACCAACGGCAACACCAGCACCTCTCGCTACGCAGCTCGTGACCCCTTCCAGGTCGCCCGTGACCTCCTCTCCTGGGACCCGTTCTTCGGCAACCGCCAGGTCAGCGCCTTCGTCCCGGCGTTCGAGGTCAAGGAGACCAACGAGGCCTTCCTCCTGAAGGCCGACGTCCCCGGCGTCGCCGAGTCCGACCTCGACATCGCGGTCCACAACAATGTCCTCACCGTCTCGGGGACCCGCAACGCCGAGGAGCGCCAGGAGGGCGAGAGCTTCGCGCTCTACGAGCGGCAGTACGGCTCGTTCTCGCGCAGCTTCTCTCTCCCCGACACCGCGGACGGTGAGCGCGTCGAGGCCAAGCTCGAGTCGGGCGTCCTGAGCCTGATCATCTGGAAGAAGGCCGAGGCCAAGCCCCGCAAGATCGCGCTCAAGAAGTAATCGCGCTCTCCTGCCGGCGATTCAGTTCCAGGCGTGGACGTAGAAGCTGGCGAAGGCGGTGGCGAGCTTCTCGAGATCTTCGGGTGGCGCGAGGGCGAGCAGCTGATCGAGGCCGCCGACGGCGTCGTCGACGTAGTGCGCCATGACGCGCATCTGGTTGACGCCGTCATTGTAATAGAGGATGTAGGCGTCGCTGTAGTCGGTCGCCGGCTGGTCGTCATCGCCGGTGCCGGCCGCGTAGCCGAGCTGGTAGGTGAAGATGGCGGGTGCGCCGGCGAGCGTGCGCGCGCCGATCTCGAAGCGGGTATCGGGCCGATCGCGCAGGTCCTTGGGCAGCTGGCCGAGGAACTCGTCGCGGCGGCCGGCCCAGCGCGCGAGCTTCATCGCCGGACAGACGATCCTGGGGATGCACGGGCCGATGGTCACGGTCACGGCGAGGCGGGGGCGGCTCTGGGTGACGTGGCGAACCTCGATGGTGCCGGTCGCGGCGCGATGCTCCTGGCGATCGAAGTCGGGGAATCCAACCGACGCGAGCCAGCTGAGCTGCTTGCGATTGAGGATCGTCCGCGACCGCCGTGCCGGGGTGGCGGGGCTGCGCGGCAGCTTGACGTGCGCGGGGACGGCCGCCGGCGCAGCGGCCGGCTCCTGGCTCGCGACGGGGTCCGGAAGCGTCGAGGCCTCGGGCGACGCGGCCGCCGGTGCGGCAGGTGGCGCGTTCGCTGTCGGTGCTGCATTGGCCACCGTCGATGGCGCGCTGGTGGACTGGGGCTCGCGCTGGCCCGTCTGACACGCCACCGCGACCCCGAGCGCGAGACCGAGCGCGAGGATGGATGCGACGCTGCGTGCGACAACTTCTCGCATGGGCCGAGCCTACGCCTGTCCGTATTCCGGCGATCACGAATTCTACGGTGGCGGGCCGGCGAGGCGCGTTTCGACCGACCGTCAGGCGCGGCGCCGTCGTCGGCAAACTGCGAGGCCTGCGACGAAGATAGCAACGAGCGAGATCGGGGCCGTACCCGAGCTTACGTGGCATCCGCCGGACTTTGCGTCGCTGCCATCATCGATCGGCACGGCACCCGCGCCACCGCCGCCGAGCGTCACGATCACGTGGACCTGCGACGACACGACGTTGTTCTGCGCATCGGCCGCGGCGACCTGGACGAGGTGCGGACCGAAGCTCAGCGTGGCGGGTGCGGTGAATTCGTAGGGCGCGGACTTCGCGACCTGGAGCAGCGTGCCGTCGATCCCGAAGCCGACCTCGACGGCGGCGGCGCTCGCGGTCGCCGTCACCTTGAAGCCGCCCTTGACGCTCGCGTTCTCGCTCGGCGACGTGATCATCACGGTCAGCGTGCCGGGGCCCGGGCCGGTGCCGCCACCGCCGGCGAGGATCAGCCTGGCGCTCGGCGTTCCGTATCCGGTCGGGCCGTCCCAGCCGGTCGTGGCATTGCACAGGAGGTTGCCGCACGGGCCGTTGGAGCCCGAGGTCACGTCGAAGAACATGTCGATGTGCTGCGAGATCAGCGCCGCGGTGACATCGCCGTGGCCGGTGGCCGCGAAGATCGCCGCGACCAGCGGCGCCGACGCGCTGGTGCCGCCGAGGACGATCCAGCCGCCGTTGCTGGCGTTGTAGACCGCGACGCCGGTCGCAGGATCGCCGACCGCGGCGATGTCGCTGGCGGCGCGGAACGAGCACGGCGACGCGGTCTGGTACGCCGGCTTGGCGATCGAGTAGCTGCACGAGCTGCCGCCCTTCGTCCACGCGACCTCGCTCCAGCCGCGCGTCGTCGACGAGCGCGCGAGCGCCGTGCCGCCGACCGCGATCACGTGCGCCGACGTGCTGGGGTAGGCCGGGCCGCGGCCGCCCTCGTTGTAGCCGCTGTCGCCGGCCGAGACGAACTGCGCGATGCCGGGATGATCGAAGAACGGCTCCTGGCCGGTCAGGTCCTCGCCGACCTGCGTCGGCCCGCCCCAGCTGTCGCTGATCACGGTGGGGTGCGCCGCGGCCGCCGAGCTCTGCGCCGTGTACAGGTTGCCGTTCGAGTTCGAGGTGCCCTGGACCACGAGGATCTTGCAGCTCGGGCACGCCGCGCTCGCCATGTCGACGTCGAGCGCGGTCTCCACCGTCCAGTCGTCGCTGGCCGGCGGGTCGGCGGGCAGCGGCGACGTCATGCCGTCCTGGTTGACGATCTTGAGGCAGCCGCTGGCGCGGGTGCACGGCGGCAGCCCGAACTGCGTGCGATACACCGCGAGATCCGACTCGAGGTTGGCGTAGCCGTAGGCGTCGACGATCGCGATCGTCGCCGGCTTGGCCATCGCCGGGTCGATCTGGTACGCCGACTGGAGCTCGGCGGGTCCGTAGCCGTTCGGCGTCGCCGCGTCAGCCGCGATGTCACCGGCAGCATCGGTCCGGACGTGGGCGTAGCACCGGATGCCGGGGCCGCTGCACACCGAGCCGGTCGACGGCGCACCGGGCGCGACCTGATCTGCGTCGACGCGGGCGCGCGGCGACGCCTCCGCGGAACGCGCGAGCCCGGCCGCGATCACGGCGAGCCCAGCTATCTTGCACAGCGCGACAATCGATCGAGCGGACATGTTCCTCCTTGCGTCTCCCATGGCGGTCAGGAGCACCCGCCGGCGGCAAGTCGCGGCGAATCGTGCAAGTCCACGATTCACGCGTGATCGACACGCCGCCGCGGCGCCCCGATCGGCGCCATGTCGGCGAGGTCACAGGCCTTGCACGAGGATGCGCACGCCGATGCCGATCAGCACCACGCCGCCGAGCATCGACAGCCGCGCGCCGAACTGCGTCCCGACGAACCGCCCGGCGACGTGGCCGGCCGCCGAGCAAGCCGCCGTGATCGCGCCGATCAGCAGCAGCGCGAGCCACGGCGCGACCGCCAGCAGCGGCAAGGTCAGCCCGGCCGCCGCGGCGTCGATGCTGGTCGCGACGGCGAGCCCGAGATACAGCGCGACCGAGGCCGGCCCCGGCGCCTCGGCACCCGCGCGCTTGCGCCAGGCGTCGATCAGCATCTTGCCGCCGATCGCCACCAGCAAGCCGAACGCTACCCAGTGATCCCAGCGCGCGATGTACGGCCCGGCCCACCGCCCGGCGAGCCAGCCCAGCGCGGCCATCCCCGACTGAAAGCCGCCGAACAAGAGCGGCAGCACGACGAGCTCGCGCGGCTGCGCGGCCAGCCCGCGCACGGCCGACACCGCGGTGGCGTCCATCGCGAGCCCGAACGCGAGCGCGATCGCCTCCCACATCTAGTGCCCCGACCGCGGGATATCGGTCGCACGCCGCGCATCGTCGGGTCGGTTCACGCGCGCTCGAAGAGGCCGGCCGCGCCTTGCCCGCCGCCGATGCACATCGTGACCACCGCATAGCGCCCGCCGCGGCGCTGCAGCTCGTACAGCGCCGTCGCGGTCAGCTTGGCTCCCGTGCAGCCCAGCGGGTGGCCCAGCGCGATCGCGCCGCCGTACACGTTGAGCTTGTCGTCGGGGATGCCGAGCTCGCGCTGGCAGTACACCGACTGGCTCGCGAACGCCTCGTTGAGCTCGAACAGGTCGATGTCGGCGATCGACAGCCCGGTCTTCGCCAGCAGCTTCTTGACCGCCGGCACCGGGCCGATGCCCATGATCTCGGGATCGACGCCGACGGTGACGAAGCTGCGGAACACGCCGAGCGGCACGACGCCGAGCGCGTCGGCGGCCTTGCGCGACATCACCACCGCCGCCGCGGCGCCGTCGGAGATCGGCGAGGAGTTGCCGGCGGTGACGCTGCCGCCCTGGGCGAACGCCGGCGGCAGCCGGGCCAGCCCCTCGAGCGTCGTGTCCAGCCGCGGCAGCTCGTCGACGGTGAAGTCGCGGTACACGCGCTGGCCGTCCTCGTAGGCGACCGCGCGCACCGCCACGATCTCGTGCCGGAACACGCCGGTATCGAGCGCCTGCTTGGCCTTCATCTGCGAGCGATAGGCGAACTCGTCCTGCATCTGGCGGGTGATGCCGAACCGCTTCGCGACGTTCTCGGCGGTGATGCCCATCGGCGTGTTGGCGCCCGGCAGCTTGTCCATCAGCTCGGGCGACGCCGACAGGTGGAAGCCGGTCATCGGCACCATCGTCATCGACTCGACGCCGCCGGCGATCACGATATCGTTCGTGCCGACCGCGATCGAGCCGGCCGCGATCGCGATCGCCTGCAGGCCGCTCGAGCAGAACCGGTTGATGGTCTG
>VBLP01000242.1 GCA_005887925.1 Deltaproteobacteria bacterium | reverse complement strand
CCTTGTCATTGGCGTCCTTGCCCTTGGCCTCCTTGCGATCGATCTTGGTCTTCACGACCTGGCCGTCGACCTTGCACACGAAGTCGAGCGGGTTGTCGCTCGACGGGTCGTAGGTCACGTTGTCGATGGTGCCCTCGTCGACGGCGGCCTTCGCCGGCATCGGCGGCAGCGGGAACGCGACGAGGGTCTCGACGTCCTTGGGGCCGGTATTGCGGAACTGGTAGCGGATCTTGACCTCCTTCATCGACAGGAACAGGTCCTCGCTCTCCATGCGGATGGTCTCCGCCTGCTTGAGCACGAGCTGTCCCCCGTCGAGGCCCGCCGCGGCGTCGTTGGCGCGCGCGACTCCCGCGGGCAGCAGCGCCGCGAGCGCCACGAGCCACCAGATCCGATCATGAAAGCGCTGCATCTATTGTCCTCCGGCGACATGGTAGCGCGGCCCGGCGAGCGCCCCAGCAAAACGGGGGCGCCCCGTGACACAAGCGACGCACGTGAATACGTCGAGGGGCTGCCGCGTATACTACGGAGCCGCGTCCGCCGGCATCCCCGGCCGCGCGCGCGCCGCACACCGCTTCACATTCTGCAACGCAGCTGATGATCAGCGCACCAGCGCCGCGCGCACCTGGCGCGTGCCCTCGACCATCGCGACCAGCTTGCCGAATGCCACGTCGCGCGGCAGGTACTTCATGCCGCAGTCCGGCGCGACGACCAACCGCTCGGGCGCGATGTGCGCGAGCGCCTCGCCGAGCCGCGCCGCGACCGTCGCCGGCGTCTCGATCGCCGGGTCGCCGAGGTCGAGCACGCCGACCATCATCGTCTTGGTCGGCAGCGCGGCGAGGATGCCGAGATCGAGGTGCGGCTGCGCCGCCTCGATCGAGATCTGCGCGGCACGGCAGCGATCGAGCTCGGGGAGGAACGAGTAGCCGCTCGGCTTGTCCTTCACGACGTAGGCGTAGCCGAAGCACACGTGGACGATCGTCGGCCCCGCGATGCCGTCGAGCGCGCGGTCGATCGCCTCGACGCCGTAGCGCCGCGCCTTGTCGGGGTGGGCCTGGAGGTACGGCTCGTCGAGCTGGACGAAGTCGACGCCGGCGGCCTTGAGGTCGCGCGCCTCGGCGTTGACCGCGTCCGCGTAGTCCATCGCGAGCGCGCGCTCGTCGCCGTAGTGCTCGTCCCTCGCGAGCTGGGTCATCGTGAATGGCCCCGGCAGCGTCATCTTGATCGCGCGGCGGCTGTGGCGGCGCAGGAACTCCGCATCGCGGAGCTCGACCGGGCGCAGCCGCACGACCTTGCCGACCACGCGCGGCACCGGCGTCGCGTTGCCGCGGCGGTTCAGCACGATGCCGGGCTGGTCGATGTCGATGCCGGACAGCGCCGTGGCGAAGCGGTTGAAGTAGCTCTCGCGCCGGATCTCGCCGTCGGACACGATGTCGAGCCCGGCGCGCTCCATGTCGTCGATCGCCAGCCGCGTCGCGTCGTCCTGCGCCGCCTCGAGGAAGCGCTCGTCGACCCGCCACACCTCGCGCATCCGCACCCGCGGCGGCGAGTGCCCGATCAGCATCTCGCGGTCGATCAACCAGTCGGGCTGGGGGTACGACCCGACGACGGTGGTCGGCAGGAGCGGGAGCGTCGGGTCGGCCATCCTTCGGCGCCTACTCTTTTCCCGCCGCTGGCGCGTTGTCAACGACGATCTGCCATAGTGCACGCGAATGGCCACCAGCAATCGTTTTCTGACGACGCACATCGGCAGCCTCCCGCGCAGCGAGGAGCTGATCCAGATCATGTTCGCCCGCGAGGATGGCATCCCGCTCGATCGCGACGCGCTCGAGGCCAAGGTCGTCGAGGCCGTCGACCGCGTCGTCGCGCGCCAGCTCGCCGCCGGCATCGACATCATCAACGACGGCGAGATGTCCAAGCCGAGCTACGCCACCTACGTCAAGGATCGCCTCACCGGCTTCGGCGGCACCGGCAACAGCTTCGTGTTCGCCGACGTCGAGGCCTACCCGATCACCAAGGCCCGCATCTTCGCCGACCCCGGCCGCAAGCACCGCAGGACTCCCGGGTGCAACGGCCCGGTCGGCATGCGCGACGTCGATGCGCCGCGCCGCGATGCCCGGCGCCTCCAGCAGGCGGCCAGGCGCGCGCAGCACGCGCAGCCGGCCGGCATGTTCCTGAGCTCGGCGTCCCCGGGCGTCACCACGTTCTTCTTCCGCAACGACTTCTATCCCAGCCACGAGGACTACCTGTTCGCAGTCGCCGAGGCACTCCGCCACGAGTACGAGGCGATCGTCGATGCCGGTATCATGCTGCAGGTCGACTGTCCCGACCTCGCGATGGGCCGGCACACCCAGTATGCCGATCTCGACGTCAAGGCATTCCGCGAAAAGATGGAGTTGCACATTGCCGCGCTCAACCGCGCTCTCGTCAACATCCCCGCCGACAAGGTTCGCATGCACCTGTGCTGGGGCAACTATCCCGGGCCGCATCACTGCGACGTGCCCCTCGCCGATATCATCGATATCATCTGGAAGGCCAAGCCCCACGCCCTCCTGTTCGAGGCCGCCAATCCCCGGCACGCCCACGAATGGACGCTGTTCGAACAGGTCAAGGCGCCCGAGGGCAAGATCCTGATTCCCGGCGTCATCGAGTGCCAGTCCAGCTACATCGAGCATCCCGAGCTCGTCGCCCAGCGGATCGGACGGTACGCGCACCTCGTCGGCCGCGACAACCTCATGGCCGCCGTCGACTGCGGATTCAGCATCCACGTCGGCTCCGGCGGCGTCGACCCGGACGTCGTCTGGGCCAAGCTCGCCTCGCTCGCCCAGGGCGCCGCGATCGCGTCGAAGAAGTTCTGGCCGTGACCGCAGCTCGAACCGACGCTCAGGGCACCGTCGAATCGTAGATCTGCCCATCGTCGATCGGGATCGCTCCCTGGCCCTGGTCGTGCGGCACACCGACCATCATGGTCCCGGTGCAGCTTCCTCCCTTCCCGTCGCTCGCCGTGAACGACACCGCATACACCCGCCCGTTGCCGAGACCCGAGCGCTCCGATCGCAGCTGCGCCTGGGCGGTTCCGATGCCGAAACCGTCGGGAGAGGTATTCCCATCGCCGTCGCCGTTGACCGGCTCGTCCTGCGTGATTCCCGTGATCTGGACGGTGATCGGATCATGCTCGGCGTCCGTGACGCCCTGTACCGAGATGTCGACCAGCTTGTGATTGGGCGGCCACAGCGTGGCGATGCTCGGTGTCGCGCTCGTGCACACCGGCGAGTGGTTGGGCGTGTCCACCGGCACGACGAAGGTCTGCCGGCCCTGTACCTTCACGAACGAACAGTTGTTGCTCTCCTCGACTTCCACGACGAGGTTGCTGGCGTCGGCGCACGCCGCGAGGAAATATACGCCCGGCGGAAGGTCACTGGGCATTGTGAACGCTTGTTGCTTCACGCCATCGCTCTGGTCGGGCAGCAGTGCCGGGACCGTGCGCTCGCCGACCAGCCGCGCCGTGCTCGGATCGAAGACAGCGTCGCTGGACAGGTAATATCGCGTCGTTGTCGGCGGCGACGGCAAATTGCCGATATTCTGGGTCTGCTCGGTCACGTAGAACGTTCGCCCGCCTTCTGTCCGCAGCAGCGGTGGAACGAACAGGGGTACGATGAGATCGATTCCCCCGGCCCACTGCACCAGCGCAGAATCGTCGAAGCTGACCTCGCCCCCGTGGAACAGCGCGCTCGCAACCACGACGTCCGTTCCCGTCTGGCTGCCGACATAGCTGAAGCTCGCGTGCCCTTGTGCATCCGTCCGCACGGTGTCACCGCCGCCATTGGGCCCCTCGACATGGAAGGCGATCCGCTGATCCGCGATCGGTCGGCCGCCGTTGGCGAGGTCGATCAGGGTCGCGGTGAAGCTCTGCGGGGCACCGATCGACAGTGCCGCGGCCTTGGGCGAGATGGTGATCCTGGGCTCGACCTCGTTGTCGGGCGTGTTGTTGATCAGCGCGCGCACGTTGAAGTCCACGAGCGCAAACCCCTCGCTGGTACGGTCGCCAACCGGGGCCTGATCGATCGTCGCGAGCACCGCTGCCAGGCGAACCTTCGCGGTGAAGTTGTCGCGCGCGTCGAATGCCTGGCGCGCCGACGCGAGCTGGCTGGTCAGCGTCCGGGCGAGCTTGTTGCTACGGATCCACCCCAGCTGGATCGCCTCGGCGAGATCATCGCGCAGCTGATTCCAGTGCGCGAACGAGCCATACGACACGCCGGACGCCGCGAGCGTCCGCGTCGGGAACACGATGTCTTGCTCGACCTGATCCGCGGCTGCGATCTCCTCCGGCGTGACCTGCTCGTGATCTGCCACGACGAACATCCATAGCGGGATGATGTTCACACTTCGGATCGTGGGCACGCCGAAGCTGCGCAGCTGGAAGCCCGCAAGGCCGGCTCCGGGGAGAATCCCGCGCGTGTCGTCGTCCGCGCTGAAGCTCGCAAAGCCTCCCATGCCGAGGCCACCGTTCCAGCCGGTGGGCGCATTCTGGCCGAACGGCACGATCACCTCGCGTCGAAAGAAGCCAGGCGCCGACAACGAGGAATTCAACGCTTCCAGCTCTGAAAGCAGCTCCGTGAAGTCGACGCGATCCGAGCCCAGGGGAATCGTGAGGCTGGAGGTATTTCCGGCCATGGCGTTCTCCGCCTGCCTCGCGGTCACATCGATCCAGAAGCTCGTGATCTCGCCCGTGTTACGTGCCGGGTTCGTGATCATGTAACTGTACGTATACCCGGTCGGATCGAAGGTCGCGCTGGCGCTGATCTGCACGCCGTCGAGCACCGGTGTCGGCAAGAGACCAACCGCATCCGCTCTCGCGATCAGCGCGAGTGATCCGATCATGGCGATCTTGTGAAAGTGCGGCATGATGAACCTCCTCGGTCACTGGAAGGGGGAAGGTGGTGGTGGCGGAACAGGATCGAGATCGATATGTATGCGGTTCAGGGACGTGTTCGTCTCGCACAGCAGCCGGCCAGAGCGCTGCATCTTCTTGGGCACCTTGAAGAACGCTCCCGCTGGAAGCGGCATGGCCTCGTTGACAGCTTTTGGCAGGTTCTTGTTCTGCAGGCAATCACCGTCCCTCCGGTTGATGTGAGTGGTGTGATCCTCTCGCGTAGAGCGGGCGCAGCGTTTTGCGGCATCGTCTATCGTGTGATAGTATGCCGGCCGTGCGGCACTCGCTCGCGGCGTACATCGCCTGCTGCGTACGCATTGATAGAACGCGACAGGCCGGGCCACGCCCCGCGTTGATCTGTTGGGCCGGTCAGCCCCGGCCCGAAAAAACGTCGAAGCGGTAGTGATAGTAGCCGTGATCGTCCTGCGTCTCGATCTCGATGGCGATGCCCTTGTCGCAGAGATCGGCCTTCATATGTTTCGCCCGCTGCACCCAGGCATGCAGGACCGAGAGAACGAAGCTCCGCACGTCGCTCTCCCAGCGAGCCTGTAGGGTCGTCATGCTAAAACGTTCCAGCGCGCCCTCGAGGGCATCCTTGATCTGCCCCAGGTTGACACCGGAGGCCGGGTAGCCGGTTACGCCGATGTCGGCGGCGAGCTGCATCTCGCCCTCGGAGAGCTGCGATGAGATCGCGCCAACGATGCGGTTGCGCGTCCGCTGTCTTGGATCGGGGGGAAACCGCGGAGGTAGGGGCGCGGGGGGCAGCGGCGGAAACGGGACGATCTCGCCTTCGTCCTGGTCGCTCATGGCGGTCATCCTACTCGGTCCTTGCAGCCGCGGAAGGCGATGTCGGCGTGGTCGCCGACGGTGCGGCCATCACCGTCGGCTGTCTGGTGGTGCTGAAGTAGCCGCCGGACGAATGCGGCGTGGACTTCCTCATCGCCAACAAGCCGCCGGGCGAGAACGGCACGCCGCAACACGTGATCCTCGAGATGACCAGCACCAGCACCAGCATCCGCGTGGAGCACGCCAGGCCGAACGCGCCCGTGCTGGCTACCGTGCGCATCCCGGCGCTAACGCAGCGGGAGTGGGGCTCGTCGCGGGGCTCGACCGGCTACCTCGTTTGTGCTCCAAGTGGCGGATGCGCTTGCCGAGCGTCTCTCGAATCCGGACATGGGTTCTGGCTCGCATGGAGCGACTGTGGTCGCAGCTGGCCCCGCGCAGATCGGTGAGCGAGATCGCCAGCGTCGCCGTGGATGCGCTCCGGTCCCGCCGGGAGCTGATCATCGAGAACGCCGTCCTCCACCACCAGGTCAACGTTCTTCGACGCCGCAGCAAGCGCCCGAAGCTCAACCTCGTGGGCCGGCTGAAGCTTCTCATCGGCGCAGGTTTACGCGTTCTTCCTGGTGCACCTGGCGTCGCGGCGCGTGGTCCATATCGCCGCGAACCCGCCATCCGACACAGGCGTGGACAGCGCAGCAACTTCGCAACGCCACCATGGATGGGGACGCTCCAGCCGTCCTGCTGCGGGATCGCGACGACAAGTTCGGCGCTGCGTTCGACCGGGCGGCGCAGGGCGTCGGCGCGAAGGTGATCCGGACCGCGGTTCGCGCGCCAAATATGAATGCCGTGGCCAAGCGATTTGTGGTCAGTGTACGCCGAGAGCTGCTCGACCATGTGCTGCTCGTCGACGACCAGTACCTCGCCTCGCTTCTGCGCCGATACCAGAGCTATTTCAACGAGAGCCGCCCGCACCAAGGCCTGAACCAACGCATACCGGCGGGACAGGTGACGGCCATCGACCCGTCCAAGCCGATCGCGGTCATGAGCGTGCTCGGCGGGCTTCACGTCGACTACCGTAGGGCGGCGTGACCCATGAGGATCTCGCCGGATGAGCTCGGTAGCCAGCACGGGGTTTGTACTTGACGTCTGCCCGGCGACCCGATAGCGTTGTGTCCAGAGAGGAGGCTTGTCATGCGTGCCCATGCATTAATGTCATCGAGCCTCCGTTCCATCGTCGGCTAGACGACGAGCAAGGTGCCGCCGCACGGCGCACCGCTGCGGCCAGCGCGTATTCGCACGCGCGGGTGCGGCAGCTCTCGTTCCGGTGAAGGCAGCCGAGGCTCCCTGCACCGTAACGATTGTGGCGCGCGGAGCGATCCGCCCGCCTGGAGCTACATGAGCGCAACGTTCAGACGTGGTGCGCAAGGGGACCTTGCGCGCTCACGAATGGTCATTGGTGACCCTACCGAGACCTCACGGAATGCTGATTGCCTTCGGGCAGCAGCGAACAAGATCGCACCCACTGCGCCGTTGCAGGCGCGGACGTTCTACCCATTCGCGGGGCCCGACGGCCGACCGCATTCGAAGGAGACCCCATGAGCTTGCCCCCGCTGATCCCGCGCGCGCTGCTGTTCGGCGATCCCGAGATCCGCTTTCCGAGGATCTCCCCCGACGGCACGCTGCTCGCGTACCTCGCGCCGCATTGCGGTGCGTTGAGCATCTGGGTCCGGGCGATCGACGCGCCTGGCGATCGCACCGGCGATCGCGTCATCGCGCATGACCCGGCGTGCGGCATCCGGTGGTTCGAATGGCAAGGCGACAGCGGTGGCGTGCTGTACGCCCAGGACCGTGCCGGTGACGAGAACTATCACCTGTTCCAGGCCGGCCTCGACGGCGGACCGGCCCGCGATCTGACGCCCGGCGAGCGGGTCAAGGTCCAGGGACTCGCCGTCGACCCGCGATTGCCGGGTGAGGTGCTGGTGATGACCAACCAGCGCGACCCGAGCGCGTTCGACGTCCAGCGTCTCGACCTCGCGACCGGGACCTCGCAGCTCGACACCCGCAACCCCGGTGGGGTCGACGCCTGGACCGATGACCGGCTGGTCGTGCGCGCGGCCCGGGTGCGCCGCGGCGACGGTGGCTCGACGATCCTCGTACGCGACGACGCCGACGCGCCGTGGCGGGTGCTCGACGAGATCGACGGCGATGACGGCACGCCGCAGCTCATTGCGTACTCGCCCGCCGGTGACGCACTGTACGCGATCACCGCCAAGGGCGCGGAGGCCGCGCGCCTGGTCCGCTACGACCTCGCTACCGGGGCGACGACCCCGGTGGTCGCGGACCCGCGCCACGACGTCAAATACGTCGCGATCGATCCGGCGACCCGCGAGCTCGTCGCTGCCGCGATCCTGCGCGACCGCCTCACATGGACCGCGATCGATCCTGCGTTCGCCGTCGACCTCGACGCGCTGTGCGCGCTGCATCCAGGCGACCTCGGGATCGTCAGCGCGTCGGCCGATGGTGCCACGCTGATCGCGAATTACCTGACCGACACCAGTCCGATCGCGTACTGCACCTACGATCGCCGGTCGCGCCGCGGCCACCTGATGTTCTACATCCAGCCGGCGCTGTGCGATCACACCCTCGCGCCGATGCAGTCGATCGAGCTACCCGCGCGCGATGGGCTCGTCCTGTCCGGGTACCTGACGCTGCCGGTCGGGCTTCCTCCGCGGCAGCTGCCGACGGTGCTCTATGTGCACGGCGGCCCGTGGTACCGCGATCGCTGGGGGTTCGACCCGGTCGTGCAGTGGCTGGCCAACCGCGGCTACGCGGTGCTCCAGGTCAACTTCCGCGGCTCGACGGGCTACGGCAAGGCGTTCGTCAACGCGGGCGATCGCGAGTGGGGAGGCGCCATGCGCACCGATCTGCTCGACGCGCGCGACTGGACGATCGCGCAGGGCTACGCCGATCCGGCACGGTTCGCGATCATGGGCGCCAGCTATGGCGGCTATGCCGTGCTCACCGCGCTGGCATTCACGCCGGACGCCTTCTGCTGCGGGGTGGACATCGTCGGACCGTCGAACCTCACCACGATGCTCCAGTCGTTCCCGCCGTACTGGAAGACGCTGCGCGCGCGCACCGCTCTTGATCGGCCACGGTGCCAACGATCCGCGCGTCACGCGCCAGGAGAGCGACCAGCTCGTGGCCGCGCTGCGCGGCAACGCGATCCCGGTCCGCTACGTCGTGTTCGATGACGAGGGCCATGGCTTCGCGAGCGTCGCCAACGCGCTGCGGTTCTACGCCGCGGCCGAGGCATTCCTCGCCGAGCACCTAGGCGGTCGCGCCGAGCCTGCCCACCCCGACGAGGAGATCGAGCCGTTCCTGCGCTGACCCCGGCGAGAAGGTAATCAGCATCGGCGCGGGGAAACTCACCTGGTGGCTGTCGAAAACTCGACGGTCCTGAGAGCGAGGTCCCTCTCGTTCGCACGGTTCGAGCGGAGAATGCCAGCTGGCGCGTGGCACACGGCTTGTACAGCTCAGCGCCATGCGAATCATCGCCGCGCTGATCGTCCTGGGGCTCGGGAGCACGGCAGCGTTTGCAGAGCCGCCGGGAGCTACGCCGCAGTCTACACCTGCATCCGGAGAGCTCGTCGAGTCGTATCGCTTTCAGACCGCGGCCATCGACGCGATTGCGCTGGCGACGGCGCTCGGCACGGTACGCAACCCGGGCGCATTCGGTGAGTTCGCGCTCGGCACGTACCTGTTCGGCGCGCCGATCATCCACCTCGTGCATCACCGGCCGGGCCGCGCGCTGGGCAGCCTCGCAATGCGTGCGGGCATCCCGCTCGCGATGGGGCTGCTACTGGCATCGATGCACACGAACTCGTGTCCGGCCGATAGCACGCAGTGCGACGACTACGGGGCGTTCGGGCTGGCCCTTGTCGGCATGATCGGCGGCGCGGTCGTCGCGAGCGTCCTCGATACGGCGTACCTTGCGAAGGGTGACGAGCCGCCTGCGCGCAGCTGGGGTCCGACGGTGGCGGCGAGCCGCGGCGGGGTCGCGCTGGGCGTAGCCGGCTNNAGATGTCCAGGATAGCCTGGGGCTGCCCTAACCTGGGATCGGCATCGTGCCCCTGGGACGGCGGTCCTGCGATAGCTGCGGATCTGTCGTTCCGCGCTCGCCCGCGCCATCGCTTGCTGGAGCGGGCCTGGGCTCGAACTCGATCTTGACCGACTTCGGATAAGGGATCTCCAGGTGATGCGCAGTGAAACCGTCGACGAGCATGCGGTTCAGCGTCCGCTTGACCTCGTGAAAGCAACCCGGCGCGACCTTGGTCTCGATCCGCACGGTCAGGCTGGTCGCCCCGATGGTCTCGAGCCCCTTGACCTGCGGTGGCGCGATCACCTCGTTGGGCATCTTCGCCGGCAGGCCGGCGGCGATCTCGCCGATGACCCGGAGCACCGTGGCCAGGTCGTCCTCGTATGCCACGCTCATGTCGACCACCGCGAGGGTCCACCCCCGGCTGTAGTTGATGACGTTCTGAACCTCTCCGTTGCGCAGGAAGTGCAGCCGACCGAGGCCATCTCGCACGCGGGTGATCCGCAGCGACACCTGCTCGACCACACCCTCGGTGTCGCCGATCTTGATGTAGTCGCCGTGCAGGATCTGATCCTCGAACAGCAGCAGCAAGCCGGCCAGGACGTCCTGACCGAGGATGCCTGCGCCCGCCAGGATCGGTGTCGGATCGACCCCGAGATCTTTGAGAACCATCATGGCGACACAGAAATAGATGATGTACTTGAGGAAGTTCTGGATGAGGCCGACGAAGGTGACCCGTCGTCGCTGGGTATCCTCGGCGGCGCTGGGCCCGGCGAGCAGGAGCCTCGCAACCAGGACGCGGACGATCTCGACCAGCACGCTGGCGGCCAGGAACATCGAGATCACCCGGATGAGCAGCGGCCCGTACGGGGAGAATGGCTCGAGTGTCTCGAACCGGTGCACGAGCAGCGTGGCCACCGACACGTACACGATGGCCTCGACGCTGCGCTGCACGACCGGCAGGAGCCGACGCAGCGCGGCGTAGTACTCCTCCAGCTTGGAACCCGTGACCTTGTGCTCCCAGCTTGCGATCAGACGCTCCGACAGGAAATGGGCCAGCATGACCAGCGCGCGGCCGCCGGCGAGCAACAGCAGCACGTACAGGGCCGTGAAGAACAACCACTGCAGCGGCGCGGGCAAGCGGAACGCCTCGGCCGCGAGGCGGAGCAGCGCATACGCCACGCCGAGGTTGACGACGGAAGGCAGGTGCAGGAAGAACTTCTCGAGGAACATCTGCTGTCGATCGCCGACCGCACGCCGGCCCACCTGGCCATGGACCCGCGCAATCAGCCGACGGGTGACCATCTTGAGCACATAGAACGCGACGAGAAACAGACACACCACGCCGGTGTTCCGCGCCGCTGCGATCACGGCATCCTCGGTGATCTGGCTCAGGACGTTGTCGACCGTTGGCTGCAGGTCCTTGTGCTGCCACAGCGCATAGCCGAGCACGCCGGCTCCCGCGATGGCAATTGCGAACGAGGCCACGACCGCGACGAGGCGCGTCTTCCTGGCATAGCTGTCGCTGAATGACTGCAGCATGCCGATGCGCAAGAACTGGGCGGTATGCCGGATCAGGAAGCTCGCCAGCGCGAGCACGACCCAGATCGCGACGAGTGCAGCCGCCGCGATGACCGCCACGATCCATGCATTGTTGAGCTCCGCGGATTCGGCGAGCCGAAAGACCTGCATGACCACTCCCTTGGCAGGACACGCCTGCCGTGTTCTGGACCCGTGTCGCAGCAACCCCGCCGCCGTCAAGCGACGGTCCTGCCCCGCCACCCTATCCCGCCGGACCAACGTTCGTCGCGTCCGGAACGAGCTGAGCTTGGCCGCGGTGAGCGCGCCCCGCGCTCATCGGGCCCACGAACCGAGTTACTTGGGGAGTTGCTCGGTGCACGCGGTATCACGGATGCGATGATCAAATCGCGGAGGCGTCATCGCCACCTGAAACAAGCTCGCATGGGTTGACGGCCAGGAAGATCCGCGCGACACGACGCGCGGAGGGTTGCCTGTCGCCACCCACTGCTGGCAGCTGTCTCCGCCGTACTGATGGTCGAGGATGTGCAGCCACGGCGGTGCGTCCGGTGGAACGAGCTGCATGCCCTCGTAGCCGATCACGAAGACGGGCAGCAGGTCGCCCAGGATGAACTCGAGGTTCGCCATCGAAAGTGCACTCGATACTAGCCGATCGCCCGCGCAGAGATGCATGGCCGCGGGGGCTCACCGCGCGACGCTCGCCGCTGCGTACGTCGAGGGCCACGCCGGGGCGACACAGGCCGACGGTTGGTCTCGGTGCACGTCACAGCTTCCGCGCGGCCGGCGACGTCGTACGTTATCGGGTCGTAGTCGGCGAACGCCGCGCCGTTGATCAGGCGCCGCAGCACCTCTTGAACTTCTTGCCGGAGCCGCACGGGCACGGGTCGTTGCGACCGGCGGCGGCGGTGCCGCCGAGCAAGCGATGCACGGCCGAGGACAACAGATCGAGGCGGCCGTTCGGCCGTATCGCCGTGTGGAGCGCGGATCGCATCGCGCGCTGGCTCTCGTACGTGTCCTCGGTCTCGGGATGCTGGTAGTACTGGACCTTCCCGTCGACGCTCTTGCAGTGCTCGTTGGTGTCGAGCGCGTGTGCCTTACGGCACAGCGCCGGACGCACGGGATAGATCGAGCACGCGCCTTCGTGATTGAACGCGCACATCGCCCGACGCTGTATCACGCGCATGGACCATGCGTTCTTCTGCTCGGCATCTCGCGGGTCGCCGGCCTGGTCCACCAGCTCGCCGAGCGTGTCGCGCCACCGTGGATATTCGGCCTCGAACCGGGCGCGTACGTCGGCGCGGTGGCGCACCCACTCGGCGACCGCGATCGCTTCACCTTCGGTGATGAGCACCGGCAACATGCAGCAGTTGTTGCAGCCCTTGGCGCACGCCATTCGCGTGCCGATCTCCGCATCGCGGCGAGCGATCGCGTCGTCGAGTTGTGCGTTCATGAGATTCGCCAGCGCAGCGGCGTCGGCGCGCTGGATCACCGGCAGCTTGACCTGCTTGCCTTGCTCGCGCGCGCTGATCGCACCCGCAAGCGCGGTTGCAACACGCTTGAGCCGCTCGCGATCGTGCATTGCCTCCGGAGGATGACACAAGCGCTCGCCGAACGCGAACCCCGCGATCTCCTAGCGCTGCCACAGTCCGTGTTGTACGTCGCCCTGGATCACGATTGCAAATGTGCCGCGCTCTCCCTGTCGGGTTGGGGGATAGGCAATGATCGCGCCGGAGTCCTCGGCCTTCTTCACCGCTCGCTGGATATCTTCGACGGCGAGGTAGGTTCGCATGATGGGCTGCTCATGCGCGGCCAGAGGCTTCCGGATGCCCACCAGGGTTCCGTCCGCTCGAGCCGCCACACGGGCGTGGCCGAGATCGCGGTCGGGGGGACCAAACGAGAGACCGTGCAGGCGCTCGTAGAGCCCAGTCACGGCGTCTGCGTCGTTGCTGACGATCTCGAGATAGTGAACGGTCATTTTGGAATTCCTTTAGTTGCCGACAAGGACTTGTCGAGGGCCGCATAGAAGGCTTCCGGCTGGTCAAGCATGACGAAGTGCTTGGAATCGTCGATCACGACGAGCTCGTGGCGCGGGATGGCGGCGATGAGCCCGTTCCAGGTGGAGACAAGGGCGTCGCGCGGCATCTGGCCCTTCATGTCGGAGACGATGAGGACGACGGGCGCCTTGATCTTGCCGAGGTCGGGCCGGAGGTCGGTGGTGAAGACGAAGGCGATCGCATCGCCCGCCGTTTTCGGGTCGGACTTCCCGGCCACGGCACCGACGCGCTGCTGGTCCTCGGGCTTGCTGATCATCTGGCCGAGGAACCGGCTCATGCGCGTGGCAAAGGCATCTGGCGGCAGCACTGCGAAACTGGCCGCCATCTGCTCGACGTCGGGCCTGACCTTCTCGGGCGTGGCGGTGGGGTCGAAGAGCGCCGGGAAGAACGGCGCGCCGTCGACGGGGACGGCGCCGCCGATGAGGTCGGGGGCGGTCTCGGCGATCCAATACGCGAGAAAGGCGCCGAGGCTGTGCCCGACGATGATGGGGTGGTCGAGGTGGTTCTGCCGGACGTACTCGATGATGTCTTCGCGCGCGGTCGGGACGAGGGGTTTGCCGATGGGCGGGCTGCCGGCGAACCCGGCGAGGCTGACGACGTGCGCTTGCACCTTGCCACCGAGGTGAGCAAGGGTGCCGTCCCAGATGCCACCGTCGCAGGCAAGGCCGGGGATGAAGATGACGGGCCGGCCGGTGCCGGTGACCTTGACGGTGAACGACGCCGCATGGAATGCCGGCGCGGGTGGAGGGGCTGAAGCGGGGCGCGGAGCATGCGGCGTGCATATCATGAACTTCGCGCGGCTACCAATCACGTCCTGCTGACTCGCCACGAGCCGACGAAGGTCGATTTCGATCTGTCATTCGCGTGGGACATCCGGCACACGTGCCGCAGCTGTGCCACTTCTCGGCCGTGGCAACTCTGCGACTTCGATAGCGGCGCGGTCGGCATTGCGCTTGCTGAGGTGGAATCTGTTCGAATCGACTCATGGTGAGTTGTTCGGCGTTGTGTCTTTCACGAAGGGAAACGATCATGTTCTTGAAGCTGTTGAAGGTTGGCTCGGTGCTGGTTGCCGGCATTGTGGCGTCCATCGCCGTCACCGCTCATGCCGGCGGTAACATCAACACGAGCGGCGTCGTCTGTCGGAATTTCGTCGCCGCGGAGGCGCTGGACATCGACTATCAGACATTTGGTGTGCAGGATGCCAACGCTGCAGCGCGCCGCGTCATCTGCAGCGTGCCGCGCTCGCCGCTGTCCGCGGGCTCGATCGCCCAGTTCTACGTTGATGGGCACAACAACGCCAATACCTGCACCACCTGCACGCTCACGGTGTACCCGTACAACCCGGGCAACCCTGCCACCGGCGTCTCGCAATCCCAGACCTTCTCGAACTGTGCATCCGCTTCGGGTCCGCTGGAATGGGATCAGCTCGTGACGTTCACATCGGTCATGCCCCCCGCAGATATATACGAATACGCCAGCCTGTTGTGCATCATCCCGGGCAATCATAACGGCACCCTCTACGGCGTCACCGCGCTTCAGCCGTGATGGCTATCCGCGACGGGCGAGGCGGCTCTTCGTCGTACCGATGAGTTGTTTGATCTCTGTTCGACGTCAACCTGGAATCGCGAGAGTGATCCATGAAGCGTTCACACGGCTTGTTCACAATCACGATCTTGCTCGGCGTCGGCCTGTGCGGCATCATGTATCGATGCGTACGCACCGGCGCCGAGTCGTCCGCCGGGAGCGGCCTCGCTCCTGCAAAGCAACCGGACGGAGGCGCGACGACACCGGAATTGGCGGATCTCGCGGAGATGCGACGGGAGATGGTCCAGCTCAGGCGCCAGCTGTGGGCTCAGGGGCAGCGCCTGGCAGCCGTGGATCCTGTGAAGGCGCAAGACTCGGCCGCCGCCAGGGATCCCCGTACCGATCCCGAGGGACGAGCCGAGCAGGAACGCAGATCTCGGGAATTCATTGCCAGCGTCGACGCTGCCTTCCGTAAGGAGACCACGGATCCGGGATGGTCATCCGCCACGTCCTCGGTGGTTCAGACGGCGCTCAGCGTGGACAGCGATCTGCGCCCGCTCGCCCGCGGCGTGGAATGCCGGTCGCACACATGCCGGGTGGAGATTGCCGACGACAGTTCGGGCAAGCTAGGGAAGATCCTCCCGGTGTTCGTTCAGCAGGTCGGCCAGGATCTGCCCAGCGTCATCACCACCCGTGTGGCGGGCGCTGGGGGCGCAACACTGGTTCTCTACATGTCTCGCCGCGACACGCCACAAGCGATGTCTCAGTGAATCGCACGTGGATGGTCGATGGCAAAGGCTGCATGGCAGCGGCCGTTCAGCAAGGCTGACCTCAAGCGTTTCGGTGACGAGACGCCACCGGCGGGCGAGATCCTCGCCGTCGGTGTCAGTCCGGGCGCGCCGGCATCGCAGGTGTCACGCGACCGCGCGATGCGGCTGCCATACCTCGTCGAGAAAGGCGAGCAGCTCGCGATCGAGGCGATCGGGATGCAGCCGCCATTCGAGCATGGAGATCGCGGTGACCAGCCGGGCGTTGGGCAGCTCGTGCGCGGTGCGATCGGCGTCGCTGAACGGATGGATCGGGTCGGACGGATGACCGATCACCAGCGTCGGCTGGGCCAGCGCGCGACGAGCGTGGATCGGCGGCGCGACGCGGTCGAACAGCAGGCCGTTGAGCACAGCCAGCGAGGCGGCCGGATCGCGGCGCACGAAGTCGAGCAGCGTGTCGACGAGGAGGTGGGTGCGCGGGATGCGGCGGGTCAGCGCGGCGAGCACGGTCATCAGCCGCTGGCTGGCCCGCAGCACGAGCGCGAGCGGTACGAACGCGGCGGCGGCGGCGGGCAGCGCGTTCTCGAGCACCGGCATTTCGAGCACGAGCGCGCGGACGCGCTCCGACCTCGAGGTGATCGAGCACGGCGATCACGTCGCGGCCGAACTGCGGCATCGAGTACTCGGTCATGACATGCGGCTGATCCGATGTACCGTGCCCGGGCATGTCGGCGGTGATCACGCGGTGACCGCGGGAGGCCAGCGTCGGCGCGAGCTTGGCGTACATCCGGCTGTCCATCAGCAGGCCGTGGATCAGCACGATGATGCGCGGGCCGCTGCCGTACTCGGCGTAACCGATGCGACGTCCGTGATGTGTGAAGCTCGGCATGATTCGCTAGCGTAGCTCGCGTCGCCGCTGCACTCGAGCGCAACGCCGCGCAGATGTTGCACGAAGATACGTCGTCGATATGTTGCGTGTTTGGAGAGCTTCCTCCTAGAGCTCGGCGGCTCGTCGAAGTTGGCGGGGATCTGTTAGCGCTTGTCGGCGCGGCGAGATGCATACAAACTCGCACCAGCTATGGGGATGACCTTCGAGGATGTCGATGCGTTTGCGATGAACCTTCCCGGTGTCACGGTCGGCCCCAGGTGGGGCACTCGCACCTGGATGGTCGACGGCAAGGGCTTCGCATGGCAACGGCCGTTCAGCAAGGCCGACCTCAAGCGTTTCGGTGACGAGACGCCACCGGCGGGCGAGGTCCTCGCCGTCTCCGTCGAGAATCTCGATGCCAAGGATGCGTTGCTCGCGATGGCGCTCCCCGGCTTCTTCACGATCCCTCACTTGAACGGCTACGCCGCGGTGCCGATCGCGCTGCGCCAGGCGCGTACGAAGGACGTGCGTGCCGCGATCCTGGGCGCGTTTCGCACCGTGGCGTCGTCGCTGCCGAACGCGAAGCGCCCCGCTCCGCGCGCACGCAAGCGGCGCGGCACGCCGGCGCGACGCGCACGCGCGACGACGCACTGACCGTACGATCGACTTCGGCGTCAGGTCTCGACGGCGGCGGCTGGGGCCACGTGCGGGTCGATGTGGTGGTGGTCAATCGATCCGGTGGCCATGGCCAGGTGCAGCTCGAGCTCCGGCTGACGAGCACGAGCCCGCCCCGCACGCTCGCGGCCGAGCGGTCGCTCGAGCTGGACGACCACGAGCGGCTCGAGCTGACCATCGATATCCCGGCGCCGGATGGCGATTACGCCGCAGCGGCGCATGTGCTGTATCCGGACTGATGATCGGCGTGAGCAGGTAGATGTGAGATGGGTGCGGATCCTTTGCCGCGACCGAAATCCGATCGGTTTCGCGGAGTTAGTTGAAGGCTCTATCCGGATCGATCGTGAACGGGTAGCGTGCCAGACCTGATGTCCAGCACCGCTGAGCCATCCCCTCAAATCACACCAAAAATCGCCCGAAAAATTTCGTGCGTTCTAACTGCCGAGTCGAACGCTTTCATCAGCGGCGCGAGTCGGTCCTCGCCCATGTTGGGAATCGCGGCGTAGAGGTTGATGCCTTGGTTGAACAGCGACATCGTCCGCTTCTGGACGTGTTGGTCTTCATCAACCGATCGAGACCGCATTGTTCGCCAGCCGCGCCGAGCAGCGTGAGCAATGCCTGCGCGATCGCTGCAAGGAGAGGCAGTCGATCGCGTCGCTCTGGGAGTTCCACGCGATGCGGCGCGCGCGTGACAGCGCGAAACACCTTCCGGAGCAGCCGGCACAGGCTCGCCTGGATTGCCCGCACCAGACCATCCAGGAACCAAGCCGCAATGCGCACATCGCCAGTAACGTCGAAGGTCACGGTTGCGGCGATCGCGACACAGGCGGTGTCGCGCGAGTACAACTCGTAACGGCTTGTCAACCAAGCGCGTCCGACCGTTCTGTGTGAGAACCAGCTAACGACAGACAGCACCAGGCATGCACAGAGGATGGCGCCAAAACCACTGGAATGAGCTGACATTGATTCCCCATGCAGTCGGTTATCGGAACACTTATTTCGATGTTGGGTCGTTGTCGGGCCCCGATCTGCGAACCGCGGCGGAGTTCCGCGACCAACGAGCGTGGCCGACGATGCCCACCCTACTGAACGTGTGAGCACGCTTTTGAACAAGAAGTTGATCAGGCGTTCAATTGCTGCGAGAACGATGGAGACGGCATTCATGAGCCTCGAATTGCACAATTGCATACGACGGCGCCGTCGCGCGCCTCCGTTCTGTGATCACAGTTTGCCTGCCCGGTTTGTGATCACAACATGTACTCGGAGCAAGGCCGCACAGTCGGACATGCTGACCGGTGATACCATCAGCGCGTGGTGAGGCTGGCAAAGGCAACACAGACAGCACTGGATGAGATGGACCGCTCATGTTCTGGCGACGAGATTCACGAGTGCTTCATACCCAAGGCGCGCATCGTGCTGGGCAACCTCCCTTGCTCATGCATTGATTCCGTTGCGCGCGTGGCAGTTGAACTGGCCAAGAATGACAGCAATGGCAAGATTCCAACTGGCTACGGGTCGTGCTGCGTACGACACTTTGGCAAACGCAGCGAGCAACTTGAGCGCGTCTCCAACAAGATCTCGATCGAGCACAGATTTGCGCTGATCGGACTTACGTCCTCAGCAAGTATTCACAATCGGTGGACAGACTCACGTCAGCCGCGAGTTGCGCCGGCAATCCACCGGGAATATCTGCGTCAGGTAGCCCAACTTGCCGACGTTAGTCATCGCGAGAGAGAACAATGGCGTCTGATCATCGAGTTCGTACTGGATAGCTTGAACTCCACTCCAATCATCATTCGGAATGTTGCTTACGCGCTAGTATGGTGTGGCTACTTCTCGCCGGACCGCTTTGTCACTGATGAGCAATTGGCGGAACAATTCTTCGCCGATGATCGCGCGGAATTCAATCGGTTTCGTCAGGAGGGGTTGCGACTGCTCAGCATGCTTCTGGAGTTTTCGGGCCGGCCCTCCATGGGAGGAGCGTCATGAACGAGCGATTGATGCATGCGACGATCGCACTTGCGGCGCGTTGCGCCGAGCATGACGCACCGATAACCTCGCTAGCTGCCGGTGTGATTGCTCAGAAGCTCGCGCACATGTATGGCTTGGGTGTCGGCGAGTGTGACGCACTGAGCGGTGCCGCCGTGGTATTGACTGCGCCCATGAGTGACCCGGAGAAGTCCAGAGTCGGAGGAGATGCTCCGCCTGCGCTCGTCCTGGGGAATGCCGGCAGTGCAAGCGAGCCGTCCGACGGCAACATCATCCGAAAACCCGAAGAGCCGACCGTGCTGTCGCTCGCTGCGAGCTCGACGTCCCTGCACAGCCGGCGCACGTTCGTTCGCCTCGGCGTGGGCAGCGCGCCCACGCCGTCCGGTCAGCCCCGCACGCTGATCGGCGTCGGCGCGAGCCAGTTCGACCTCAACCCCGCCGGTGGCGTGCCTCGGCCGCCGGTGAACACCGCGGGCGGCACGCCGATGCCGGACCCGGTGACCGTGGCGCCCCCGCAGGCCACCACCCAGCACGCCGCGCCGCCGCAAGCGCAGACCATGCAGGCCAAGCGCGCGCGGACCCCGTCGAGCGCGCCGTCGCAGGGCTTCAGCCAGTCCTGGGACCAGTCGTGGGAGAAGCTCGGCACCGGCGGCACCACCGGCGTGCACCCCGACAGCGCGGTGCCTCATCCCGGCGTCCGGATCAACCAGTACGAGATGATCAAGATGATCGGCGAGGGCGGAATGGGCAGCGTATTCCTCGCCCGCGATCTCCGGCTCGGCCGCCGCGTCGCGATCAAGTTCCTGCAGTCCAACCAGCCCGAGCTGACTCAGCGCTTCCTCGTCGAGGCGCGCACCACGGCGCGCTGCCAGCACGACAACATCGTCGTGATCT
>VBLP01000241.1 GCA_005887925.1 Deltaproteobacteria bacterium | reverse complement strand
GGCAGGATGCGGTGCCATCGGCGAGGAAGAAGCTGGTGGTGCCGTAGGCGGTGCCGAAGCTCTGCGTCGAGGGAAACGGGTCGGCCTCGAACACGATCCGGCCCAGGCCGTCGTAGGTGCGCTGGCGGGTCATGGTCTGAACGGGGTAGTCGACGCCGAGCGCGGCGGCGCTGCGATAGGGACGCCCGAGCTCGTCGAGAAACACGGTCGTCGTGCGCCCCGGTGCGGTGCTCGCCGTACCCGGATCGACCACATCGGGGAACACCTTGTGAACGATGCGGCGGCCTTGCGAGTCATTCCCGGAGAAGCCCAGGAAGCTGGTGAACGACAGGGCGCCGGCCGCGCCGCCAGCGGGCGTGACCGTCGACAGGGTCTGGCGGTCAAAGCCGTCGAACGAGGCGCCGTACTGCGTGCCATAGGCATCGATCGTGGTCGTGGGCGCCAGCGTGACTGGATCGGGGGTGATGGTGACGTGGGTCGTCGGCACATCGGTCGCGATGGTGAACAGGTTCACGATCACCAGACCGAACGGATCGAAGGTGATGGAGACGTCGCGCATGGCGCCGTCCTCGCGCGTGGTGTAGACGTCGACAGGATTCCCGTTGCTGTACACGGCGTCGAACTGCCGGATGGTCCCGAGGAGCTGGCCGGTGTCGCTGTGCCGATCGACGGTGTGCGACGTGGCCAGCCCGGCGGCGACGTTGCCGAGCGGCAGCTGGTCGTACTCGTAGTGCTCGCTGGCGAGGACGGTCGTGCCGCAGTCCGAGACGGTGCGCGACGAGGCCGCTGTGAGCACGCGCTCGTTCGTGCCTGTGGGGGTCGCGTAAGTGATGTCGGTGCACAGATCGTCATCGCTGCGATGCAGATCGGCCGAGTTCTTGATCGACAGCGGCCGCCCGAAGTCGTCGACGCTCGTCACCTCCGCGAGGGTCTCGACGTTGGCCGTCAACGGCGGCGCCGCGCCGGGCGCGCCGCGCCACGACCGGACGCTCGCGGCGTAGCCGAAGCCATGCGCCATGCAGGGATCGTAGTACGCGGCCACCGGGATCGGCGTACTGGCCTCGGTCGTCCCGTCGCGGCCGAGCACCTGGACCGATTGCAGCCGCCACGGCTGCAGGTTCGGATCCGGCAGGTCGGTGTCGGGGATGTCAGCGCATGAACCGTAGGTTCGAATCCATGCGCAATCTCATGTGGCTCGTGTTGTCCTTCAGCGTGGCGGCGGCGATGGCCTGCCACGACGACGACCCGGATGTTTCCAGTCCCGCCGCCGCGAAGCCGGTCGCGAAGCGGTGGACGGTGAAGCAGGTCGCGCCGCCGCTCGACGTGCACAAGCCGCCGGCAGATGCGACGAAGACGGCGTCGGGGCTGGTCTACAAGAAGCTCGTCGGCCACGAGGCCGGTGTGCAGCCGCGGCGCGACCAGACCGCGCTGATCCGGTACACGGGCTGGCGGCGCGGCAGCGGCGAGACGTTCTTCACGATGGATGACGGCCAGACGATCGCGATCGACATCGCGCATGCCGCGCCGGGGCTGCGCGAGGCGCTGCCGCTGTTGCACAAGGGCGAGAAGGTGATGCTGTGGCTGCCGCCGGGCGATGGGATGCCGGAAGCGGTGGCCTACGAGGTCGAGCTGGTCGACGTGGTGGCCCGGCCGGCGAGCGCCGAAATGACGAAACCCGCACGCGAGGTCAGTCGCGGCGGATGATGCGGAGCGGGCAGGCGGCCACGGCGCGCGGCCGGTGCTGCTACCGGGCGGGCTACTGGCCGACGTGGACGACGGCGCCGGTGGTGAGGTTGAGCGAGTAGTGGCGGCTGGCGTCGAGGACGAGGTCGGCGGTGTGGTCGGCGTGGAAGGTGATCTCGGCGTGGACGTCGAAGGACTTGTCGACGTTGTTGCTGCCGGCGCCGGTGACGGTGGCGTGGGCGGCGAGGTCGAAGCTGGCGGTGCCGCCGATGACCTGGCGCTGCGCGGTGGCGATCTTGATGGCGTCGTAGGACGCGCTGGCGTCGAACGAGTAGGTCGCGGTGACGCCGGGGCGGAAGACGGAGTGCAGGGTGGCGTCGAAGCTGAAGGTGCTGTCGCCGTTGAACGTGGCGGTGTCGCTCAAGAGGCCGGTGATCGACCACGAACCGTTGCGCGTGACGCTGGCGTTGACGTTGGTGGTGTCGAGGGTGCCGGACCAGGCGACCTGGACGGAGGCCTGATCGGTGGCGGGGCCGCAGAGGCCGACGGCGCCGGTGGCGGTCTTGCAGGTGATAGCGTAGCTGTAGTCGACGCCGAGCCGGGTGCCCCGGAAGTGGCCGTCGCCGGACAGGGTGAAGCCGGTCGGCATGGCACCCTGGGCGATGGTGACGCTGTCGGACATCGACGAGACGTCACCGCCGCCGCCGCCGGTCGCGGTGGTGGAGGCGATCGCCTGCGCCGTGTCGTCGTACTGCTCGGGGGTGGGCGTGTTCTTCGACGCGCAGGCGGTGAACGAGAGGGCCAACGTAATCAAGGTGATGGACTTCATGAGTACCTCGCAGCGGGGAAGAGCAAGCGGCGGACCAGGCGAGGCGCGACGAGCGGACCGGCGTTTGCGTGGCAGTGCCGCGAGATGCAGCCCGTAGCCGGCCGTACACGGTGCGGCGATCGTGGGGAATCTCGACGGCGATGCCGGATTTCGCCAAGGCCGGGTAGCCGGGTGTACCCGCCGAAGCGGAGCGGCGCCGTTTGCGCACATCGTCGACGGCGGTGGCGCTAGGGGTGCGGCTGCCAGGACCAGGTGAGCTGATCGCCGTCGATGACGGCGTTGGTGCGCTCGTCGAGCCAGCGCCGCAGGTCGCTCGGGGCGAGCGGCAGCGTCCACAGCGCGAGGTGTCCGAAGCCCTGCACGAACCGCCGCGCGGTGGGTGCGATGGTCATGAGGTCGGGGGTGTTGTAGTAGCTGGGCAGCTCCCAGGTGGCCTGGGTCGGGGTCTCGACGACGGTGAGCTGGCCGTTGATCGACTGGCCGACGATGAGCTTGCGGTCGTGGCTGATCAGGGGCGACCGGCTCGAGGCGGCGAGCAGGGTCTTGACCGGCTCGCCGGGGACGAGGGAGGTCAGGACGATCGAGTGGTCGGCGAGCTCGAGCAGCGCGCCGGCGTCGCTGGGCTCGATGCGGACGATGCGCTTGTCGAGCCGCGCGACCTCGACGACGTCGCGGTCCCAGAGGAGCAGGCGGTTGTCCTGGGCGGCGAGCACGCGGCCCTGGAGGTCGGCGGCGAGCACGCCGGTGGTGCCGAGGACGATGCGGGTGCGCACGACGGCGCCGCCGGTGAGGCTGCCGCGCACGAGCTCGCCCTTGCTGGAGACGGCGGCGAAGCCGGTCGCGCCGGCGGTGGTGGCGGCGTCGACGGTGCCGTCGAGGCTGGCGACCTCGCGCGGTGCTGCGCCGTCGTCGGCGGCGAACAGCCGCTGGTCGCCGGTGGCGAACAGGAAGCCGCCGTGCGGCACGAGCCGGCCCCAGGCGACGCGGGCGTGCACGAGCCGCTGCGGCTCGGTGCGGCCCTTGCGCAGCAGCACGAGCGAGGCGTCGCGGGCGAGCTCGTGCACGAGGACGCGGCCGTCATCGGGGTCGACATCGACGATCTCGACGAGGCCGCGCGCATCGTAGCGGAACGGGGTCGAGGCGCCGGTGCGGACGTCGTACCACTGCCAGGTGTCGCCGCCGAGCTGCCAGAGCAGCAGGGTGTCGTCGTCGACGAACGTCGCGGACATGTTCTGTGCCGGGCGGAGCTGCTCGGGCATGCCGAGATCGAAGCCGAGGATCATGCCGGTGCCGAGAGCGACGATGCGCGGCGCGCCCGGCCGCGCGGCCAGCCGCAGGTTGTGCAGCGGGGTCGGCAGGTGGAGCTCACCGCCGAGCAGGTTGTCGACCAGGTGGAGCTTGCCGTCGAGGCTGGGCACGACGAGCAGGTCGCGGCCGGCGGCGAGCAGCTGGGCGGTGAAGCCGCGCGGCGCGAGCAGCTCCCACGCGTGCGTGCCGTTCCACGCCACGACCTTGCCGGGGGCGACCAGGAGGTCGAGCTCGCGGCCGCGGAACACGGCGTCGAGCGCGCGGGCCTGGGGAAACGCGGAGAGATCGACGTCGGTCCACGCCGGTTGCGGCGCCAGGGTGCAGACGATGACCTTGTCGGGGGTGAGCACGCCGATCTGGCCGAACCGCGAGCCGAACAGGCGGACAGCAGCGGCGGGGTGGCTGGTGCGCTCGCGGCCGTCGGGGTCGAGCACGGCGACGGTCTTGCGGTCGCTCGCGGCGATCCATGCGCCGTCGGGAGCGATCGCGATCTCGTCGGCGACGTGGCCCGGCCACAGCGGGCGGGCCGCGCGCGCGGCGATGTCGAGCACGCCGGCGCCGCCGTGCTCGTCGAGGTAGGCGACGCGGTCGCCGCCGGCGGTCGCGACGGCGAACCGGATCGGATCGACCGGCAGCGGCTGGCTGGTGCCGGCGAACGGATCGAACAGCTCGGGCGCGGCCCCCTCGCGGGTGACGAGGATGGCCTTGCCGGTCCACAGCGCGCGGCTTCCGGCGGGGTAGCCGCGCGACACGACCAGCCGCCGGCGATCGAGGTCCCAGATCTGGATCATGCCGTCGCGGGTGACCTGGAGCAGGAACCGCGCGTCGGGCGACAGCTCGGCGATGGTGGTGAACACGTCGGTGGTCTGGATCGCCCACGCGGCGCCGCGCACGACGGCGGCCTGGGCCACCGCGCGCGCATCGCCGACGCGCTCGGAGGTGTCGGGCAGCTCCTTGAGCACGGCCGCGGCCTGGGTCGGGCTGCGGTCGAGCAGGCCGCGCGCGTGCATCACGACCAGCTGCTCGGCGCGGCGCCGGGCGTCGTCGCGTCGGCGACGATGCGGTGGATGCTGAACCACGCGAGCGCGGCGACGGCGAGCGACGCGAGCGCGGCGACGGCGAGCGGCACGCGATGGCGGCGCGCGAACCGGGTGACGCGCTGGCGCGGCGTGTAGCGGTGGGCGGCGACGAGCTGGCCGGACAGGAACCGCCGGACGTCCTCGCCGAGGGCGCCCGCGTCGGGGTAGCGGCCGGCGGGGTCGAACGCGAGCGCCTTGCCGACGATCGTCACCAGCTCGGGCGGCGCGCCGGGTGCGACGACGTCGACCGGCGTGACATCGCGGCTGCCGGTCCGGGCGATCACCTCGGTGGCGCTGGGGCCGGCGTGCGGCGGCGCGCCGGCGAGCAGCTGGTAGAGCGTGGCGCCGAGCGCATAGACGTCGCTGCGCGGATCGAGCTCCTCGCCGCGCGCCTGCTCGGGCGCCATGAAGCCGGGCGTGCCGAACACCGAGCCGACCTGGGTGCGCAGGCTGTCGCTCGGCATGGCGCTGCTGTCGCCGCGCTCGTCGTCCTCACCGATCACCTTGGCGAGACCCCAGTCGATCACGACGACCTCGCCGAGGTCGCCGACCAGGATGTTCGCCGGCTTGAGGTCGCGGTGGATCACGCCGCGGCGATGCGCGTGCGCGATGGCGTCGATCGCGGACAGGAGCGCGGGCAACAGGGTGAGCCGCTCGCCGAGCTCGACAGCGCCCGCCATCAGCTGGTCGAGCGGGCGGCCGGAGACCCGCCGCATGACGTAGAACGGCCGGCCGTCGACCATCACGCCGGCGTCGTAGAGCGGGACGATCGACGGGTGCTCGAGCCGCGCGGTCAGCTGGACCTCGCGCGCGAACCGGCGCGCGACCACCGGGCCGCCGCGGGGCAGTACCTCCTTCAGCGCGACGGTGCGGCCGAGCTGGAGATCGAACGCCTCGACGACGCGGCCCATTCCGCCGCGGCCGAGCTCGGCGCCGAGCCGGTAGCGCTGGCCCGCCGGGATCGACGTCACCGGCGCGGCCGCGTCCGGTGGATCGATCAACAGGGGGCTTTCCCGCCCGCTCTCTCGCGGCAAAGCCGCGAGAGACACCCCTCCGCGCGTCGCGTCGCGCGGTCGATCGACCGACGGTTCGGCGTGCAGCGTCTGGTCGGGCGCGTCTCGCACCGGCGAGGCGCCATGGCCGGGCTTGGTCGGCACCTCCGCCATACGCGCCGGACGGGTCCGTTAGTCCAGGTCCCAGTCGATGTCGGAGATGCTGGGATCGTTGCGGATGTTGACGGCGCGGGTCCGCTCGTCGTGCGACGGGCCGTGGTTGCGCGCGCGCTCCATCGCGGCGATGCTGTCGAGGCTGGCGAGCCGCGTCGACTCGTCGAGGTCGCGGTGGTCCTCGAACGAGCCCACCCCGGGCTCGGTGCTCGGCGCGACCGGCAGGAACCTGGCCTGGAAGTCCTCGGCCGGCCGCGTCATGTCTTCGAGCTCGTCGTCGGGGGCGTCGGGCACCGGGGGAGCCTCGACGCGATCGCGCCGGGTGGGTCCGTCGCCGAACCCCTCGATGCTCGCCATCCGGGTCGGCTCGTCGGGCGCAGCCGGGCGGATCGTGCTCGGCGGCGGCAGCTTGGGCTTGCTCCAGGCAGGTGCCGGCGACGGCTTGGCCGACGGCGCGTTGCGCAGCGCAGCCAGCAGCTCGTCGTCGACCTGCCGGGTCGGTTCGTCACCGAACGTCACCTGCGAGGTCTTGCGCGGCGGCGGGACGGCGGGCGCCATGTTCGCCACCGCGCTGGGCGACACGCTCGACATCGCCGCCGAGGTCCGCGGCGGCACGGCGTGCATCTGGCGCGACCGCGGCCCCGGGGGCAGCGGCGGTGGCAGCTGCGGCGGTTGCGGGACCGGCGGCTGCGACGGCGGCGGCGGCGCGGCCTGCTGCGCGGTCACGCGCGGCGCGGCGACGCGCTCGCTCATCCGCTTCTGCGCGCTGCGCGCGGCCTGGGCCTGGGCCAGCCCGACGACGACCGCGGGCTTGGCCGGGATGTCGCGGAGCACCGGCGGCGCGGGCACCGGCGACACCGGGGGCGCCGGCGAATCGTCGAAGTCGAAGTCGTACTCGTTGCCGCCCGGCGCGGCGCCGATGTAGACCTGCGAGTCCTCGTCGGCCAGACGGCCGCCCTCGTCGCGCAGCATGCGCAGGATGCGGGTGCGCTCGCCGGCCGACAGCGCGTCGCGCCGGCCGTGGCCGCTGTGGCTGGTCTTGCCGCGCTTGGCGAACTCCGACAGCGGCACCGGCGCGTCGAACTTCTTGGCCCGCTGCGGCGGACGGTCCCGCGCGTCGCGGCCGTCGGACCGCGGCGGCGGCGGCGGCGCCATCACCGAGTTGCCGCTCCGGCTCGAGAAGATGCTGGTCGCCGAGCGCAGCCACTTGCGCGGCCCCGACACCGGCTCGCCCATCGGCATCGGCAGGCTGACCGCCGCGGCCGCCGCAACCGGCGGCTCGATGCCGACACTGCCGCCCAGCACCTGCGCCGCCGCGCGCGCCGCGTCCTCGGGGCACTCGACCGCGCCCAGCGCGAACCGGCGCACGAGGTCGTCGGTCTTGCCCAGCTGGTACTGGTGCGGACGCTCGATGAAGCGGATGCCCATCTTCTCGAGCCACTGGACCGGCGGATCGGCGCCGATCAGCACGAACGCGGCGTCGTTGGGGTAGCGCTTCTGCGAACCGTCGCCGAGCGCGATCGTCACCGTCTCGGGCTCGAACGACATCACCTGCGAGCCGAGCTTGGCCTTGACGCGGCCCTGCTGGGCGTAGCTCTCGATCGTCTGCTTGTTCTTGGGCTGGGCGCGGTTGAAGCCCTTGCCGCGGTACGAGATCATCACCTTGGCGCCGGCATCGGCGAGCGCCAGCGCGGCTTCGCACGCCGAGTCGCCGCCGCCGACCACGAGCACGGCGCGGCCGCGCCACTCGTCGGGATCTTCGAGCAGGTTGAATATCTTGGGCAGGTTCTCGCCCGGGACCTGCAGCGTGCGCGGCTTGCCGCGCGTGCCGATCGACAGCACCACGCGCTGCGCACGATAGCTCGCCACCGTCGATCGCACATGGAAGGCGCCGTCCTTGGCGCGGACCACGGTCTCGACCGACTCGCCCCGGCGGATCTGCACGCCGACGCGGTCGATCAGCTCGCTCCAGATCGGGATCAGCTGCTCCTTGGCCGAATCGAACACCGGCAGGAGCGACAGGTTCTGCGTGTCGTACGGCTCGGCCATCACCAGTTTGCCCTTGGGATAGCGCGCGATGGTCGATGCGATCAGCTGCTCCTTCTCGAGCACGACGTACGACAGCCTCTGCCGGATGCAGGTCAGCGCCGCCGACAGCCCGCCCGGCCCCGAGCCGACGATCGCAACGTCGACGATGCCGTCGCCACCGCCGAGCGCGCCCGGCTGCATCCCGGTCGCCAGCATGTGCTCGACCACCGCGCGGCCCAGGTTCGCCGCGCTCTTGACCAGCGGCTTGCCCGCGACCTCGCCGATCAGGTACTGGCCCGGGATCGCGGTCTGGAAGCTCTCGTCGAGCTCGGGGACCTTCAGCGGCGGCGGCACCCCGCCCTCGGGGAACATCACCAGCGCCTCGGTCGGGCACGCGAACATGCACGCCTCGCACTGGATGCAGTCCTGGAACCGCAAGACGCGGCTCTTGTTCTCGACCAGGTCGAGCACGTTGGTCGGACACACCGCGACGCAGGCGTCGCAACCTGTGCAGCGGTCGTCGTTGATGTCGTGAATCAAGACCCGTGGGCCTACCGTGCCGGCCGGCGCGTGGATGGCGCGGTGGCGCCTGCGCGCGGAGACCACCGTGAACACCGCCATCAGGAGGAAGGCGAGGCCCCCGAGCGCCAGCGGGACAACCCAGGTCACCGCCCAAGAATACCTGATTTACCGAGGGATGCCGGCGGCGTTCTCGACCTTGCTCACCAGGAATTCGCTCACTTGCGCCATCAAGCCAGCCAGGTCACGCCCGGCGACGTCGATAGGCTCACCGATCTGCACCGCGACGCGCTGGCCGGACCGCATCACGCGGCCGCCGCGCGGCAGGATGTCGATGGTGCCGCGGATCGCGACAGGCACGATCGGCGCGCCGGTCCCGAGCGCCAGGTGGAAGCCGCCCTTCTTGAGCACGCCGATCCGGCCGTCGAGCGACCGCGTGCCCTCGGGCGCCAGGTAGATGCTCACGCCGTCGCGCACCAGCCGCGCCGCCTGCTCGATCGACTCCACCGCGCGGACATGGTTCGAGCGATCGACCTCGATGAACTCGGCCGCGCGCAGCCCGCGTCCCCACAGCGGGATGCGAAACAGCTCGGCCTTGCCCAGCATGCGGATGGTCGGTGACGGCAGCGTCGCGTACAGGATCGGGATGTCGAGGTGGCTCTGGTGGTTCGACATGTAGATGACCGGCCGCGCCGGCACGTGATCGGCGCCGGTCGCGATCAGCTCGATGTCGAGCAGCTCGATCACCCGCCGGCCGAACCACCGGGCACGCTCGTCGATCGCGCTGCGCGCCACCGAGCCGCGCACCACATCCACCAGCGTGGGTGCCGTGATCCGCGCCATCGCTCCGAGCACGCGCACGCTGTCGATAACAGACATACACGGCAGTCTACGCCGAGGTGCCGAAGGTAGGAGATGTCGTGGCCGTCCCCCGATTCCGCGATCCCTCCAGCGTGTTACCCTGATCGACGCAATGCGCGCGCTGGCGGTGGTCGCCGCTTGGCTTCTGTTGGGCGGAGCGGCACGCGCCGATACCGTCGACACGACCATCCATCAGATCGCCGACTCGAGCTACAAGGTGCGGCTCGCGGCGGTGCTGGCGCTGTCGAAGTCGCACGATCCGCGCGCGGTGAACGCGCTCGCCGGCGTGCTGCGCAGCGACGACGAATCGACGATCCGCCGGGTCGCGGCGCTCGCGCTCGGCAAGATGATCGACGCGCGGACCCCCGAGGACGCGCGCGATCGCGGCCTCGATGCCCTCGCCGAGGCCGCCGCCGGCGACGCCGACCTCAAGGTGCGCACGACCGCCGCGCGCGCCGCGTCCGACCTCGCCGGCCTGCGCCACCGCAAGAAGGAACCCCACCCCGCGCCCGACAAGCCCGGCGTGTTCGTCAACGTCGACAGCACCACCGATCAATCCAAGGTCGCGCCGAGCGACGCCGGCGAGCGGCTCGCGCGCGTCGTCCGCAAGAGCGTCGAGCGCACCGGCTACGCCACGACCTGGCCCGGCGGCCTGCCCACCCAGACCGAGCTCGCGACCAACCACGCGCGCGCCTTCATCGTCGCCTCCACCGTCAAGAAGATCGAGTTCAGCAAGGTCAGCCGCCAGACCCAGATCTCGTGCAAGGTCGAGATCCGCGTCGCGCCGTGGAGCGGCGTCGACGGCGGCGAGAAGTGGGAGGCCAACAGCGCCGCCTCCGCCAGCGGTTCGGCCAAGGCGACCACCGGCAACTCCGACCGCGAGATCGCCGGCGGCGTGCGCGACTGCCTCGAGGCCGTCGCCGAGGACGTCACCACGCGCCACATCCTGCCGTTCCTCAAGCGCCTCGCCACCGCAGGCAGCTGATCAGCGCCGGCCAGCGCCGGTCACGGTGTCGAGCCGAGCGCCAGCCGGGCCAATAGCTCGCGTCCCCGCACGCGGTACCCCTGCTGCTCTGCGAGCTCGAGCGCCGCGGCGACGTTCGGGATGTCGGCGAGCTCGGCCTGTCCGTAGGGCAAGGCCTTGCGCCTGGCCATGACGCGCAGCCGGACCGTCGAGCTGTTGAACAGCTCGACGCTCTCGACCGCCGCGCGCGGCAGGGCGGGCTTGTCTCCCCACCGGATCGCATGCTCGCCGATCGTCAGCGCGCCGAACCTGGCGATGCCATGGCGCGCGAACCCGGCCTGCACCGGCATCGCCAGCCGCGCGTGGATCCTCCGGAGGATCTGCGCGATCGCGAGCTCGACGCCGCGGAACCGCCAGTTGAACGCGAGCCGCGTGTGCTCGCCCAGCAACACGATGCCGAACCGGAACCGGTGATCGCCGCGATAGCCGTTGCGGACATCGTTCGCCATCAGCAGCATGTCGATCCACCGCACCAGATACAGCACCTCGAGCCGCGCGCCGCGGATCTCGACCTTCAAGCGGTAGTCGCGGATCTCGTCCCACGCGATCGACGCGATCGACCGCGCGAAGTGCCGCGTCACCCCGGTGTCATCGACCACGACCCGGCCAAACCCGATGTCGGAGCGCCGCAGCTCGAGAGCAACCACACGTCCAGCGTAGCGCGAAGTCGGGCGAAGCCCGAACCCGCGAAGTGCGGCTCGACGCTGGGGCTACTTGTCGACGTGGACGGTGACCTCGGCGGACAGGCCGGGGCGCATCGCGGTGGTCTGCGGCGCGGTCCAGGTGATCTTGACCGGGACGCGCTGGACGACCTTGACGAAGTTGCCGGTGGCGTTGTCGGGCGGGATCATCGAGAACCGCGCGCCGGTCGCGGGCGAGACCCGAGCTCGATGTCGACCGGGTCGCCGGGCTTCATCTGGCCGATCTGGCCCTCCTTGAAGTTGGCGATGACGTAGGTCTCGAACGGGACGAGCATCAGGAGGGACTGGCCCGACATCACCTGCTGGCCGGGGTGCGCGCCGAGCTTGGAGACGGTGCCGGCGGTCGGAGCGACGACGGTGGCGTAGCCGCGCTGGAGCTTGGCCTTGTTGAGGGCGACCTCGGCGGCGGTGACCCGCGCCGCGGCGAGCCTGGCGGCGGCCTGGGCGGCGGTGACGACCTGACCGACCGGGGCGCTCTGGGTGACGTGGCCCTCGGCCTCGGCGACGCGGGCCTGGGCGAGGCCGCGCTGGTCGCGCGCCATGGCGAGCTGGGCGGTGGCTGCGTCGAGCGCGGCCTTGGCGACGTCGCGCGTCTGCTGCGCGTGCTCGACGTCGCGGCGGGTGCCGGCGCCCTTGTCGAACAGATCCTGCTGGCGCTTGAAATCGGACTCGGCGCTGGCGAGGTCGGCCCGGGCGCGCGCGACGGCGGCCTCGGCGGCTCGCGTGGCCTCGTCGGCGCTGCGCACCGAGGCGCCGGCGCCGGTCAGCGCGGCGCGCGCCGACGACAGCCCGCCGGCCGACGACGACTGCGCGACGCCGACCTGGGCATCGGCGGCGACCTGCTGGGCGCGCGCGGCCTCGAGCTCGGCCTCGCAGCGCGCGACCTCGACGTCGAGGTCGATCGGATCGAGCTCGAACAGGACATCGCCGGCCTTGACCGCCTGGTGGTCGTGGACGCGGGCGGCCTTGATCACGCCGCCGACCCGGGGCGCGACCAGAACGACATCGCCCTCGACCTGGGCGTCGTCGGTGTCCTGCTTGCCATGCGTCCACCAGCGGTGGCCGAACCAGGCGATCGCGACGATCGCCGCGACGGCTGCGAGGATCAGATAGGCATTCCGGGCGCGGCGGCGGCGCGCGAGCTGTGCGGCGGTATCCTTGGTGGCGGCTTCCATCTCTCACTCCAGATGCATGGCGACTTCCCGAGGCGCCTCGGGGGCGGCCGCGGGCGGGATGCGCTTGACGCGCAGGAACACGAGCAGCGGGATCACGATGAGGAATGCGATCGCCTGCAGGATGAAGGTCTTGTCGAAGCCGATCACGGTGCCCTGGATGTGGGTCCGGACCGCGAGCGCTTGCTGGGTCATCGCGTGGGCCATGTCGCCGGTCATGCCACCGCCGAGGAGCTTGGCACGCGTCGCCACCTGCGCCGCGACCTCGGGACGCAGCTCGCTGACGTTCTGCGCCAGGCCGGTGGCGGCGCGCTGGCCATAGGTGGTGAACAGGTTGGCGAAGATCGACAGACCGACCGAGCCACCGACCTGGCGCACGAAGCTGTTGACGCCCGCGGCGCCGGCGAGCTCGTGGCGCGGGATGTTCGACAGCGCGGCTGTGGTCAGCGGCACGAACAGGAACGCGAAGCCGATCCCGGTGATCGCGAGCGGCCACAGGAGGTCGTGGGTCGAGGTCGCCAGGTTGATGTCGGCCTGCATCCAGCAGCCGAGCGCGGTCATCACCATGCCGAACCCGACCAGCCACGACGGCCGGACCTGGTTGTAGAGCCGGCCGACGAACGGCGACGCGATCATCATCGCGATCGTGCGCGGCAACAGCACGATGCCGGACTCGGTCGCGGTGAACCGCATCATCTCCTGGGTGAACACCGGCAGCAGGAACATCGAGCCCATCAGCATCGCGAACACGAGCCCGGCGATGAACGTGCCCGACGCGAACGTCGGGTCGCGGAACATCCGCAGGTCGATGACCGGCGCGGACCAGGATCGCGGTCGAGTCGTACCAGTCGTTCTGCGGGCCTTCCTCGAGGACGTACTGCAGCGCGCCGATCGCGATTGCCATCAGCGCGATGCCGGCCCAGTCGAGGTGCCGGCGGGCGATCGCGGCGCGCGCCCGGTTGGCGGCGAGCACGTCGGCCGGCTCGATCACGTTGCGGAACGTGAGGTAGATGCCGAGCACGCCGACCGGGAGGTTGACGAAGAAGATCCACGGCCACGAGTAATCGTCGGTGATCCAGCCGCCGAGCACGGGGCCGACCGCCGGGCCGACCATGATCACCATCGAGAACACCGCCATCGCCATGCCCTGCTCGGCGGGCGGGAACGTCTGGCGCAGGATCGCCTGCTGGGTCGGCTGCAGCGCGCCGCCGCCGATGCCCTGCACGATCCGCCACAGCACCAGCATCTCGAGCGAGCGCGCGGTGCCGCACAGCAGCGAGCCGACCGTGAACAGCACGAGCGACGCGATGTAGACCCGCTTCTGGCCGAAGAACGAGCCGAGGAAGCCCGTCAGCGGCATGATCAGGACCATCGCGATCATGTAGCCGGTGGTGATCCAGGTGATCTCCTGGAGCGACGCGCCGAGCTCGCCGCGGATCTGCGGCATCGCGACGTTGACGATCGAGGTGTCGATCGTCGCCATCACGGAGCCGAGCGCGATCGACACGCTCCGCACGCCGCCCAGGACGAGGTCGACCAGCGGTTCGGCATCGCCGGCCAGCTCGCCGCCGGCCTGGATGCGGTGCACCATGATCGACTTGATGACCGAGGTGATCACGAGCGGCAGGAGCTCGGCGCGATCGGCCGGCACCGCACCCTCGCGCACGCCGGCGGCGACGATGTCGCGCACACCGGCGAGCAGATCCTGCGGCGTGGTCGACCCCGACGGCTTGGCGTGCTCGTTCTCGATCGCGAGCTTGAGGAAGCCGCGGTGCGACTCGAACGCCTCGAACACCTCGCGCACGAACCGGCGCAGCCGGGGCTCGAACGCCAGCTCGTCGCCGCCGGTGATCGCGGCGAGCAATCGCGGCCGCAGCGTGGCGCGTCGCGATTCGAACAGGTCGCGGATCAGCGCATCGCGATCGGTGAAGTAGTTGTACAGCGTGCCGACCGCGACCCCGGCGCGCCGGGCGATCTGGACTAGCGCGGCGTCGTGCAGGCCGTGGCGCGCGATCAGCTCCTCGGCGGCGTCGAGGATCGCGCCGCGCACGGTCTCGCGCACGGTGCGGCGCATCTGGCTGCGCAGCTCGCTGCGGGACGCGACGCGCGCCGGCCGCGTCTGCGAGACACGCCGCGCCTTTCGCCGAGGTGAATCCAGATTCACGTGGATGAATTTACGTTCAGATCGCGCGGCGCGCAACGCAGCGTGGAGCAGCAGCGGTTGTCCGGCAGTCCCGCGGGGTTGCGCGGTCGGACCGGCCGAACGCCACACCCCACGGCTGCGAGATCCGCGCGGCGATGCGCGGTCGCGGGTCGACATGAAAGTGAATCGGCCAGAGGTCGAGCGTCGAGACCGGCCGTCGCGGATCTGACCGCGGGCCCGGCAGAACGCCACCACGCGCGCTTACGCCGCAGTCCGGGCAGCGTCGAAGCGTCCCGACGAAGAACTACCCGGCGTAGCTCGACGAGAGCCAGCGAAGCGATCGCGGAACACGCGAGTCGGATCGGTGGGCGCCGGGTAGAGCGAGGGCGAGACCCCGTCAGAAGCGCGGGTCCCTGCGCAGCGCAGCGGCGCACACCGTGGCGGGTGCGCGCAGAGGTTCCGGCTGCCGTCCGCGGGCATGGCAGTCGCATCTACTCCCTGAAGGAAGGTCCGTCATGACGCGCTTGATTCGCTTGCTGGTTCCTCTCTCCGCATCCGGCGCGCTCGCCGGCGCCCTCGTGATCGCCTGCGGCTCTCACACAGGACGCGGGGAAGCTCCCGCTCCGCCGCGGCCCGATCTCATCGCGCCCAATGGCCTTCCGGCCCCGGGCCCGAACGCGGGCTACTCGGGGAGCATCCCCGATGACGCGGGCGACGACGCCTACCCCGCAAAGCCGGCATCACCGCCGGTCGGCGGTACGCTGGGCACCGCCCAGGGCGTGCAGGTGGTATTCGCCGCCTCGGAGCAGCCCGGTGCCGCGCCGCCGCCGGGAAGTGCGCCGCCGCCGAGCGGTCCGCCCCGGCCGGGCGCTCCGCAGCCACCGGCCCCGGGCGCTCCGCAGCAGCCTGGCTCGGGCGCACCACCGCCCGGTTCGCCGCCTCCCGGCTCACCGCAACCGGCGCCGGGCGCTCCGGGATCCCCACAGCCGCCTGGATCACCGCCGCCGCCGACCGGAAATCCACCGAGCCCGCCACGACCGGGTGCGCCCGGCGATGCCGGCGTTTCCGATGCGACCCGGCTGCCGCCCGTTCCCGACGGCGGCATTCGCACCGACGCAGGCATGGAACCGATCCTGCGCAAGTAACCTGCGCGGCAGTGTCGAATCCGACTGCGCGACGCGACGCACGGAGGGAAGTGAATTTCGCGGTGCCCCAGCGCTCACCTGATCTGACCCGCCTCGCATCGCATTTTTCGCGATCTCTTTCGTTGCCCCCTCCTCGAATTACGCCCGGTAGTCCGTCGTCGGGGCGTCTCGACCTCGCGAAAACTGCTCGCGATCCGGGCTCATCTCAGGTGAGCGCTGGTTAGTAGCTCGCCAGGTAGGGGTTAGTAGCTCGCCAGGTACTTGATCGGTTGGGCACCGGGTGACGACATCCCTCTCCGCGCAGCGACGCGCGGCCCGCTGAGGCCGACGGCGAGACGTCAACGCGAGGCTCGCCGGGGGCGGCCGCGAGCGGATGGGGTCGGACGCCGCGACCGTGATTACGATTGGCCGGGTCTTGCTCCGCACATACCTCGCGGGGCCCGCGCAGGACGGGTGGTGATTCGGCGGGCGCGGCTCCGACACCCATCCGCGTAGCAGCCCCCGGCGAGCTCGCGTGTATGCGTTCTCCTGACGCCGCGACGGACGGCAGGCGTCGGTGGTTTCTTCGGCGGGCGCGGCTCCGACACCCATCCGCGTAGCCGCCCCCGGCGAGCTCGCGTGTACGCGTTCTCCTGACGCCGCGACGGACGGCGGGCGTCGGCGAGTGCGTCAGCGATGCGCGCGGCTGCGGGATGCCGCGCGGCGCGGATGGGGACGGGACCGCGCCGCCGGCGCGTGGGCCGACTGCCGGTTTGTCACGCGCGGCCCGCGCCGCTTTGTCCGGCTGACCTTGCCGTTGCCGCGCGCGTCGCCGTGCGAGCCCTTGCCGTTGCCCCGCGCGCCGCCGTGCGAGCCCTTGCCGTTGCTGCGCGCACTGCCGTGCGAGCCCTTGCCGTTGTGCGGGGACTGCGACTGGGCGCCGAGCGAGGCCTTGAGCGCGGCCATGAGGTCGGTGACGGGAGCCCGCTCGACGCTGGGCGGTGCGGTGATCTCGCCGCCCTTGGCCTTGCTGGCGATCAGCGCGCGGACGCGGTCCTTGACCTCGTCCTTGTAGCGCGAGGGATCGAAGCGGTCGCGGCGGAGGTTGTCGATGACCTTGCGCGCGAGGGCGAGCTCGGCGGCGGCGGGCTTGCCGCGCGGCGGCGCCGGGATCTCGCTCCACGGCTTGATCTCGTCGGCGTAGTGCAGCTGATGCATCGCGAGGCCGGTCTGGTAAGGCGCGAGCTCGACGATGTACTGCTTGCCGCGCGCGGCGTAGCTGGCGATCGCCACGAGCTCGGCGTCGGCGAGCGCGTCGGCGAACAGGCGATAGGCGCGGTCGCCGCCCTTGCCGGGGCCGAGGTAATAGTTGTGCTCGATCAGCAGCGGATCGACGGCAGCGGCCGGCACGAACTCCTCGATCGTGATCTCGTCGGATGCGACCGCCTCGAGCGCATCGAGCTCGTCGCGCGATAGCTCGACGAAGTTGCCGCGGGTGAGCTCGTAGCCGCGGGTGATCTCGTCGCGCGTGACGGGCCCGTGGCGCGCGCAGACGTACTGCTGGTGCAGGCGCTCGCCGCAGCCCTCGTGCACGAAGTGAAAATGGACCTCGTGCGACCGCTCGCCGGTCGCGTAGATCTTCACCGGGATCGCGACCAGGCCGAATGTCAGGGTCGCGGTGTCGATGGCGCGTGCGGGCATGCCGTCGGGTGTTGCGACCGCTGTACCAGCGCCGCGACGGACCGATCGCGCGCCGGCGCACGCCGGAGATCTCGCAGACAGCGCAGGCACGCGGCTCGCAGCGCGATGAGCCATGACCTCCAGAGCGCTCCGAGGCGCGTGGATCGCCGTGATCGCCGGCTGCGTGGCGTGCGCGCGACCTGCCGCGCAACGTGTCGAGCCCATCGGCCCGATGCTCGGTGAATCGACCGCGCCGGGCCCGAGCAACCCCAGCGCGCCGCTGGCCAAGGAACCCGGCGTCACCGAGGTCTCGGTGCGCTTGCAGAGCAAGCCGGTCACGGTGGCCCGGCCGGCACCGAGCACCGGCGCCGCATCGTCGAGCTCGACGCCCGCGCCGGCGTCGCAGGGCATGGTCGTGATCCCCGGCGTCACGACCGGACCGGCACCGGCGGGTGCAGCCCCGAGCGCGAGCAGCCCGACCGGCCCGACGACCGGCGCCGCCGGGCCCAACGGTCCGGGCACCGGGAACGGGCGCCCGACGCCGGTCGGACCCGCGACGGGCGCACCGAGCCAGTCCAGCGCACCGCCGCCGGCGACGGCACCCGCGCCGCCGCCCGCCGCGGCACCCGCGCCGACGCCGCCGCCCGCACCGACCGCACCACCCACACCGACGCCGGCACCGGCGCCCACGCCGCCGCCCGCGCCCGCCGCGCCGGTCCCACCCCCGCCCACGCCGGCCACGCCGCGCAGCGCGATGACATGGCCGACCGGCGGCGATCGCGGCGGCCAGCTGGCCGACCTCTCGGCCGGCGCGCGTGACACGGCGCTCTCGACGCCGGGCGGGCTGTAGCGTACCACCGTGGTGATGGAACCGGCGACGATCGCTGCTCTCCTGCGCGAGCTCGCCGTGTACTACGAGCTCGACGGCGACCGCCATCGCGCATTCGCCTACGACCGCGCCGCGAAGGCAGTGGAGGCCGCCAACGGGCTGCACCGGCTGCTCGACGAGGGCCGGCTCGAGGAGCTCCCCGGCGTCGGGCCGTCGATCGCCCGGGTGATCGCCGAGCTCGCGCGGCGCGGAACGGTCGCGGTGATCGAGCGGCTGCGCGAGCAATGGCCGGCGGTGGTGATCGAGCTCGCCCAGCTCCCCAAGGTCGGCGTGATCAAGGCGCGCAAGATCTACCAGGCGCTCGCGCCTGCCAACCTCGACGCGGTGGCGGCGCTGTGCCACGCCGGCGCGCTCCGCGAGCTGCCCGGTTTCGGCAAGGTCAGCGAGCAGCGCATCCTGCAGGCGATCGAGGAGCGCCGGCTGCAGGGCGCGCGCATGCTGCTGCTCGACGCCGAGAACCACGCGGCGTCGCTCGCGCACCACCTGCGCGGCGATCCGGCGGTGTCCGCGGTCGAGACCTGCGGACCGGTGCGGCGGTCGTGCGAGATCATCGATCACCTGGCCTACGCGGTGGCCTCGGATCACCGCGATGCGGTGGCCGATCGACTCGCCCGGTTCGCGCTGGTCACGTCGATCGATCGCGGCGACGCCGGCGCGCCGATCATCGGCTACCTCGCCGGCGGCCTGCGCGCCGAGGTCCACGTCGCGCCGCGCAACCAGCTGGGCTGGACGCAGATCGTCGCGACCGGCTCGACCGATCACGTCGCCCAGCTCCGCGATCGCGGGGCGGCCCGCGGCATGAACCTCGCGATCCTCCAGGCGGGCGACGAGCGGATGATCTACCGCGCGCTCGGCATGCCGTGGATCCCGCCCGAGCTGCGCGACGGCAGCGACGAGGTGGCAGCCGCGGTCGCGGGCGATGACTTCAGCGATCTGATCACGGCCGACGACATCACCACCGCGTTCCACTGCCACACGACCTACAGCGACGGCAAGGCGACGATCGGCGAGATGGCGCACGCCGCCGCCGAGCTCGGCTTCGACGCGATCACGATCACCGACCACTCGGCGGCCGCGACCTACGCGGGCGGGCTCGACCTCGCCCGGCTGCGCGCCCAGCTCGCCGAGATCGACGCGCTGGTCGACCCCGAGGTCCGCAT
>VBLP01000246.1:20163-40691 GCA_005887925.1 Deltaproteobacteria bacterium | reverse complement strand
CAGCAGGCCGTTGTACGCGGTCGTCACGCGCATCGACAGCTCGGTCGCCGCCTTCTGCTTGTGCGGATTGCCGGCGTGCATGTCGGGGTGATACTTGCGCATCAGCTGGCGATACGAGGTCTTGATCTGCGCGAGGTCCGCCCCGACCTGGAGATCGAGCACGCGGTACCACTCGAGCAGCTGCGCGTCGGTGCTGCCCGGCCGCGGCGGACGCGCGCTGTGGCTGCGCCCGCTCGAGGCTGTGCCGCTGCTCGTGCCCGCTGTGCTCGACGCGCTCGCTGCGCGCGCCGCCTGCTCCTTCATCCGGCGAAACGCCTCGTCGGCCGCCGCGCGCTGGCGCGCGGAACGCTCGTCGCGCTCGCGGTGGATCCGCGAGGCCCGCTCGCCGGCCGCCGCCGCCCGCGCCGATCGCGCCGCGGGATCGGACCTCGCGAGCTTCGCCAGCGGGTTGTCCTGCGGTGGACGCGGCGCACGCTCGCGCGCGGCCTTGCGCACCGTCAGCTCGGCCTGCAGGGCCGGGCCCTCGACATGGCTCAGCGGCTCGTCATCGACGATCACCAGCGACGTGAGCCGAGAGAGCCCGGATTGCGCGCTCTCGAGGATGCGCCGGGTGATGCCCACCGCGACACCGTAGCACGGCTGCGATGGCCCCCGCCGTGGCGTCCGAGCACACCGTGCGGCGACGCGACAGTACGGGGAGCTGGTCCTCCCTGAAAATTGCCTCATTTCCGCGGTTACGGCATCGGGCCGGTGCACGGAACCTGCATGCGTCGCACGTGCGGGTCTGCCATAGGGTTGCCCCCGCCAATCACCAAGGGTGTCGTACGCCAATGACCACGGAGACCGCGAACCACCAGCCCCTCGACCGCTTCGACCCGACGGGCGCGCTCGCCGAGTTCCTGGATCACGCGCCGGTGGCGATCCACAGCGTCGACGCGGCCGGGACGATCCTGTGGGCGAACCGCGCCGAGCTCGACCTGCTCGGCTACACCGCGGAGGAGTACGTCGGACAGCCGATGGTGCGCTTCGCGGCCGATCCCGACGTGCTGCTCGACATGCTCGACCGCGTGACGCACGGCGAGACGCTGCGCGATCGCGATCTGCGGCTGCGCGCCAAGGACGGCACGATCCGCCACGTCCTGATCAACTCGAACATGCTGGTCCAGGACGGCAAGCAGATCGCGACCCGCTGCTTCGCCCGCGACATCACGGAGCAGAAGCGCGCCGAGCGCGACCGCGATCGCCTGATCGCCGACCTCAGCCGGACCGTCCGGCTCAACGACATGTTCGCCGGCATCGTCGGCCACGACCTGCGCGGCCCGCTCAGCACGATCGTCATGGCGGGCCAGCTGCTGCTCGGCTACGTCGATGACCCCAAGGGCGTGCGGACGATCGAGCGCATGCTCAACAGCGCCGACCGCATGCAGGGCATGAACAGCCAGCTGCTCGACTTCGCGCGGGCGCGCGCCGACGGCGGGATCGAGCTCGAGCGCCGGCCGACCGAGGTCGCCGAGATCGCGCGCGACGTGATCGAGGAGGTCCGGTTCGCGCGGCCGGAGTGGAAGATCGAGCTCGAGATCCGCGGCGATGTCCGCGGCGAGTACGACGCCAACCGGCTGTCGCAGGTGTTCTCGAACCTGATCGGTAACGCGGTCCAGCACGGCTCGCCCGACACGCCGCTGGCGATCCGCATCGACGGCAGCGCGCCGGCGGCGATCCACGTCGAGGTCGCCAACCGCGGCACGATCCCGCCCGAGCTGATCCCGATCCTGTTCTCGCCGTTCCGCGGATCGCACCAGAAGGCGCTGCGCAGCCAGGGTCTGGGGCTCGGGTTGTTCATCACCGACCATATCGTGCGGGCACACGGCGGCGCGATCTCGGCCGACTCGGCGGAAGGCACGACCGCGTTTCGCTTCCACCTGCCGCGCCGGGCCAGCGGCGAGGCCCAGGTCGCGACGTTCGACGCCGCTGCGCCGAGCCCGAGCGCCGAGCCTGCCGCGGCGGCCGGCGAGCTGAACGGCCGGGTCCACGGCTCCGACGCTGCGCGCGCTCCCGACGTTCGCACCGATCGCGAGGTGACGCGCCAGCAGGAGGAGCGCTTCCAGCTCCTGATCGAGAGCGTCAAGGACTACGCGATCTTCCTGCTCGACGCGAGCGGCAAGGTCGCGACGTGGAACGCGGGCGCGCAGCGCATCAACGGCCATGCCGCGCGCGACATCATCGGCAAGCACTTCTCGGTGTTCTATCCGGAGGCCGACGTCCGCGCCGGCAAGTGCGAGCACGAGCTCCGCGTCGCGATGCGCGACGGCCGCTCCGAGGACGAGGGCTGGCGGCTGCGCAAGGACGGCTCGCGGTTCTGGGCCAACGCGGTGATCACCGCGCTGCGCGACGCGAGCGGCGCCCTGATCGGCTACGCCAAGATCACGCGCGACCTCACCGAGCGGCGCCAGCTCGAGGAGGAGCGCGTCCGGCTCGCCCACGCCCAGGAGGCGGTCCGGCTGCGCGACGAGTTCCTGTCGCTGGCGTCGCACGAGCTCAAGACCCCGCTCACCGTGCTGCAGCTCCAGCTCGAGGCGCTGCGCGAGCAGATCGGCAGCCACGATCCGGCCACGCTGGCCAAGCTCGACCGCGCCGATCGCGCCCGGCGGCGGCTGACCGAGCTGGTCGAGGCGCTGCTCGACGTGGCGCGCATCGTGACCGGCCAGTTCTCGCTCCACCTCGAGCAGGCCGACGCCGCGGACATCGTCGCGACCGCGGTCGATCGCCTGCACGAGACCGCCGCGGTCGCGGGCTGCGCGCTGTCGATCAGCGCCGACCACGCGATCGGCACGTGGGACCGCTCGCGGATCGATCAGGTCGTGACCAACCTGGTGTCGAACGCGATCCGCCACGCCGCCGGCTCGCCGATCGCGGTCAGCGTGGCGCGCGACGCCGGCGACGTCGTCATCGAGGTCCGCGACACCGGCCCGGGGCTGCCCGAGGGCCAGCTGTCGCGGATCTTCGAGCGCTTCGAGCGCGGCGCGTCGATGCGCCACTTCGGCGGCCTGGGCCTGGGGCTCTACGTGGTGCGCCAGATCACCGAGGCTCACGGCGGCACCGTCACCGCCGAGAACACGACCGGCGGGGGCGCCCGCTTCACCGTTCGCCTGCCGCTCGCGGCCACGAGCCCGGACCTGGTCGCGTGATGAGCCACCGGGTGCTGGTCGTCGACGACGACCGCGATATTCGCGACACCGTGGTCGAGCTGCTCGAGGATCACGGCTATCAGGCGATCGGCGCGAGCAACGGCCGCGAGGCGCTCGACGTCCTGCGCACCAGCGCGCCGCCGCCGTGCTTGATCCTGCTCGATCTGATGATGCCGGTGATGGACGGCCGGGGCTTCCGCGAGGAGCAGCTCAAGAACCCGGCGTGGACCGAGATCCCGGTGATCGTGATCTCGGCGTACAACGACGTCGAGGTCCAGGCGCGCGCGCTCGCGGTCGACCATCTGCGCAAGCCGCTCGGGATGCGGCCGCTGATGGAGGCGGTGAAGCGGCACTGCTCCGGTGCGAAGGATGGTCGCGTTGATTCGTGACCAGTCGAGCCTGACCGCGCGACGCGACGCGCGGAGGGGTGAATGCGCCGGCTTTGCCGGTGCAGAGGGGGCGGGAAGGCCCCCTGTTGATCGACGCGGTGAAGCGGCACTGCTCCGGCGCGTAGCCCGTCAGGACGGCGCCGCTGGCCGGCCGCCGAGCAGCGCGTCGATCACCTGGATCAGCTCCGCGCCGACGAACGGCTTCTTGAGCAGCGCGTCGCACGCCACCGCGCGCTGCTCGTCGCTCGAGCCGTAGTTCTCCCAGCCGGTCATCAGGACGAGCTTGCCGCGGTAGCCGGTCTCGCGCAGCGCGCGGCACACCTCGATCCCGTTCTGCCTGGGCATGCCGACATCGCACAGCACGAGGTCGAACGGCTGCGATCGCGCCATCTCGATCGCCTCGGTCGAGCCGGTCGCGGTGGACACCACGTAGCCGAGCGGCTCGAGGTAGACCTGGATGATGTCGACGACGTCGGGGTCGTCGTCGATCGCGAAGATCCGCGCGCTCCGCGCGGCCGGCGCGGCCCGGGGGCGCGGCGGCTCGCTGGTCCTGGCCGGCGTCCCCGGCGGCGCCACGGGCAGCGTGACCTCGAACACCGCGCCGCCGCTCGCCGCGTTGTGACCCTCGATCTGGCCGCCGAACAGCTGGAGCGAGGCGTGCGCCGCGGCCAGGCCGAGCCCGAGGTGGGCGTTGCGCTTGGTGGTGACGAACGGCTGGAACAGCTGGGTCAGCATCTCGGGCGCGATGCCCGGGCCGGTGTCCGCGACGGTGAGCCGGACGGTGCCGTCGTCGTCGCGCAGGCGGATCTGGATCCGGCGGCGATCGGCCGGCACCTCGGCGAGCGCATCGGTCGCGTTGACCACGAGGTTGAGCACGACCTGGTGGACCAGCACCGCGTCGCAGCGCACCAGGCGCACCGCCGGCAGCTCGGCGTCGACCTCGATCGACTGCTCGTGCAGCATCGGCTTGATCATGATCAGGATGTCGTCGACGATCTGCTGCAGGTTGGCGAGCTCGGGCTCGCTCGCGGCCGGCCGCGCGAGCCGCTGCAGGCGCGCCACCAGATCGCCGATCGCGCGGGTCGCGCGCTCGATCCGCGGCAGCATGTCGAACGCGTCGGCGGGAGACCGCAGCCCTGCGCTGACCGCGAGCAGCGCGATCCCGGCGAGGTTGTTGAGGTCGTGAGCGACCGCCGCGGCGACCTCGCCGACCGCCTTGATCCGCGCGTCGGCGAGGATCGTCGCCTGCGCCTTGCTGAGGCTGGCGTCGAGCTGCTCGATCAGGACCGCGCGCTCCATCGCGATCCCGAGGTGGTCCATGAACGTGGGCAGGAGGCCCTGCGACAGCATCTCGTCGGGGATCGGCTCGGCGCCGCGATACGACGTGAGCCCCAGCGCGCCCACCGGCTGGCCGCGACTGCCGAACAAGGGGCCCGACGCGAGCGGATGTCCGCGCAGGTGGTCGTAGACCGCGCGGGGCAGCGCCAGCTGGTCGGGCGGCAGCACGTCGTCGTCGCGGTCGAACGCCTGCATCACGCTCGGATCGGCGACGTTGAACATCCGGTGCTCGCGAAACCCGTGGCCGATCGGCTGGCGCAGGTCGAGCCTGGAGATCTTGGGATGCGCGTCTGTGATGTCGACGCCGTCGACCACCGACTTGAGCGTCGACAGCATGCCGGTCGGCTCGTCGAGCACTGCGATCCACACGCCGCCGAAACCGAGCGCCAGGATCTGCTGCGCCACCATGTCGGCGATCTCGTCGAGTCGCGCCGTCGACGCGAGCCGCGCCGTCAATTCGGCCAGGAGATCGCTGGACCCCATCCTGTAATCCTTGATGTCCGCTGTAATCGGCGTTCTCGACTACCCGCGCCGGTCCGTCCAAGACCTACTGCCTCCCGGGTCCGCTGACTATACGGATCATCAGGTTCCGGCCGGGCAGCGGCCGTGGCGCGTTTTGCTGCATCCGGCCGGCAGCGGCCGGTCACCGCTGCGGCCCCGGCGTCGATCCGCCATCGAGCACGTGCCGCACGCTCGTCGCCAGCGACTCCGCGGTGAACGGCTTCTGCAGCCGCGCGATCGCAGCGCCGCTCCCCGCGCCACCGGCGTCGCTGTAGCCCGACATGCACAGCACCTTCATCCCGGGCCGGATCCGCAACAGCCGCTCGGCCAGCTCGTGGCCCGTGATCCCGGGCATCACCATGTCGGTCAGCAGGAGGTGGATCGGGTGAGAGTGCGCCTCGCACGACCGGACCGCCTCGTCACCGTCGCACGCCGCGATCACCGCATAGCCGTGGCGGCGCAGGATCGCGAGCGCGACCTCGCGAACCTGGGCGTCATCCTCCACCAGGAGCACGGTCTCGCTGCCGTACAGCGTCGCCGCGCGGCGGGGCTGCGGCTGGTCGGCCGCGATCGCGTCGACGCGCGGCAAGTAGATCTTGAACGCCGTGCCCCCGCCTGGCTCGCTGTCGACCCAGATGTGGCCCTGGCACTGCTGGACGATGCCGAACACCACCGACAGCCCCAGGCCGGTGCCGCGGCCGCGCTCCTTGGTGGTGAAGAACGGCTCGAAGATCCGCGCCAGCGTGGCGTCATCCATGCCGGTGCCGGTGTCGCGGACCTCGAGCATGACGTAACGGCCGGGGGTGACGCCGGGATGGTCGGCGGCATAGCCGCGATCGAGCACGACGTTGGCGGTCGTCACCGTGAGCTTGCCGCCCGCGGGCATCGCGTCGCCGGCATTGACCACCAGGTTCATCACGACCTGCTCGATGGTCCCCTGGTCGGCATGGATCGAGCCGAGATCGGGCGCCGCGCGCACCGCGAGCTCGATGTCGGCGCGCAGCAGCCGCTGCAGCATCCGGGTCATGTCCGCCAGGACGTCGTTGAGCTGGAGCACGCGCGGCTCGACGAGCTGCTGGCGATTGAACATCAAGAGCTGGCGGGTCAGCGCCGCGCCGCGCTGGCCGGCGCTGCGGATCTGCTCGATGTCGTCGCGCAGCTCGCCGGGCTCGAGCACCTCGAGCAAGGTCTCGCCGTAGCTCAGGATCACGCTCAGGATGTTGTTGAAGTCGTGGGCGATGCCACCGGCGAGGCGGCCGACCGCCTCCATCTTCTGCGACTGGCGCAGCTGGTCCTCGAGCCGCTGGCGCTGGGTGACGTCGTTGGCCAGGACCAGGCGGGCGCGCCGGCCCTCGAACGCGAGATCGTGCGCGGTGATCTCGACGGCGAGGGTCTCGCCGGACTTGGTCAGGTGGCGCCAGATCCGCAGGCCGTCATCGCGCTCCGCGACGTTCTCGCGCAGCCGGACGTGGTCCTCGGCGGGCCGCAGATCGGTGAGCGCGCGGGCGAGGAACTCGTCGCGCGTATAGCCGTAGCGCCGGAGCGCGGCGTCGTTGACCGCGAGGAAGCCGAGCGTGTCGGTGTCGTAGACCCACATCGGCAGCGGGCTGCTCTCGAACAGCTGGCGGTAGCACTCGGCGGAGTCGCGGACCTCGCGCTCGGCGCGGCGCCGCGCGCTCCGGGCCTCGGCCTCGTGCAGCTCGCGCTCGATCGCCGGCACGAGGCGCGACAGGCGGTCCTTGCGCACGAAGTCGCGCGCGCCCGCTCGCATCGCCGACACCGCGACGTCCTCGGTGATCGAGCCCGAGACGATGATCACCGGCGTGTCGAGGCCGAGCTCGCGGACGATGGCGAGCACCTCGAGCGCGCCGAACCCCGGGATCGACCAGTCGGCGAGGATGAGGTCCCAGCGGCCGCGCGCCAGCGCCTCGCGCGTCGCCGCGGCGGTCGCCGCGATCTCGACGGTGAGCTCCCGCTCGCGCCCGAGCTCCCGGATCACGAGCTCGGCGTCGGCCACATCGTCCTCGATGATCAACGCGCGCAGTGCCATGGCCATGACCCGACGGTGCTGCAGCAACAGCGCCTGACGGACACCCCGACGCCCATGATGCGACGATAGACCAGGGTCGGGCAAGGACTCAGCGTGTCGCGAGGCGCTCCCAGTAAAACACCGTGATCGCGACGCAGTGAAACTGGCTATCGCTCGACTGCGTGACGATGATGTCGGTCACGAGCAGCTGCGGATGCGCCGCGAGCCACGCCGTCACGGTCTCGCCCAGCTGGTCCCGTGCGGCGAACATCGTCGCCGAGAACACCTTCACGCCGTTGAACGTCAGATCCGATCGAACAACGAGGCCTGCTGAAGCGTCGCGCGGCATCGCGGCCAGCCTACTCCCACCGCGATCGCGCGGCGCATAGGATCATCCACAAAGCACGTTCAGGCGGTCCGCCACATCGTCGAGCCGATCACCGGTGTTTGCACTTGACAGAGGCGCCGACACCTCGGTTGGCTGTCCGGACTACGGGACCACCGCCATGGGGAGCTGGCGGCGGTCGATCCAGCGCGACAGCGACACCGGGGCCATCCCGAGCCGCGCTGCGGCATGGGTCAGGTTGGGGGAATGACGGAGCGCGGCGAGCCGGAGCGTCCCCTTCTCGATCTCGGGCAGCGACGATGCCGCATGCTCCCGCACCCAGGCGCGGTCGACCCCCGGGAAACCGTTGCGGGGCAGGCCGAGCCTGGCGATCGCCTCCTCGGCGTACTCCGTGATGATCCGGTCGATTTCGGCCGTGCGGTCGGTCAACGGCGGCACCGTGATCGGTACGGCGAGGTGGGCCTTGCACTCCTCCGGCGAGTCGGCGCAGACCACGAGCTGGACGCGCATGTCGGGATCGCGAAGTGCGGCGATCACCTGGTCGAAATCGCGCGGGAACCGCCGTGTCCGCACGCATAGCGTGCCGCCGCGCGCGGCGGCGAGCGCCTGCATCCCACTCTCGTAGTTCTCCGCCGCGCGAACCGTGGCCTTGCCCTCGCGGCGCCGCGGATCGCACACGATGAACGGGCGGCCCTCGCCGAGCGCGTGGTGGTGGATCGACTGCGCGATCGGGACCAGATCCCCGTCGCCGCACAGCACCAGCTCGATGCGGCGGGTCGCGGCCATGCGGATCGATCGCAGCGCGTGGTCGACCACCTCGATGCGGTCGCCGCGCCAGCCGAGCAGGCGGGCGAAGAAGCCGCGCAGCGCGATCGAGCGGCCGCTCTCGGCGATCAGCGTGAGGCCGCCGATGCCGATCTCGATCCCGGGCTCGAGGATGATCTGGGCGCGGCGCGCGCCGTCGAGCCGCATCCCGTTCTTGCTGCCGAGGTCGCGCAGCAGCCAGCGGTTCTGGTCGTGGACCAGGCAGGCGTGGACCCGCGATACCCGGCCCGAGGGATCGTGGAGCCGCAGCGCACAGGTATGCGCTGCACCCACCGTGCACGCAGCCACGGGCGGCGCCGGCAGCACGAGGGTCCTCGTCGACGCGCCGGCACCGCTCATCATCACAGGGCACCTCCCCAGCCGATGAAGCCACCCGAGCTCCCGATCGCGACCAGCGGCGATGAGCCGCCGCGCGCTCCCCACATCCAGATCCCGACGCTGATCGCGGCGAGCCCGACCGCACCGACCGCGATCCCGGCGGGTGCGGTGTTGCGGACCATCGGGCTCGGCGTCGCGCCGGGATCCTGATCGATCGCGTACAGCACGCCGCCGGCGAGCAGTGCCGCGGCACCGGCGCCGACCAGGAGCCGCGGCGCGAGCCGCGCGCCGACCGTGCCCTGGGGGACCGCGTCGCCGGCACCGCCGCCCTGGATCACCCGGACGCCCTCGCCCGCGATGCCGTCCGCGAGGAACCGCGCGAGCGCCCGCAGCCGGGGCTCGTCGGCGCCGTCGAGCACGACCGCGGCGCCGCGCACGACGCGCCCGGTCGGATCGTACAGCCGACCGACGATCGCCGGCCGGTCCTGCAGCTGCGTCATGCCGACCACGGCGAGCGCATCCCCGCCGGGCCAGCGCCGCGCGAGCGCCGCGGCGAAGCCGGCCTGCCGGGCGCGCTCGGCCTCGGTCGCGAACACGAAACCGACCCAGGCATCGGTCAACCACAGCGCCGAGTCGAGCTCCCAGTCGACCCGCAGCGCGGTGGCGTGCCCCGCGGTGACCTCGACTTCGTACTGGCGCCCCGCCGTCGCGGGGACCTGGATGAACACGCGGTAGACGCCGGGGATCAGGTCGGTCAGCGCGGCCCGGGCCAGGCCGCGGATCTGGCCGTCGACGAAGATCACGGCCTGATCGTTGGCCACGGTGATCGATAGCTGGCCGCGGCCGAGCGCCTGGACCTGCCGGGCGACCGCGCGGTAGAACTGCTCGGCGTCGGGACCGTAGTCGACGCGCGCGATCGGTCGGTCGCGGAACGTCCGGATCAGCTCGATCATCGTCGCCAGGCTGCCGCCGGCGTCGCCGCGCTTGGCCTGGCTCAGCGCGAGCGCGACCAGGATCTTGAACGTCGCCTCGAGGTTGTTGGTGTCGAGCACCAGCAGCGCGGGGTTTCTGTGGATCCGCTCGATCGCGAGCTTGAGCGCGGCCTCGGCCTCGGCGAACCGGCCGCGCGTGTATGCCTCGTAGCCCGACTCGGCCGGCTGCGTGATCTCGGCCGCGGTGGTGTCCTTGTCGAGCACACCGGGGCGCGGCGCGCGCCCGCCGACCAGCTCGAGCACCGAGGCCGGATGGGCGGCGAAGCCGTGCTGCTCGAGCTCGTCGAGCAGCGGCGCCATGATCGCGTTCGCGTTCGCCGGGCGCTGCCCGACATACGACTCGAGCACGATGATCGGGTGCTCGCGCAACGGGCCCAGCGACGGAGGTCCGTCCTGTGCCGCGGCGGGCGTCCACGTGCCTGCGAGTGCGAGCACACCCGCGCTGACCTTGTGCCGGAGGAGTTGTCGCATCACTTGATCTCGTCGGCCCCCATGTCGCGACCAGCGCCCTGCGGCCGGAAATCGCCGTCGATATCGACCGCGAGCGTGGCGGCGGGATCGGCAGCGTCCCGTGCCGGCGACGAGACCTGGAGGTGGAAGTTGTTGTGTACGGGATCTACGAAGAGCGGAGCGCTGGAGATGTTGCCGGATCCGGAACCGCCGGATCCGGACGATCCTGCCGGAATGGACACAATGCCTGACCCGATATCGGAGTAGCTCCACGTGCAGTTGGTGCCCTCGACCTGCGTGCCGGCGCCGTTGTCGAACACGATGCTGCTGGACAGCGCCAGGGGCGTCGTGACGACGTTGCACAGCACACCGGGCGTCGTTCCGATGGGCGCCTGGTTCTGCGCGACGGTGTTGAAGCTGAATACGCGGACGGCCGGCGTGCCGACCAGCGAGATCGCCAGGCCGCCGAACAGGCTGTTGGGCCCGCCGTTCTTGATGACGATGTCATTCTCGACATCGTACGTCGCGCCGATGATCGACACCCCGCCGCCCTGGTTGGCGAACACCACCGAGCGGGTCAGCGCGAGGCTGCCGTCAATCACCATGATGCCGATCCCCTGATTGCTCACGATCTGGGAGTGCGAGATCGTCAGCTGGCAGTCGGTGCTGTGAATCCCGGCGCCGCCGTTGCCCTGGACGGTGACCTCGCGCAAGGTCAGCGTGGCATTGGTGCAGCGGATGCCGTGCCCGCCGGAGCCGTCCCCGCCCTGCACCGTGACGTAGTCGAGCGAGATCGTCGTGCTGTCGGGGATCGCGAGCGCGATGCCGGAGCCTCCGGTGTCGCGATCGATCACCGCGTCGCGCCCCACGAGGTGCAGATCGTTGGGCAGCGTGAGCGTGCCGAGCAGGCCGTAGTGCGCGGCATCGAGCCGGATCGTCGACTTGGTGCCGTCGATCAAGCTGAGGCCGCGCGCGAGCGAGCAGTGATCGTCGGGCATGCAGGTCGCGGTGTCGCTGCCGTCGGGGTTGACGTACAGGACGTCGATCACCGAGGCGCACGAGCCGTCGGGCAGACAGGTCAGCGACGCGCAGTCGGCATCGACCGCGCACGCGTGACACTGCTCGTCGGCGCCGCACACCGGGGTCGACGCCCCGCATGCGTTCGTCTCGGCCGCCGTGCACTGCACACACATCGACCTGGCTATATCACATACGGGTGTCGGTTTCACGCATTGCGAGTCGTTCGTGCACGACCCGGCGTCGATCCCTACCCCGGCGCAATCGACGTCCTGTGGGTGCGTCGCGCAGAACTCGGGGTTGAGCTGCTGGCAGCACAGCATGAGCACGAACGGCGAGACGAAGCATCCGGATCGAACGATCGAACGGGCAATCGACATGGTGTTTCTCCTGCGGGTGATACGGGCCAGAACAACGCCAGGGCGGACCGGAACGAGGCCAGGGCGAAGCCAGAGCGAGACGAGCGAGACGACCGAGCTCAGACGAGATCGGGCGATGACGTCAGAACGCGGTGATCCATCCTGCGACCACCGCCCCACGGGTGATGCCGAGGCTCGCGCCGGCGTCGCGCCGGCATAGCGGTACCTGTCGTGCGGGCCGCCCCGGCTGCCGAGCTCGAGCAGCACGCCGCCGGCGATCACGCCGAGCGCGCCCCCGCCGATCAGCGCACCGCGCAGCGCGCGCCGCGCGCCCACCTCGGCCGGATGGTCGGCCGGCACGAGCGCGACCGCGACCGCCGCGGTCTTGCCCTCCTCGGCGATCACCGAGCGGGTCTCGGCGAGATATCCGGACTTCTCGATCACCACGGTGTGAGCGCCGGGGAACGTGTTGAACGTCGCATCGGTCGCGCCGATCGGCTGGCCGTCGAGCGTGATCCGAGCGCCGGGCGGCAGCGAGGTCACGTCGAGCACGGTGCGGCCGCTGCGCACCGCGAGGTCCTGGAGCAGCTGGCGCGCCAGCTCGGTCGATGCGTGGGTCAGGCGGTCGTCGGCGCAGTGCTCGCAGAGCCGCTGGCGCACCGCGAGCGCCGGCGGCGCCCGCACGATCAGCTTGGCGGTGAGCACGACCATCGGCGCGCCGCTCGCGGTCTGCCTGCGGTCGACCGCGAACACGAAGATCCGGCCGATCCCGCGGCTGCCGAGCGACGCCGGCACGCAGCGACACCGCCCAGCCGGCCTCGCGTGCCATCGCGATGACCGCCGCGCCGACCACGCTGCGATCGCGATCCTCGGCGGCGCCGCCGATCACCACCGAGCCATCGTCGGCGTGGCCGCGCCGCGGGCTCGCCGCGATCGCGACGACGGCGAGCATCATCCAGCGCCGGCACCTCCGGCGCCGCCCCGCCGCCGGCGTCACCAGCGCCTCTCCACGGTCGCGGTCTGATCGGGCTCGACCGTCACCGTCGTGATCTCGTGGCGGCCGACGTCGTCATTGGCGAGCCGCACGCGGTAGCGACCGACCGGCACCGCGGCGCGAAACGGGGTCTGTCCGCTCGGCTTGCCGTTGAGCCAGATCATCGCCCACGGCCGCACGATGATCGCGAGCTCGCCGGTGCGGGCATCGCGCGCCCGCTCGCGGTGCGCCGGGCGAGGCGCGGCGTCCCCGGACGGCGCGATCGCCGGCGACGCCGGCCGCGCTGCGTCGCGGATCGCGGCGACCCCGGCGTCGGCGGGCGCCGATGCCGGCGGCGCGGGCGGCGCGGGCAGCGCGGGCAGCGCGGACCGCGCCTCGCTCGGCCGCGCGCCGCGCTCGGGGGTCTGCGACCGCGCGACCTCGCCGCGCATCAGCACCGCGCCCACGACGGCCGCACATAGAATGGCCATGCCCAGCGTGGCCGCGAACACCCGGCGGTGCGGGCGCGCGGGAACGCTCGCGCGCGCCGCCGCGGCCGCGCTCGGCACCACGGCCGCGCTCGGCGGCGCCGCGACGGTGACCGGATCGCGCCCGCGCGGCTCGCTCGCGGCGACGATCCCGCGCGGACCGCGCCCGCCGGCGGCCGGGAACCGCGCGGCGAGCAGCCGCACCAGCGCGCCGCGGCCATCGCGCGGGGCATCGGCGCAGCGCAGCAGCGCCTCGATCGCCGCGCCGGCGGTCGGGTAGCGGTCCTCGCGGCGGCAGGCGAGCAGGGTCATCGCGACCGCCTCGAGATCCGCCGGCACCGCGCCGCGGAACCGGCTCGGCGGCGCGACGCCCCTGAACATGACCTGGTTGACGATCTCGCGCGGCGTTCCGGTGAACAGCGGCCGGTCGGCGAGCATCTCCCACAGCATCACGCCGGCGGCATAGAGGTCCGAGCGGCCGTCGAGCGGGTCGCCGGCGGCCTGCTCGGGCGACATGTAGCTCGGCTTGCCGCGCACGGTCTCGGATCGCACGCAGCCGCTCGCCGCCCGGACCTTCGCGAGGCCGAAGTCGGAGATCTTCACCGCGCCCTCGTAGCCCAGCAGCAGGTTCTGCGGCGAGATGTCGCGATGGATGACGCCGGTCCCGACCGCCGGCGCGGCATCCCCTGCGATCGCGGGCGCGGACAGCGCATCGCCCTCCGGTAGATCGTGGGCGTAGCCGAGCGCGTGCAGCAGCTCGACCAGGACGAAGATCGCCAGCCCGGGCTCGATCGCGCCGGTCGCGAGCAGGCTCGCAAGGTCCTTGCCATCGACGTACTCCATGACCAGGTAGAGTCGCTGCTCGGCGTCGCGCGCGAAGTCGAGCACCGAGACGATGTTGGGGTGGGACAGCCGCGATGCGATCCGGGCCTCGGCGACGAACATCGCGGCGAACGCCGGGATCTGCGACAGCCCCGGCAGCACGCGCTTGATCGCGACCCGCCGCGCGAAGCCCTCGGCCCCGACCATCGTCGCCGAGAACACCTCGGCCATACCGCCGGCGCCGAGCCTGTCCCCGATCCGGTAGCGCGCGCCGAGCTCGGCGATCGACAGGCTCGGCCGCGACGGCGGGCGCACCGGGCGCGCGATCTCGGGCCCGGCAGCGGCGCCGGCGGTGCCCGCGGTGCCGGCCAGGAGCAGCTCGGGCGCGTACGCCTGCACGATCGCCCGGCCATCGCGCGCGGCGCCCGACGCCGGAAGCGCGGCTGCGAGGTCGAGCGCGAACGCAGCGGCGCTCGCCGGGCGACGCGCCGGGTCGGCGTCGAGCGTCGCGACGATCGCGCCGGCCCACGCCGCGGACAGCCCCTGGAACCGCGCGCGCGGATCGACCGGCGGCTCGGCGACCTGACGGCGGTAGAGCTCGGCGGCGGACAGCTCGCCGTAGCCGGCGCGCGATTCGCCGTACTGGTGCGGGAACCAGCCGCCGGTGGCCATCTGATAGGCGATCACGCCGAGCGCGAACACGTCGGCGGCCGGCCCCACCGCGGCGTCGGGCAGCTGCTCGGGCGCGCGGTACGGGGATGGCTCGTCGCCGGCCGACCCGAGGCCGAGGACTACCCCCACGCGCCGGGGATCGCCGTCGCAGCCGCGCACGAACACGCAGTCCGGCGTGAGGTCGCGGTGGACGATGCCGTGGCCGTGGGCGGCGTGGAGGCCACTGGCGATCTCGCACACGAGGTGAACGATGTGATCGAGCGGCATCGGCCCGACGTGGCCGGCCATCAGCTGCGCGAGCGGGGCACCCTCGAGCTCGTCGAGCACCACGAACCACGCGCCGTTCGCCAGCTGGCCGACGTCGTGGATCGCGACGAGGTGACGGTGGCGCAGGCGCGCCGCCGCGCGCAGATCGTGGACGAGCCGCCGCACCGCGACCTCGTCCTGGGTCCGCCGCGCCGCCAGGACCCTCACCGTCCGCCGGGTCTCGAGCACGGCGTGCTCGGCGAGGTACACCGCGTCGGCCTCGCCGGGAGCGCCGGGCGGCCCGGGCGGCCCGGGGGGTGAAAACGCGGGATGCCGGCCGATGATCGCGTACGGCCCGACCTGCGGGCCGATCCGGCCCGGCTCGCCGAGTCCCAGGTGTGGGTCGTCACCCAACCGCATGCGCACTGCTCGCATCCCTCGAAACGAGCCTATACCATCGGGTAGCAGTACTGCCAAGGATCCGTACCATCGGATTGCTTGCAGTCTGCCGGATCAGCGTCGATCGCGATCCGGCGATCGATGCTCCGAAGCGCACTGCACCCTATGCGGGACACGGCGCTGCCGCGCACACCTGGTCGGACACCGCGGTGCGATGGCGACGGCTGCGCTCGATCGCGGTTCGACGTGCGCCCGCGGGCCGTGCGGCGGTGCCGCAAAACGCACGGGGCTCGACCGCCGTCGACGGAAGCGCGCGGTGGCGACCGCACAGCGCGTGCGAGATTTTCCGGGGGCGATCACCGTGATCGCACTCTAACGGGTGGGTCGAACCGCATCGGAGTGGCAACGCGCGGGAGTTCTGCGATCATGGAAACTGATTCGTCGCGGTCTCCCTCGTCGCGCCACCCAGGGGAAGCCGGTCGTCAGCGTGGCGCAGTCAGGGTCGCGATGGTCCACGACGGTGGATCGAGTGCTGTGGAACGGTCGTTCGCCGAGGTGCTCATCGAGGAGTCGTCCGAGGCGCTGATCGCGCTGGCCCCGGACGGGACCGTCCTGTTCTGGAACCGCGGCGCCGAGCGGATCTTCGGCTATCCGCGGTCGGCCGCGCTCGGCAAGCGGGTCGAGGAGCTGATCGTCCCGCCCGAGCGTCGCGGCGAGGCGCTCGACGCGCTCCAGGAGGCGATCCGCGCCGGGGTGGTCTCGCTCGAGAGCGTGCGCCAGCGCGCCGATGGCGAGCACATCACCGTGGACGTCACGATGACGGCGGTGCGCGACGCCGCTGGAGAGCTGCAGTTCGTCGCGGTCAACAAGACCGACCTGTCGTCGCTGGTCCGCCTGCGCGCCGCCCACGCCACCGAGGCGCGGTTCCGCGGCCTGCTCGAGGCCGCCCCCGATGCCATGGTGATCGTCGACGAGTCCGGCCGGATCGTGCTGATCAACAGCCAGACCGAGCGGCTGTTCGGCTACACCCGCGACGAGCTCTACGGCCGGACCGTCGAGGTCCTGGTGCCCGAGCGGTTCCGGCCGCGCCACCCCCGGGACCGCGCGGCGTACTTCCACCACGCGCGGCCGCGCCCGATGGGCGGCGGCGGCGACCTGTTCGGACGCCGGAAGGACGGCAGCGAGTTCCCCGCGGAGATCAGCCTGTCGCCGATGGAGACCGACGATGGCCGGCTGATCACCGCGGCGATCCGCGACATCTCGGAGCGCAAGCGGGCCGAGGAGATGTTCCGCGGCCTGCTCGAGGCCGCGCCCGACGCCACGGTGATCGTCGACGCCACGGGGCGGATCGTCCTGGTCAACGCCCAGACCGAGGCGATGTTCGGCTACCCGCGGCACGAGCTGCTCGAGCGCCCGGTCGAGATCCTGATGCCAGAGCGGTTCCGCGAGCTCCACCCCGGGCATCGCCACGGCTACTTCGCGCGGCCGGTCGCGCGCGCGATGGGCTCGCAGGTCGAGCTCTACGGGCTCAAGAAGGACGGCACCGAGTTCCCGGTCGAGATCAGCCTGGGTCCGCTCGACACGCCGGACGGCGTGCTGGTGTCGAGCACGATCCGCGACGTCACCGCGCGCCGCGCGATCGAGAGCTCGTACAAGCTCGCCAACCGCGAGCTCGAGGCGTTCAGCTACTCGGTCGCCCACGATCTGCGCGCCCCGCTGCGCGGGATGAACGGCTTCGCGCAGCTGTTGCTCGACACCTGCGGCGACCGGCTCGGCGACGAGGCCCAGGACTGGCTGCACCAGATCGTGTCCAACGCGCGGCAGATGGCGGACTTGATCGACGCGCTCCTGTCGCTGTCGCGGGTCGCGCGGCTCGAGCTCCGGCGCGAGTCGATCGACCTGAGCGCGATCGCGCGCGCGTCGGCCGGCCGGCTCGCCGCCACCGACGCGAGCCGCACCGTCGCGGTCGCGGTCACCGATGGCCTGCATGCCAACGCCGACCCCCGCCTCGCGCGCACGGTGATCGACAACCTCCTGGCCAATGCATGGAAGTTCACGCGCAAGGTCGCCTCGCCCGAGATCGCCGTCGGCGTGACCGAGAACGGCGAGCGCCGCGCGTTCTTCGTGCGCGACAACGGCGCGGGGTTCGACATGGCATTCGCCAACAAGCTGTTCGTGCCGTTCCAGCGCCTGCACACCGTCGCCGAGTTCCCCGGCACCGGGATCGGCCTGGCCAACGTGCAGCGCATCCTGCATCGCCACGGCGGCGAGATCTGGGCCGAGGGCACGATCGATCACGGCGCGACGTTCTACTTCACGTTCCACGGCCGCGCCGACGGAGCTCCACCATGACCAAGCTGATCCTGCTCGTCGAGGACAACGCCAGCGACGAGAAGCTCGCGCTGCTCGCGTTCAAGCGCTGCGGCGTGCCGTGCGAGATCGCGGTGGCGCGCGACGGCGCCGATGCGCTCGACTACCTGTTCGCCACCGGCGGGCACCAGGATCGCGATCCGGCGGCGCGTCCGGCGGTGGTCCTGCTCGACCTCAAGCTGCCGCGGGTCAGCGGGCTCGAGGTCCTGCGCCGGCTGCGCGGGACCTGCTCCGCGCCTACTCGCTGGGCGCCAACGCCTACCTGCGCAAGCCGGTCGACTTCGCCGAGTTCTCCGAGTCGGCCAAGGCGCTCGCGGCGTTCTGGCTGCGGTTCAACGAGCTCGCGCCGACCGTGCGCGGCAGCTGACCCTCAGCGGCGCCGGCGCCGTCGGATCGCGAACGCCACGACGAGCCCGATCGGCAGGCCGATCTCGATGCCGGATGCTCCGCCGCCGCTACATGCGTAGAAGCTGGTGCGCTCGCCGTCGGTGAACCCGGGACCGTGGCGCGTGCTGCCGCTGCCGCTGCCGTCGCTGCCACTGCCGTCGCTGCCGCTGCCGCTGCCGTCGCTGCCGCTCCCACTGCCGCTGCCGCTGCCGCTCCCGCTGCCGCTGCCGCTGCCGCTGCCACTTCCGCTGCCGCTGCCACTTCCGCTTCCGGTGTCGGCCATGGTGTCGGGCGTCGGCTCGCCCATCACGTCGGGCACCGGCTCGCCCATCACGTCGGGCACCGGCTCGCCCATCACGTCGAGGGGACCCGGCTCGGTCATGGCATCGGCGATGTCGGTTCCGGACCCCACCGCGAAGCTCGCGAGCTCGACCTCGCCGTCGGCCCGGCAGCCGACCCAGATCGCCGCGACCGCCAGCAGGCTGATCACCAGGCACCCGGCTACACGTTTCACGTGTCGATGATACCGTCTCGGCGCACGCGCCGCGAACCGGTTCGGCCCCGCTGTGATCCGCCTCGCGCCCGGCGCCTGGTGGCGCGCGCCTCCAGGTGCGCCCCGCGCCGCCCGGTCGCTAGAAGCTGCGATGCAGGATCAGGCCGGCATCCCCGACGGCCCAGGCGTTGCCGGTCGTGGTCGTCGAAGGACCACGCGGTGCCGGTGAAGTGGCCGATGTTACGTCCGCCCGCACCCCACACATCGTTGGACGCGAGCGCCGACAGGCTCTGGAACACGATGCCGCTGCCGGTGTGGAGGCCCGTCCACCTGCTGCCGTTCCAGTGCATCGTCTCCTTGCCCGACGCGAAGTCGGCGAGCCAGACATCGTTGCTCGCGAGCGCGAGCACGGCGAAGTAGCTGTTGGTGCCCGCGCCGGTGCTCGTCAGCGCCCAGCTCGTCCCGTTGAAGTGGCGAACGGCGGCGTTCTCGCCGGTGATCCACACGTCCGACGGGCCGGTGCCCGACACCGAGAGCAGCGAACCGGTGAAGTTGGTCAGCTGGAAGCTCGCACCGTTCCAGTGCAGCACCGTGCCCTGGCCGATGAACCACACGTCCGTCGAGCTCGCCCCCCACACCGCATCGATCTCCGAGGTCGTGGCGACGACCGGCGACCACGCGGTGCCGTCGAAGTGCAGGATCGTGCCGCCCAGGCCGGTCGCCCAGACATCCGACGAGCTCGCCCCCCACACGCCGCGCAGCTTGTTCGTGGTCCCGCTGTCCATCACCGTCCACGCATCGTTGTTGCGGCGCAGGATCAGGCCGCCGTCGCCGACCGCGAACACGTCATCGGGCGACACCGCCCACACCGCGTGGAGCAGCGCCGCGACCGGAGAGGCCTCGCCACACCACTGCCCGGTGGCGCACACGGTGACCGCTGCGACTGCCATCGATTCGGCCGGGTCGTCGACGAGCCCGGAATCCGCGGTGCATCCGATGGCGAGTACGAGCGGCAGAGCTCTCATGGGGTCAGGGGGTCACATAGGTCGTGATGACCTGTGAGAATACAGGATTTATCCCGCCGTCCTTGCTGGCGAGCGGCGCCTGATGGCAGCGGCGGTAGAATGTCCCGGCGGCCGAGAACGACTCGCAGCTCTGGTCGGAGGCGAATGCGCCACAATCACCGGCGTAGACGAAGCCGCACAGCGTGAACCCGGGGTTGTTCGGATCCGGCTTGGCACAGTTGCGATCGACCAGGCCGCTGGCGTCGGGGTGCGAGAGCTGGCCGGCGCCGCGGCACGCGATCCACAGGATCGGCTGATCGTCCGGCGTGAACAGGTTGCCGTACGGCGCGCTCGTCGGTGGTCGTCGCGAGCGCGAAGTTGCTGCCGCGCAGCGAGATCGGCAGGGGCACGTCGCTGTCATTGACCCGCGAGAACATACACGCGCTGATCCAGCCCCGGCCCTCGCTGCTGAGCGGTCCCACGCGCCACTGCGGCGTCAGCCCGAGCTCGCCGAAGAAGTCGAACGTCGTGCCATCGACGACCGCCTCCAGAACGATGTCACTGGGGAGCGCACAACTCACAATGAACGAGAATACCTCACGGCCATCCTCCGTGGAAAGCAATTTCCCAGCGGCGTCCATGTTCACGCTCAGCACCCCGTCGCTGAGCTTGTTGCTCGCCAGCTTGTTGCCCACCAGCTTGTTGCCCACCAGCTTGTTGCCCACCAGCTTGTTGCCCACCAGCTTGTTGCCGGCGACCAGGGACGACGTCTTCGTGGATTCGCCGGGCCAACCGGCGACATCGGCGCAACCGGTCAGGAGTGACACTGCTACGATAAGCGAACGATAGACTGAGCACATCGAGCATCCTCCGGTAGCCGGAGGATCAGCTGTCGAGATCAAGACCGCAAGCCCGCTGTGCGTGA
>VBLP01000246.1:13699-20140 GCA_005887925.1 Deltaproteobacteria bacterium | reverse complement strand
TGGCGCCCAGCCCTCGACGTCGAGCGCCGGACCGTCGACCAGAGCGCCGTTGACGGTGGCCGTACTCACACCGAGTGCAACACGCGTTTGTGCGGAGAATCCCGAGATCTTGTTGCGAACTGCGGACACGTCTACCCGGTGGCGCGGCACCACTGCGAGCATGCTGTCAGGTGCGGTCAGGGCGACGATCAACCCCACCGACTGCGCAAACTCGGTGGCGGCGAGGACATCTGCCGCGTCGCCCTCGATGTAGAGCACGGCGACCTCGATCTCGTCGCCGATCACGCCGTGAATCACCGCGCGCAATGCCTGTCCGAAGCTGCGCGCATCGGGGAATCGCGCCGCGGGCTCGGGGGCAAGCGCCCGCGCGACGGGCTCGTCGATGGCGGGATCGATATCGACCTTGGAGGACGGCCGCGGCCGCGGACCGTGGACCTGCAAGTAACTCTGAACCACGCCGGGCGCGCCCCCGAACGCGGGTTGCCCCGTCAGCATGTGAAACACCAGCAGGCCGAGCGCGTAGATATCGGTCCGGGGGTCGACGGACTGGCCGCGCATCTGCTCGGGCGCCATCGCGGCCGGCGTGCCCAGCATGCTGCGCGATGACGTCAGCCCGGGACCGACCTGGTCAGTCAGCTTGACCAGCCCGAAGTCGAGCAAGACCGGGCGGATCGGCCCGCCGCGGCGCGCCAGGATGACGTTGGATGCCTTGACGTCGCGATGGACCAGGCCGGCGAGGTGCGCCACGTGGAGCGCGTCGCACAGCGGCTCGAGGATCGCCAGCATCTCGGCCGGCGGCAGGGCACCGCGCTCGTGCAGCACCTCGCGCAGGCTCGGCCCCTCGAGGTATTCGAGCAGGAGGTACGGTCGGCCATCGCCGAGCGTGCCGTGCCCGAGGCCGCGCACCACGTTGGGGTGGTCGAGGCGCTCGATCGCTTCGAGCTCGCGCTGAAAGCGAGTCATGGCATCGACCGAGCGCACCAGTTCGAGGTGGAGCACCTTGATGGCGAGCGGCTCGCCATCGGCGTCGCGCGATGCGCGCCAGACCTGGCCGAAGCCACCTTCCCCGATCAGGCGCTCGAGGTGGTAGCCCGGTAGCTCGAAAGACTGCGGCCCGTCCAACAGAGCACTCTTACCATCGGCTCGCCCGGTACGTCTCTTCCGATCGCCGCCAATGGTGGGACACGGCGCCGCGCCGAGGTGCGGCGGGCGCAGCCGCTCAGAACGCTGCGCGCCGCGACCACGCCGGGTGGCGCTTGGCGAGCGCACGCGCGCGCTTGAGCTGCCCCGACGACAGCGCGCTCTTGCGCTTGGCCAGCGCCGCGAGCTCGAGCGCGCCGACCACCACCGCGTTGTCCTGGCCGATGTTACCCGCGGCCGCGATCTGCGATAGCAGGTGGCGGGTCTCGGCGACCTCGCCGCGCGCGGCCAGCACGCGCGCGAGCAAGAGCTCGTCGACCCAGATCGAGGCCTCGCCGTGGCCGCGCTGCAGCGACAGACCGCGGCGGGCGAGCTTGGTCGCCTCGTCGAGGTCGCCGTGCCACAGCCGATCCTCGGCGAGGTTGTAGGTCGCGATCCGCTCGATCATGGCCTGGCCGGACTCGCGGGCGAGCTGGATCACCGTGCGGAGGTCGGCCTCGACGCGATCGAGATCCGGCGCGCACCAGCTCCTTGGCCTCGACCAGGGCGCCCCCGAGCAGGGCGAGCGCGATCGCCTCGGTCTCCTCGTGGTGGGTGCGGCGCGCGCGCGCGGCCGCATCCTCGAGCGCCGGCACCGCCTCGGCGCGGGCCTGGCGGAACACCACGCGGGCGCGGGCCAGGACGACCTCGGGCGTGAGCTCGGCCAGCGTGGCATCGGCGTAGCGCGTCGCGGCGCGCTCGGTCGCGACCGCGGAGCCGGCGTAGTCGTCGATCCAGTCCAGCGCGGTCGCGCGCTCGAGCAGGACCTCGACCTCGAGCCGGGCGTCGGCCAGCTCGATCGCGATCGCGAGGGCGTCCTCGAGATCGGCCAGGGCGTCGCGCACGCGCTGCAGGCGATAGCGCGCGCGGGCCCGGCCGAGCAGGGCGCGGCCGCGCTGGAGGTCGCGGACGTCGAGGTTGCGCACCGCGCCCTGCCACGCCTGATCGGCCTCGAGCGGTCGGTGCGCGCGGTGGGCGCGCTCGCCGAGCGTGGCGAACGCGCGGGCCGCGACCCGCAGCTCGCCGACCGCCTCGGCGTGGCGGGCGACGCGCTCGGCGACCCCGAGCTCGCGGCGATCGCGCCTCGACCACAGCTCGAGCGCGGCCTGGTGCAGCGCGGTGCGCTCGTCCTCGTTGGTGGTCGCGTACACGCCCTCCTGGAGCAGCGCCTGGCGGAACGCCCAGCCCGCACCCGACGGCACCAGGATCGCCGCCGCGGCGAGCTCGGCCAGCCCGACATCGACGTCGATCGTCGTGGTCGCGCCGCCGCGGCGCTCGACGAGATCGAGCACGGCGGCGACCTCGGCGCGCGTGAACTCGTCGCCGAGCACCGCGCACACCCGGGCGAGCGCGATCAGCTCGACCCGGTGGCCGGCGAGCTCGCGGGCGGCGAGCCAGGGACCGAGCGCGCTGGGCGGCAGCGCGTCGAGCGCGGTGGTGTCGAGGAAGTGCTCGCCGTTGGGCCGGGTCCGGATCGCGCCGCGATCGTGGATCTCGCGCGCGAGCGAGACCAGGTGGAGCGGGTGGCCGTGCGAGATCGCGACGATCTGGAGCAGCGCCCGCAGCGGCGGATACTCGGCGGGGCGGAGCAGCGCCGCGGTCATCGCGACCGCCGACTCCTCGTCGAGCGGACCCAGCGCATCGCGGCGGTAGCGCTCGGCGCGGCTGCCGAGGTCGGGCCGAGCACGACCGCGAGCGGCCGGTCGCGCGCCGCGGCGCGCAGCGCATCGCCGATCGCGCGCACGATCGACGCCCCGGGCGGGCCCTCCGCCGCGCGCTCGGGGGTGTCGACCAGCTCCGCGAGCGCGCTGTGGCCGACCTGGCCGGCGCCGGGCGGCGGGATCGTGCCGACGTGGACGCGCGCACCGAGCTCGCCGAGACGCGGCGCGAGCGCCGCGATCAGCGCGGTCTTGCCGATGCCGTGATCGCCGACGACCAGCGCGAAGCCGGGGCCGGCTGCACCGAGCGCGGCCGCGGCGTCGGCGGCGAGGTCGGCGATCAGCGCATCGCGGCCGAACAGCTCGCTGGTCACGCCGGCGCCGGCGAGCATCACGAAGCCGGGGCCGAGCTCGCTCGGCCGGGTCGCCGCCTGGGTGACGGCCGCGAGCGCGCGGGTCAGGATCACGCCGGTCCACGGCCCGGGCGGCAGCCAGTCCTCGGGCCGCTCGGCCGCGGCGCCGGCGAGCCGCGGCGTGACCCGCAGGAGGTCGAGGTGCAGGGCGACGCGCGCGCCGGCGGCGGCCAGATCGCGCGCCGCGGCGATCGCGGCGGCCGCCGGATCGGCATGCTCGGCCCCGATCACGCCGCCGAGCACGCGGCGCCCGCGCTGCGAGATCACCGTGATCTTGCGCGCCGCGAGCGCCGACAGCGTCGCGCGATCGACGCGCGGCAGCTCGGCCCAGACCAGCACGACCGGCTGGCGGCCCTCGCTCACCATCGACACGGAGTGGACCCGGCCCAGCGATGGCTCGTCGCGCATGCCCGCGATCCGGCCGCGGACCTCGGCGACGCTCGACGGCCGGCGCGCCGGCAGCTTGGCGAGGCAGTCGTGGCACAGCGCCTCGATCGGCGCCGGCACCGGAGCGAGCGCGCCCAGCGGCGGGGGACGAAGCGCGGCGTGCGCGCGCTCGAGCGCCGCGGCGTCGCCCAGGAATGGCGGCCGGCCCGCGCACAGCTCGTACAGCACGCAGCCGAACGCGTAGATATCGGCCCGGACGTCGACCGACGCGGCGTCGATCAGCTGCTCGGGCGGGATGTACTCGAGCGAGCCGACCATCACGCCCGACCGCGTCGGATCGTCGGGGTCGCTCGGCAACTTGCGCGCGAGCCCGAGGTCGAGGACGACGACCGACCCGTCCGGCCGGCGGACGAGGTTGTCGGGCTTGATGTCGCGGTGCACGAAGCCCGCGGCGTGGATCGGCGCGAGCGCATCGAGGATCGCGATCGCGATCGCGATCGCGCGATCGATCGGGATCGGCGCGGGGAGCAGGTCGCCGAGGTTGTCGCCGGTGACCCGCTCCATCGCGATCCAGGCGCGGCCGTCGTCGAGCACGCCGTGGCCGTCGAACCGCGGCACCGCCGGCGGTCCGATCGCCAGGAGCGCCTCGGCCTCGCGCGCCATCCGCGCCCGCGCGAGGTCGTGATCGGCGTGCGCGACCTTGAGCACGCCGCTCGGGATCGCCCACACCGATGCGAACCCGCCGCTCCCGATGCACGCGCCGACCGGCGCCGACCACACCGGCAGCTTCCCCATCTCGTGACCCGCCTCGTGGCGCGGAGCCGGCGCAGCAGATCCCCCGTGCATTGCGCACGCTCGCCCGGCCGCAAGCCGGCGATGGCATGTCGAGCACCGGGCCACGACCCGACTCTACAGCCGGCCAGCGCCTCGCGCAGACATGATACTGTTTGCGCGCAGGTGTTCGAGAACGTCATCGAGGCGATGGTCGATGCCGTGCTGGTTGTCGACGTAGAAGGCGGAGTCACGCTGACCAATACCGCAGCTGCCCGACTTACGGGCTACACGGTCGAGGAGCTGCGCGGCATGCCGATCGCGCGCCTGCTGGTCGACGAGACCTCGGGGCTGCGCACCGTGGTCCGCCGGCGGATCGAGGACGGCGCCGTGCTGCGCCGCGAGGAGTCCTGGCTGGTACCCAAGACCGGCGCGCCGCTCCCGGTATCCGTCACCGGGTCGCCCGTGATGTCGGACGACGGCCTACAAGGGATCGTCCTGGTCGCGCGCGATATCCGCGAGATCCGCGAGCTGCTCAAGGCGAAGGAGTCCGAGATCGCGCTGCGGCGCAAGGCCGAAGACGATCTGCGCGCCGCCAACGCCTCGATCGAGGAGCAGCTCGAGGAGACCCGCCAGTCGCTCCTGCTCGCCGAGCGCCGCGCCACGCTGGGCACGCTCGCCGGCGGCGTCGGTCACGAGCTGCGCAACATCGCGCAGATCCAGGTCGCCGCGGTCGACGAGCTGCTCGGCGCGCTGTCGGCCAACGAGGACGTCACCGCGCTGGTCCGCACGCTGCTCCCCGATCTCGAGCGCGTCGCCGAGCACATCACCGAGCACGGCAAGCGGCTGATGCAGCTCGCGCGGCCGGGCCCCGATCACGTCGGGCCGATCGACCTCAACGCGGTGGTGCGGGACGTGATCGCGATGCTGCGCGGTGCCGGCAAGCTGCGCCGGGTCACCGTGGTCACCGAGCTCGGCCCCGAGCCGCTGACCGTCACGGTCAACCGCACGCGCATCGAGCAGATCCTCGTCAACCTGATCGTCAACGCGGTCGATGCGATCGGCGACCGCAACGGCACGATCACGATCGACGTCCACCCCAGCGCCGACGGCAAGCGCGTCGTGTGCGAGGTCCGCGACACCGGCTGCGGCATTCCGCCGGAGAACCTGCCCCGGATCTTCCAGCCGTTCTTCACGACCAAGACCGAGGACCGGGGCACCGGCCTCGGCCTGCCGGTGGCGCGCGGCATCGTCGAGAGCTACGGCGGCATGCTGGTCGCGACCTCGACGGTCGGCGCCGGAACGACGTTCACGTTCGATCTGCCGAGGTAGGCGGTACGATCAGCTGCCCGGGATCAGCTCGATCGTCCCCTCGCCGACTTTTTTCCCGCGCAGCACGCGGTAGTCGCTTCCCCATTGCTCCAGCAGCAGCGTGTCGTCGCCCGGCGCGGCGTACAGCCACCACCGCGCGCGCTCGACGTGGCCGTCGGGCCGATCCTTCTTGAGCGCACCGAGCGAGCCGAGATCGCCGTGCAGCGCGCAGGTCGCGGCGCCGCGCTTGTCGAGCGTGTAGCGGATGTCGCCGATCACGAGCACCTCGGGCGGGTAGCCCGCGATCTGGGTGGCGTCGTCCTGCACGACCAGCCGCATCGCGCCCGCACCGGCGCGCTCGATGCCGATGATCAGCCACTTGACGTCGCTGCCGTCGACCACCCGCGCGCCGACCCAGCGGTGGCCGTCCTCGTCGTAGTTGATCATGCCCTCGACCAGGAAGTCCACGCCGTCGATCGTCAGCACGTCGTCGACCCGGAGATCGCGCACGCCGCGCTCGACCGACCTGTCGCCCGCGGGGAGCGCCGCCTGCGGACCGCCCGGTAGGCTCTTGCGGCGCTCGCCTGCCGCGACGCCGACCACCGCGGCGCCGCCGATCACGGCGAGCAGCACGAGCAGGAACCAGATCACCGGCACACTATTCTCGCACCGACAGCGCAACGCAACGCATCGTGGGCGGGAATGGTGTAAAACCGGCCGGC
>VBLP01000246.1:0-13685 GCA_005887925.1 Deltaproteobacteria bacterium | reverse complement strand
CCAGCCGGTGCCCGGCGCCAGGGTCCCGAGCATCCCCGACGAGGCGCTGCACCGGATGTTCGACACGATGATCCTGAGCCGGATCCTCGACGAGCGGATCACCAAGCTCGCGCGCCACGGCCTGCTGGACTTCCACGCGAGCGCGCGCGGCGAAGAAGCCACGCACGTCGCGGTGGCGCCGCTCCGGCCGACCGACTGGGTGTTTCCCGGTCTCCGCGAGCACGGCGCATGGCTGTGGCGCGGCTACACCATCGAGCAGTACGTCGATCAGCTGCACGGCAACGAGGCCGATCCGGCCAAGGGCCGCCAGCTGCCGGCGCACCACACCGCGCGCTGGCTGAACCTCGTGTCGGTCGGCTCGCGGGTCGGCTCGCGGCTCCCGCAGGCGGTCGGTGCCGCGTTCGCCGCCCGGGCGCTGGGCAAGGACGACGTGACCATGGCGCTGTTCGGCGACGACGCGACGTCGACCGGCGACTTCCACGTCGGCCTGAACTTCGCGGGGGTGTGGAAGGCGCCGTGCGTGTTCGTGTGCCGCAGCGGAGGCAGCGCGGGGGCGCGGCAGACCGCGGCCCGCACGATCGCGGTCAAGGCGCCCGGCTACGGCATGCCGGGTGTCCGGGTCGACGGCCACGACGCGATCGCGGTGTGGCAGGTCGCGAGCGACGCGATCGAGCGCGCCCGCGCCGGCGGCGGTCCCACGCTGATCGAGGCGGTCCTGCAGCGCGCCGGCGATCGCACCGACCCGCTGCACCGCCTGCGCGGCTACCTCCGCCACCGCGGCCTGTGGAGCGAGCAGGCCGAGGCCGAGCGCAGCGAGCGCTTCCACGCACAGATCCGCGACGCGCTCGCCGCCGCGGCGCGCAAGCGGCCGCCCGCGATCGAGAGCTTGTTCGACGACGTCTACGAGCACCCGCCGTGGCACCTGCGCGAGCAGTGCGCCTACCTCGTGGCGCAGAACCGGAGCGAAGATCCGTGCCCACGATGAACATCATCGAAGCCGTGCGCAGCGCGCTGCAGACCCAGATGCGCGCAGACCCGCGGGTGGTCGTGCTCGGCGAGGACGTCGGCAAGTTCGGCGGCGTGTTCCGCGCCACGAGCGGGCTGTACGACGAGTTCGGCGCCGATCGCGTGATCGACACGCCGCTCGCCGAGGCCGGCATCATCGGCACCGCGATCGGCATGGCGCTCTATGGCCTGCGCCCGGTGCCCGAGATCCAGTTCGGCGACTTCATCTATCCGGCGTTCGATCAGATCGTGAACGAGCTGGCGAAGTTCCGCTATCGCTCGGGCGGCCAGTATCCCTGCCCGGTGGTGATCCGCACGCCGGTCGGCGGCGGCATCCGCGGCGGGCACTACCACTCGCAGTCGCCCGAGGCGCTGTTCATCCACACCCCCGGGCTCAAGGTCGTGGCGCCGAGCAACCCCTACGACGCCAAGGGCCTGCTCCTGGCCAGCATGCGGCAGAACGATCCGGTGCTGTTCATGGAGCCCAAGCGGATCTACCGCGCGAGCAAGGCCGACGTCCCGGACGGCGAGTACACGATCGAGCTCGGCAAGGCACGGATCACCCGCGAGGGCGCGCAGGTCACGGTCGTGGCATGGAGCGGCATGGTGACGATCGCCGAGGACGCGGCGCGGCTCGCCGGCGAGGCCGGGATCTCGGTCGAGGTCATCGACCTGCGCACCCTCCTGCCGTTCGACATCGACGCGCTGATCGCGAGCACGGTCAAGACCGGCCGCGTGGTGATCGTGCACGAGGCGCCCCGCACCTGCGGGTTCGGCGCCGAGCTGATCGCCTCGATCCAGGAGCGCGCGATGGCCCACCTCGAAGCGCCGATCCTCCGGGTCACCGGCTTCGACACCCCGTTCCCGTACAGCCTCGAGCACGAGTACCTACCCAACCCCGTGCGCGTGCTGGCCGCGATCCGCCAGACGCTGGAGTGGTGACATGGCGTTCCAGTTCTACATGCCGGATATCGGTGAGGGCGTCGTCGAGGGCGAGATCGTCGCGTGGAAGGTCAAGGAGGGCGACCACGTCGCGCTCGATCAGCCGCTGGTCGAGGTGATGACCGACAAGGCCACGGTCGAGCTGCCGTCGCCGCGCGCCGGCACGATCGTCAAGATCCACTACCAGGATGGCCAGATCTGCCCGGTCGGCCAGGTCCTGGTCGTGATCGAGGAGGATCATCCGAAGACAGCAGCCAAGGCAGCGGCGCCCGAGGCCCGGCCGGCCGCCGAGCCCGCCCGGGGCGCCGGCGACGGCAACGGTCGAGGCCCCCGCCCGGCCGCGCCGCCCGCACCGGCGTCTCCTCCGGGGCCATCCGCGGCCGCGGCGTTTCCGCCGGGACCGTCGATCGCCGCGGCCGCACCGTCACCGCCCGCGACCGGCGGCGCGATCCAGGTCGTCGACGCCACCGCGGCGCGCCAGCGCGTGCTCGCGACGCCCGCGACCCGGCGGCTCGCGCGGCAGCTCGGCGTCGAGATCGGCCGGGTCCCACCGACCGGCCCGCACGGCCGCGTCACCACCGCCGATGTCCGCGGCTTCCAGGCCAACGGCGGCGCACCGCAGCGCGCCGAGCCCGCGGAGCCCGCGGCTCCGGCGTCGCCCGCGCAGCACCCGCCGATCGCGATCGCCAGGGCCGGCGAGGAGGAGCGTATCCCGCTGCGCGGCATCCGCAAGCGGATCGCCGAGTCGATGGCGCGATCGGTCCACACCGCGGCGCACTTCACGTACGTCGAGGAGGTCGACATGACCGATCTCGTCACGGTGCGCGAGCGGGCCCGGGCGCGCGCCGCCGAGCGCGGCATCAAGCTCAACTACCTGCCGTTCATCGTCAAGGCCGTGGTGTCCGGGCTCAAGAAGTGGCCGCAGCTCAACGCCAGCCTCGACAGGGCCTGACCGTCACCGTGGTCCGCGACGCCGACCACCGATCGATCTTCGACGTGGCGCGCGAGATCGATCGGCTGGCCGAGGCGGTGCGCGCGGGCACCGCGACGCGCGACGACCTGGTCGGCTCGACGTTCACGATCACCTCGCTCGGCAAGCTCGGCGGCCTGCACGCCACGCCGATCATCAACTTCCCCGAGGTCGCGATCCTCGGCGTGCACAAGATCGACGAGCGCGCGGTGGTGCGCGGCGGCCAGATCGTCGCGCGCCACATGATGAACCTGTCGATCTCGGTCGATCACCGGCTCGCCGACGGCTGGGACGGCGCGATGTTCGTCCAGGAGGTCAAGTCGCTGCTCGAGGATCCGACGACGATGTTCATGGAGATGGTGTAGTGGCGCGCGCGTCGATCGACAGTGTCGGCGACGGCGATGGCGACGACGAGGCCCTGGTGGGCCGGGTGTTCCAGCTCGTGCGCGAGGACGGCACCGCGGTCGACGAGGCCGCGCTCGCGGACGTGCCCCGCGACCTCGCGCGCCGGCTGTTCGAGGGCATGGTCAGGATCCGCGTGACCGACGCGCGGATGATGGCGCTCCAGCGCCAGGGCCGGAGCGGGTTCTACGGCGAGGCGATGGGCCAGGAGGCCGCGGTGGTCGGCTCGGCCGCCGCCAGCGAGCCCCAGGACTGGATCGTGCCGGCGCTGCGCGAGGCCGGCGTCGGGCTGTTCCGGGGCATGACGCTCGACTCGTACCTCGCGCAGATCTTCGGCAACGCGGCCGATCCGTCGAAGGGCCGCCAGCTGCCGTGCCATCCCTGCGATCGCGCGCATCACTACGTGGTGATGTCGTCGTGCGTGTCGACCCAGATCCCGCACGCGGTCGGCATCGCGATGGCGATGAAGATCGCGGGCGACCGCGGCAAGGTGTGCTTCGGCTTCATGGGCGACGGCGGCACCAGCGAGCCGGATTTCCACGTCGCGCTCGAGTTCGCCGGCACGTCGCAGGCGCCGTGCGTGCTGATCTGCCAGAACAACCAGTGGGCGATCTCGACGCCGGGCCACGTCCAGACCGCGGCGGCGTCGATCGCGCTCAAGGGCGTGGGCTACGGCATCGAGGCGATCCGCGCCGACGGCAACGACGTGCTCGCGGTGTACCACGCGGTCAAGTACGCCGCCGACAAGGCGCGCCGCGGCGACGGTCCGAGCTTCGTCGAGCTCGTCACCTACCGGGTCAGCGCGCACTCGTCGTCGGACGATCCGTCGCGCTATCGCGACGAGTCGGTCACCGAGATCTGGCGCGGCACGCGCGATCCGATCCGCCGGCTCGAGACCTACCTGATCGGGCGCGGCTGGCTCGCCGCCGGCGAGCGCGACGCGATGGCACAGGCGCTCGAGGCCGAGGTCCGCGACGCGATCGCGCGTCAGGAGGCCACGCCGCCGCCGGCGCTCGAGACCCTGATCGACGACGTCTACGAGCAGCCGACGTGGCTGTTGCGCGAGCAGCTCGCCGGGCTCGTCGCCGCGCCGCGCGCCCGCGCGCCGCACCAGCACTGACGGCAGCGGTCAGGGATGACAGGAACTTGAGCGCGACCGGCTGCTGGAGATGGACGTGGGTAGCAGCAACGACCACACCCATGCCGCCGCGACTCAATGACTTGGCACACTGAACTGACCAGGGTTCGCCCACGCTCCGGTACGTACGCTGCGCCACACCGCGTCACGGCACGCGACCACTGCAGGATCTCGGCCGGCGGCCGATTCCCAGGCTGTGGTCGGAAGCCTCGATTCGCCGCGATCCGGAGCGAACATGAACGTGAAGAAGCGGATCCTGTTTGTCGACGACGAACCGGCGATCCTCGCAGGCTTGCAGAACCTGCTCTACAAGGACCGCAAGCGCTGGGACATGGTGTTCGCGCTCGGCGGCCAGCTCGCGCTCGACGAGATCCGCAAGGCGCCCTTCGATATCGTGGTGTCCGACATGCGGATGCCCGGCATCGACGGCGCGATGCTGCTCAACGTGGTCAAGGACGAGTGCCCCGCGACGGTGCGGATCATGCTGTCGGGCCACGCCGACCGCGAGGCGATCGTGCGCGCGCTGCCCGCGATGCACCAGCTGCTCAGCAAGCCGTGCGACGCCAACACGCTGCGCGGCGCGATCGAGCGCAGCCTCGACGGCGTCAACGTCGAGCGCGACGCCAAGATCCGCCGGATCGTCGGCGGGGTCGACAAGCTGCCGACGCCGCCGGACATCTACTTCGACCTGTCGCGGCTGATGGAGTCGCCGGCCAGCAGCGTCGCCGACGTCGCCAAGGTCGTGATCCGCGATCCCGGGCTATCGGCCAAGCTCCTGCAGCTGGTCAACTCGGCGTACTTCGGGACCGGCCAGGTCACCACGTCGATCCAGCAGGCGGTCGCGCTGCTCGGGACCGACCGGCTGCGCTACATCGCGCTCACCGCGTCGGTGTTCTCGTCGCGCGATCCCGACGAGTGCGGGTTCTCGCTGTCCGAGCTCCAGCGCGGCTCGATGCGGGCGGCGTGGCTGGCGCGATCGTTCGCCGAGCCCGCCCTGCGCGACGAGGCGTTCGCCAGCACGCTGCTCCACGACGTCGGCCACGTCGTGCTCGCGATCGCGAACAGCGCCGAGTCCCGGGTGTTCGCCCAGCGCTGGCTGTCCGGCGAACCGCCGCTCGAGCTCGAGGAGGAGCTGTTCGGCGTCACCCACGCAGACGTCGGCGCGCGGCTGCTCGCGATCTGGGGCCTGCCGAGCACGATCGTCGACGTCGTCCAGTTCCATCACGATCCCGGGAGCGCCCCGGAGGCGTGCCGCCGGCTCGCCAGCATCGTGCATGTCGCCGACACCGCCGTCCAGCACATGCCGGCGATGACGCAGCTGAACATGCAATCGCTCGAGCGCGCCGGATGCGCCCACCTGGTGCCGGGCTGGCTCGCGATCGCGGAGCGCGCAGCGTGACCGTCGCCGACCTGACGCGCCCGGATCGCCCGCGGCTCCTGTTCGTCGACGATGAACCCGCCGTGCTCGAGGCGCTCGCGGTCAACTTCCGGCGGGGGTTCGAGGTGGTGACCGCGACCAGCGGCGACGCCGGCCTCGAGTACCTGCGCGCCCAGAGCGACTTCGCGGTCGTGGTGTCCGACATGCGGATGCCCAGGATGGACGGCACGACGTTCCTCGCGCTCGCGCGCGACGCGGCGCCCGACGCGGTCCGCATCCTGCTCACCGGCCACACCGATCTCGACGCCGCGATCCGCGTCGTCAACCACGGCCAGATCTTCCGGTTCCTGACCAAGCCGTGCTCGCGCGACACGCTGCGCGGCGCGATCGACAGCGCCGTGATCCAGCACCGGCTGATCACCGGCGAGCGCGTGCTGCTCGAGCAGACGCTGCGCGGCAGCATCAAGATGCTGGTCGACGTGCTCGCAATCACCAACCCGGCGGCGTTCGGCCGCGCCAACCAGATCAAGACCCGCGTGCTCGAGCTCGCCGGCCATCTCGGCGTGCTCGATTCGTGGCAGCTCGAGATCGCGGCGCTCGCCTCTCAGCTCGGCTACATCGTGGTGCCGCACGAGGTGTGCGAGAAGCTCGAGCACCGGATCGCGCTGACCCCCCAGGAGCAGGACATGGTGATCCGCGCGCCGCAGATGACCGAGCAGCTGCTCGCGAACATCCCGCGGCTCGAGTCGGTGCGCGCGATCCTCGCGCTCCACATCCACCCGCCGCGCCGCAACCCGGCGGCGGATTCGGCGACCCAGCTGATCGAGCTCGGCGCGCACCTGCTGCGCATCGCGATCGACCTCGAGGCGATCGAGGCGATGCGCGGCGATGGTGTCGCCTCGCCGGTCGGCGACCTGCTGATCCGGACCGACCTCTACGACCCCGAGGTGCTCGAGGCGGTCGAGCGGCTGTACAGCCAGCAGCCGCCGCGCATGGCGGTCAAGACGGTCGCGCTCGAGGAGCTCGCCGCGGGCATGGTGCTGGCCGAGGACGTCCGGCTCGCGACCGGCACGCTCCTGGTCGCGCGCGGCTACGAGGTCACTCCGAGCTTCATCGCGCGGATCCGGAACATCCCACCCGGCATGTTCCACGGCGAGTTCAGGATCGCGATCCCGTGCTGATCAACGCGCGCCGCGTGCTGCTGGTCGACGACGATCCGACGATCCACCGCGCGGTCGCGCGCATGCTGTGCGGTTTCGACCTGTGCTCGACGTACGACGGACCGAGCGCGCTGGCCGAGATCGAGACCGCGCTGGCCCAGCGCGCCGAGTACGCGCTGGTCGTCCTCGATGTCGGCATGCCGGGCTGGGGCGGGCTCGAGACCCTCGAGCGGATCTGGCGGGTCACGCCCGACGTCCAGGCGCTGTTCTGCACCGGCGAGGCGCTCGCGTACCACGAGCTGCGCAGCCGCTACGGCGACACCGACCAGATCCTGGCGATCAAGAAGCCGTTCTCGCAGGTCGAGCTCGCGCAGGCCGTCCAGGCGCTGACCACCAAGTGGCGGCTGCAGCGCGAGGCCCGCGCGCAGCTCGATCAGCTCGAGGCCGCGGTGGCGGCGCGCACCGCGCAGCTCGCGACCGCCCACGATCGGCTCGCCGAGGAGCTGGCGTGGCGCGACCGGGTCGAGACCGAGATCCGCGTGTCGCAGCGGCTCGAGGCGGTCGGCCAGCTCGCCGCCGGGATCGCCCACGAGATCAACAACCCGCTGCAGTACGTCGGCGACCACCTCGAGTTCGTCCAGGAGGCGACCGGCGAGCTGCTCGACCTGGTCCGCCGGATCGAGCAGGTGACCGGCGGGGCCGATCCCGCCACCGCGCAGGGTCTGCTCGACACCGTCGACATCCCGTACATCCGGCGCGAGCTGCCCGGCGCGCTCGAGGCGATCCAGGGCGGCGTCCAGCGCATCCGCACGGTCGTGCGCGCGATGAAGGAGCTGTCGCACCCCGGCACGCGCGATGCCCGGGCCGCCGACATCAACCACGCGATCGAGAGCGCGCTCGAGATCAGCGCCAGCTCATATCGCTCGATCGCCGATGTCGAGAAGCACCTCGCGCCGCTGCCGCCGGTCACCTGCTTCATCGCCGAGCTCGGCCAGGTGTTCCTCAACCTGATCGTCAACGCCGCGCACGCCATGGAGGGCCAGACGCGCGGCAGGCTGGTGGTGAGCTCGGCGGTAGACGGCGACCACGTCGCGATCTCGTTCGCCGACACCGGCGGCGGCATCCCGCTCGAGATCCAGCAGCGGATCTTCGATCCGTTCTTCACCACCAAGGAGGTCGGCCGCGGCACCGGGCAGGGCCTCGCGATCGCGCGCGCGATCGTCGTCGACCGCCACGGCGGCACGCTGTCGTTCGACTCGATCGCATCGCGCGGCACCACGTTCGTCATCCGGATCCCGGTCGAAGGACCACGGCCCCGGGCCAGCGCCGCGGCGTGATCAGTCGTGGCCGAGCCCGAGCGCGGCGTGGGCGGCGCGCAGCGCGGCGAGCACCGAGTGCGGCGCGGCCGCGGCCGCGTCGTTGTGGTGCGCGACCGCATCGAGCACGGGCAGCGGCAGCCCCCAGCACCCGAGCAGGTAGGCGCCGATCTCGGCGTGCGAGGTACCCAGCACGCCGCGCTCGATCGCGCTGCGCGGCGGAGCCGCCGGGGTCCCCACCCCCCGCGCTCGAATTCCTTCGATCGCCGCGTGCGCCTCGGGGACCGCGGTCGCGATCACCAGCTTGCCGAGGTCGTGGACCAGGCCGGCGACGAACGCGTCGGCGGCGATCTCGGGCGATGCGGCGAGCCGGCGCGCCGCGCGCGCGACCTCGAGCGAGTGCTGCTGCAGCTCCGCGATCGCGATGTCCTGCGACCGGCGATCGCCGGTGAGCGCGAACGCGTGGGACGCCAGCGCGAGCCCGACCACCATCTCGATCCCGACGTGCGCCGCGGCCTCGGCGATCGACTGGAACGGCTGCGCCGCGCCGAGCTGGGGCGAGCTCGCGGCGGTCAGCACGCGCGCGCGCAGCGCGGCGTCGCGCTCGATCACCGCGGCGATGTCGGCGCTCACGAGCTCGGTCCGCTCGAGCTGCAACGACAGGTCGTGGTAGATGTCGGGCGCCGGCGGCAGCGCGCCGAGCCGCTCGGTCACGCCGCGCAGCGCCTCGCCGGCGAACACCGTGCGCAGCGCGCACGCGCGATCGATCGCGCTGGTCAGCTCGGAGAGATCGCACGGCTTGTTGAAGAACTGGTGCGCGACCGGCAGCGCGCGGGCGATCGCGGTGCGGTCCGAGAACCCCGACAGGATCATCCGGATCGTCGTGGGATCCTCGTCGCGGACGTGGCCGAGCAGCGCGGCGCCATCCATCACCGGCATGCGCATGTCGGAGACCACGACGTCGAACCCGGCCTGGCGGACCTCCGCGAGCGCGGCCTCACCGCTGCCGGCGAACACCATGGCCCAGCGGCCGCGGTGCTTGCGCAGCGCCTTGGACAGCCCGGACAGGAGCTGCGGATCGTCGTCGACGAACAGGACGCGATGCGCGGGGCCGGTCATGGGGTTCGGCGCGCCGGCCCGACGTCGGGGGATGTGGGTGGTACGTCGGCTGCGGGCGGGTCGGCCATGTCCCGTTCATCGGCCACCCCGACGGGGATGACAGCCCAAATCCCGTCGCCGCGAGTCAACGTTTGAGAACGACGGCCGAGTTTCCAGGACGGATGAAGCTGCGCGATCGACTCCTGCTGTACAGCACGGCGCAGCTCCTCATGTTTGCGGCGGTCTGCGCGCTGGCCTACGGAGGTTTCGCGCGCGCGGTGCTGCCCGAGTTCGAGGACCTCCTGCTCGCCAAGACCGAGCAGATCACGCGGATGACCGGCTCGGAGCTCGACGTCCCGCTCGGCGCCGACGACCCGGCCCTGCTGATGCGGACCGTCGATCGTGTCGTGCGCGATCCCGACTTCTCGTACATCGTGGTCCGCGAGGCGCACGGCCGCCCGCTGCTGATGCGCGGCGTGCCTCCGGCCGGCGAGCTGTTCAGCGGCCCCGAGGTGGTGGCGCAGGTCGAGCGCGGCAAGATCCGCGCCTGGACCAGGGTCAGCCTCGAGGGCCTGCAGCTCGGCTCGGTCGCCGTCGGGTTCAGCACGGCGCGGCTCGAGGCGCTGGCGATCTGGGCCCGCCGCATCGCGGGCGGCGTCGCGCTGTTGTGGCTGCTCGCGGTCGCCTACTCGATCGGCTTCGCGCGCACGTTCGTGTCGCCGATCCGCGCGATGATGGACTTCTCGCGCAAGGTCGCCGGCGGCGCGCTGTCCGAGCGGCTCGCGACCGCCGCGCCGGGCGAGCTGCGCGAGCTGCGCGACTACCTGAACCAGATGACCGCCGAGCTCGAGCGCCGCGAGGCCGAGCGCGAGGCCGCCGCCGGGCGCGCCGAGGCGATGCGAAGCGAGCTGCTCGCGGTGTCGCGGATGGCGGGCATGGCCGAGATCGCGACCGGCGTGCTCCACAACGTCGGCAACGTGCTCAACAGCCTCAACGTCTCGGTCACGATGATCAGCGACCAGATCCGCGGTTCGCGGGTCGCCGGGCTGACCCGCTCGCTCGAGCTGGTCGACGCCTTCCCCGGGGGGCTGCACGCGTTCCTGGGCACCGAGAAGGGCAAGGTGCTGCCGGCGTACCTCAGCACGGTGTCCAAGCGGCTCGCCGAGGAGAACGCCCGGATGCTCGACGAGCTCGACTCGGTCAACCGCGACGTCGACCACATCGAGACCATCGTGGCGATGCAGCAGTCGTACGCGCGGCCGTCCGGGCTCAAGGCGCCGGTCGAGATCGCCGCTCTGATCGACGACGCCCTGCGGATGGGCGAGTCGTCGTTCGTCCGCCACGGCATCGAGGTCGTCAAGGACTACGCCGCCGGCGTCGTGGTGACGAGCGATCGCCACAAGCTGCTCCAGATCATGATCAACCTGATCTCGAATGCCCGCCACGCGCTCAAGGAGCACCGGGTCCCACCGCAACAGCTGATCGTGCGCGTCCGCGAGGGCGGCGCCACCGTCGAGATCACCGTGACCGACACCGGCGTGGGGATCCCCGCCGAGAACCTCGAGAAGATCTTCCGCCATGGCTTCACCACCAAGCAGGGCGGCCACGGCTTCGGGCTCCACGCCAGCGCCAACGCGGCCCGCGAGCTCGGCGGCAGCCTCGCCGCCGCGAGCGACGGCCCCGGGCGCGGCGCGACGTTCACGCTCGAGCTGCCGCGCACGACCGACGAGGGGAACCATGACGACAACTAGTCATCGCATCCTGATCGTCGACGACAACCACGCGATGAGGCCGCGCTGCTCGACCGGCCGGCGCAGGCCGCCGACCCGGTCGCCGCGTTCGAGCTGGTCTCGGCGTTCCAGGGCCGCGAGGCGCTCGATCACGTCGTCGCCGCGGGCGCCGCGCGCACGCCGTTCGCGCTCGCGTTCGTCGACATGCGCATGCCGCCCGGCTGGGACGGGCTCGAGACCATCGAGCGGCTGTGGCGGGTCGATCCCGACCTCCAGATCGTGATCTGCTCGGCGTACTCCGACCACTCGTGGAACGACCTGCGCACCCGGCTCGGCAGCCGCGAGTCGCTGCTGATCCTGAAGAAGCCGTTCGACACGCTCGAGGTCGTGCAGTGCGCCCACGCGCTGACCACCAAGTGGACGCTGGCGCGCCGGCTGCGCGCCCAGCTCGACGAGCTCGAGGCCACCGTCGCGTCGCGCACCGAGCAGCTCGTGCTCGCCAACGCCAAGCTCGCCGAGCACATCCGGGTCCACGAGCGGATGGAGACCGAGCTCCGGCTGTCGCAGAAGCTCGAGGCGGTCGGCCAGCTCGCCGCGGGCGTCGCGCACGAGATCAACACGCCGATCCAGTACGTCGCCGACAACCTGCAGTTCCTGCGCGACGGCATGGTCGCGCTGTCGACGATGGCCAGCCAGATGCTCGCGGCCGCGGCCGGCGCGCGCGGCCCGGCCACCGCGGCGCTGGTCGACCGGCTCGAGGAGCTCGCGCGCGCCGCCGACCTCGACTACCTGAACCGGGAGATCCCGAGCTCGCTCGACAGCGTCCACGACGGCGTCGCCCGGATCGCCCGGATCGTGCGTGCGATGAAGGAGCTCGCCCACCCCGGGCCGCGCGAGGCCTCGGCGATCGATCTGCCGCGCGCGCTGCAGAACGCGCTCGACGTCACCGCCGCGGCCTACCGCTACGTCGCCGATGTCGAGACCGACTTCGCGCCGACCCCGCCGGTGGTGTGCTTCGGCAGCGACCTCAACCAGGTGTTCCTCAACCTGATCGTCAACGCGGCGCACGCGATGGAGGACAAGCGCGGCGCGCGCGGCACGCTCGGCGTGCGCACGCGGGTCGACGGCGACTGCGTCGAGATCGCGATCTCGGACACCGGCGCGGGCATCCCCGAGCAGCTGCGCGACCGGATCTTCGACGCGTTCTTCACCACCAAGGAGGTCGGCCGCGGCACCGGCCAGGGCCTGGCGATCTCGCGCACCATCGTGGTCGATCGCCACGGCGGCACGCTGACCTTCGCCTCCGAGGTCGGGGTCGGCACCACGTTCTACGTGCGGATCCCGATCGCCGGCCCGCGGCCGCAGTCGCGCCTCGCGGCATGACCGGTCAGCCGCCGGCGAGCGGGGCGAGCAGGTAGATCTCGTCGCCGTCGGCGAGCACGCGGTCGGTGTTGTCGTGCAAGGGACAGCGCTCGCCGTTGAGCATCATCGTGTCGGTCAGGTGCGGCGAGTGGGCGAGCGCCTCGCGCAGCGGGAGCCGGGCCGCGTCGGCGATCTCGAGCAGCTGGCCGAGCGTGGTGCCGGCCGGGACGCGGACGTGCTGGTCGATGTCCTTCCAGTCGTCGCCGATCCGGCCCTTGATCAGGACGTGAATGCGGATGTTGCCGCCGCGCAGCCGATCGAAGATGCCCATGCGGCTCAGTCGAGGTACCCGGCGAGCAGCTCCGACATGCCGAGCTCGGCGGCGCGGTGCTTCGCGAGGTGGCCGGTCGTGGTGTTCCACTGCATCGATCGGTAGTAGTCGTCGCGCAGCGCCGGCAGCGGGACGCGGATGCCCTTGAGCGGGCCGGCGCCGAGCTCGCCGTCGCCCTCGCCGAGCATGCGGCGGTGGGGCTGGAAGTCCTTGGGCGCGAGTCCCTCGCGGCGGTTGAACGCGGCGCGCAGGTTCTGGATCCGCTCGCCGCAGACCAGGAGGTCGGCCTCGGTCAGGCCCCACCCGGTGGCGGCATCGAGCAGCTCGGCCCACGGCAGCGAGCCGGTGAGCATGGTGAACATGCAGAGCCCCAGGCCGTTCATCGCCTGGTGCGCGTTCGAGTACAGCGCCTGCGCCTTGCCCTTGCCGGTGGTGCCCTTCCACTTGACGTTCCAGTCCTTCTTGTCGGCCGCCTTGGGCAGGCTGAAGCCGGCGCCGAACGTCTCGTTCCACGACGCCGAGCCCGCGGTGTGGCGGCCGGGCGTCGGATCGGTCGTGTAGGTCACGCCCATCAGCGACGAGAACCGGCTGTCGTGATACGCCGGCTCGCCGCCGTGGACGTGGACGGCGTAGTCCTCGCTGCCCTTGCCGAGGTGGGCGGCCGCGCGCGCGACGCCGTTGCCGAGCCACGCGCCGCAGCCCTCGCCGGTGCCCATCTTGATCGTGAGCGCGAGCGCGGCCTCGCCGTTGCCCCACCGCATGTCGATGCCGTCGAGGTCTGCGGCGGTGAGGTGGCCGCGCTCGATCGCCTCGCATACCCACGCCAGCGTCGCCGACGACGACACCGCGTCGA
>VBLP01000236.1:5496-13911 GCA_005887925.1 Deltaproteobacteria bacterium | reverse complement strand
TCGGAGTCGTTGCGCTTGACGAAGCTCATCGCGTACTCGGCGAGATCGCCGAGCTCGGACTCCGGCAGCTCGGGCGGCAGGAGGAACGGATCGAGGACCTGGCGCTGCCACGGCATCCAGACCAGCGGGATCATCGAGCTGACGTGGAGCGGCCCGTAGGCGAGCGGATCGATGTCGAGCACCTCGACGACGCTGCGCGACTCGATCACCATCTCGGAGAACGGGGTGTCGATCGCGATCCGGCGCACGCGGTTGTCGAACACGTCCTCGTAGTCGCGCGCCTGGTGCGGCACGGACACGGTGAGCTCGTGGCGGTGGACGGTCTGCAGCGGATCGTGGACCGGCGTGAGCCGCAAGAGGTGGCTCGAGCGCTCGACCGCCTGGGCGTACTTGTAGGTCGTGCGGTGGACGACGTCGAAGGTCTGCGCGGTGGTGCGGGCGGGGCGCAGCCGCGGCTTGGGCGGCTCGAGCGCGCCGCCGGTCGACCGCTCGTCGACGACGGCGCCTTCGCGGATCACCAGGACGCGGCCGGGCTCGAGCTGCTGCCACACCAGCGCGCGCTCGGCGTCGGCGGCGCGCGGGGCGAGCCGCTCGCTGCACACGATCGCGCCCTTGCGGCTCTTGGCGCCGCGCCGGGTGAGGTCGACGTCGAGGTCGTCGTCGCCGAACGCGATCTTCTCGTACGGCGGTGCGAGCGTGCCCAGCCACAGCGGCACGCCGCGGCGGTCGGCGTGGACGACGAGGTCGCGGCCGTCGGTGAAGCACATCGACAGCGAGCCGACCTCGTTGAGCTCGGCGAGCCAGCCGAGCAGGACGTCGAAGTCGACCTGGCCGAGGTTGCGCCAGCCGCGCTCGAGGAAGCGGTTGAGCAGGCCGCAGAACATCGCCTCGGTGTCGGTCGAGCCGACCGGCTCGAACGGACCGGGGATCTCGACCGGCTTGCGATCGAGGCTGCCGGCGTGCGCCATCAGCCAGTCGCGCCGGCCCCAGGTCCGCGCGAACGGCTGGGTGTTGGCGTCCGACAGCGCGCCCCACGTCGCGTGGCGGATGTGCAGCACGAACATGTTCGACGCGACCTGCTCCCAGGCCGCCGCGAGCTGGCTGCGGATCGAGTCCTGCGGCGGCGCCGGCTCCTTGAGGATCGCCGCCGACGGCTCGCCCTTGGGGTAATAGCCCAGGCCCCAGCCGTCGGGCAGCGTGCGGCCGGGCGCCAGGCAGTGCAGCGAGAATGACGGTGCGAGCTCGCCCTCGAACGACATCGCGAGCAGGTTGGGCACGCTCGGACTCTAGCCCGAGTCTCGCTGGCCCGGCAGCGCGGCGGGCCAGCGGGATTGCGCCCGCGATCGTGAGGTCGCGCGGTCGGTGCGGCGACGCGGCGCGGTGAGCGACGGCGCGCGCAGGCTCGCGCAGGCTCGCGCAACGCCAGCCGAGCGACTATGGTCTCTGCGTGACCGACGACGTCGTGACCGATCTCCTGGCCTTCCTCGGGGCATCCCCGACTCCGTTCCACGCCGTCGATCAGGGCCGGCGCCGGCTCGAGGCCGCGGGCTTCCGCCGGCTCGACGAGACCGATCGCTGGGACCGGCTGCCGCCGGGCGCGTACTACGTCACCAGCAGCGGCTCGAACCTGGTCGCGTTCGCGCTCCCGGCGCCGGAGCATCGCACGCGGTTCTGCATCGTCGGCGCCCACACCGACAGCCCGAACCTGCGGCTCAAGCCCAATCCCGAGTACGTCGCCGAGGGCTACGCGCAGCTCGGCGTGGAGGTCTACGGCGGCGTGCTGCTCAACTCGTGGCTCGACCGCGACCTCGGGCTCGCCGGCCGCGTCCTGATCAAGGGCGAGCGCGGCATCGAGAACCGGCTGGTGCGGCTCGATCGGCCGGTGCTGCGCGTGCCGCAGCTGGCGATCCACCTCGATCGCGAGGTCAACGACAAGGGGCTGATCCTCAACCGGCAGGACCACCTCGCGCCGGTGATCGGCCTGGCCGGCGGGGCCGCCTCGCTCACCCAGATCATCGCCGACGTCGCCGGGGTGGCGGTCGACCGCGTGCTCGGCCACGAGCTCATGCTGTTCGACCTCCTGCCGCCGGCCCTCGGCGGCTGGGCGAACGAGCTGATCTTCTCGGCGCGCCTCGACAACCTCGCGATGTGCCACGCCGCGGTCTCGGCGATCTCACCGCTCGGGCCGCTCGGGCGCGCCGCGAGCGAGGCGATCGCCGTGATCGCGCTGTTCGATCACGAGGAGGTCGGCAGCGCGAGCGCCGCCGGCGCGGCCAGCGCGGTGCTGCCGCGGATCCTCGAGCGGCTGGTGCCCGATCGCGAGGCGTTCCATCAGGCATGCGCCGGCTCGAGCTGCGTCTCGGCGGACATGTCGCACGCGGTGCACCCCAACTACGCGAGCAGGCACGAGCCGCGCCACAAGCCGCACATCAACGGCGGCCCGGTGATCAAGACCAACGTCCAGCAGCGCTACGCGACGACGCCGGCGACCGCGGCGATGTTCGCCGAGCTGTGCCGCGAGGAGGACGTCCCCGTGCAGCACTACGCGCATCGCACCGACCTGGCGTGCGGCAGCACGATCGGGCCGATCACGTCGACCCTGCTCGGCATCCCCACCGTCGACGTCGGCAACCCGATGCTGAGCATGCACTCGGCGCGCGAGATGGCCGGCAGCCGCGATCCGGCGCTGATGACCCGCGTGCTGACGCGCTACCTGCGCGGCTAGCGGCTCGCCGCGCGGCATCAGCGCGCGCTCGGAGCCACGCCCGTGCTGGCTACCTTGCGCATCCGTGCGGGAACATGGCAGGAGTCGGCGGACGCGAGCGGTTCGCCGGCTCCCAGCTCGGAGCGCCCCAGATGGCCAGCACGTGCACGGTCTTCTCCGTCCGGGGCATCAGAATGCGACGCAGCATCGGACGGCGAGGGGTCGGCCACCGGACGCCAGGACTTCGTACCTGGCAGAGGTAGCCGAAGGTCCGCTCCAGTTCATCCGCGAAGAGCGTTGGAGCCGCCGTTCGGTGTTTGACCCACCACGCCTCGATCTTGGCTGCCTGTTGCTACGCCCTCTTACCGATTCGCAGCTTCACGTCGGGATCTCATCTGGGCGATGAAGTCGAAGCCGTCCATGTGATCGCCCCGCTCGAAGTCTTCGATTCCTTCGTCGATGGCTTGAAGCAGTCGAGCCCGCTGCTGTGGATCGAGATCATCATCGACGGGAAGTAGCTCGATCTCGGTGCCATCCGGCAGCTCGGTCGGTTCATCGACCATGAGGCGACCGTTCTTGACGACTGCTTTGACGGGCTGCATCGCTCCTGAGTGTAGTCCTCCTCGGCTTTGCAGGCCATCACCACGTGACAGCATCCATGTCGGCAGCCCCCGGTGCACAGCACGCAGCACGCGCTGAGCATGGGCCCGAACGCGGTCTCGATGCGCGAGATCCCCGATGAACGTGCGGTTACGCAGCAGCGCGGCTTCCCACCTGCGGTCGGAGGTCTCGCCGCGGCTCCATGCTCGATGGATACCCCCGCCACGATTGCCGCAGCTCCGCGCGCCGTTCGAGCACCGACCGCCGATCCGCCGGCGCTCCGCCTCGTGCGTGGCCTCGACCGCCTGGACGCGCTTCCGCAGCTCCGCCAGCACCTCTGCCTCGGGTCCGAGCTCGGGTGGGATCGTGAGCCGCAGCTCGACCTCCTCGGGCATGGGGCCGTGCGGCCGGAAGAAGTGCCGCGGCCGCCGCGCACGCAAGGGCCGTCTTGCCAGAAGCGCAACCAAGCCGTTGACGCCCGGCCAGTGGTGCACGCGATCAACCAGGTGGTCCTGCACCGGGTTGGTGGCCGTGTAGACCAGGTTGTCCATCACGGCCTCGTGGTCAACCAGGTTCACCACGCAGACCTGCTCCGACGACCAGAAGTTCTCCCACCGACCCCGCAGCGCGTTCTGACTCCGCGCCAGGAGCTTGTGAAAGTGTTCCACGAACTCCGGGTACCGCCCTTCGCGATCGTAGATCACCGTGTGGTGGTGGTTCGACATCGCGCATGGCAGCAGCACGTCGATCCCAGACCGCAGCGCGGCTTCGATCAGGCAGTAGGTGAACGCGTTGTTGGTCTCCGGGTCGGGCCGCAGCAACAGCTGCCGCTGCGTGCACCGGCGGGTGATCAGGTAGAACTGGCGAGGCAAGACCGGACGAGGCGACATGCCTGCCTTGCTATCAAGATCCTGGCCAACCGGCTGCGACGCGATCTCGCGAAGTTGGAGCTCCGAGTGGCCGGATGCTGGATGCCGGCCAGCATGTCCGAATCCCGGACGTGGCGCGCTCATTATCGGGCGATCAAACTCGGTGCGAATGGTCCGAAATTAACCCCGGTCGGGTCGCCCCCGGAGACCACCTTCCCGGCCGGAACTTCGCGCGTGCGATCGAGCAGTGGCATTCGGCGGGCTACCACGTGTCGTTAATCTTCCTGTCGCTGCCCTCGGGAGACCTCGCGGTGCAGCGGGTTGCACAGCGGATGCGTCAAGATGGCCACGCTGTACCGGAAGAGAATGTCCGCCGACGCTTCGACCGCGGTCGGGAACACTTCGAGACCCTCTATAAACCACTCGTTGATGCCTGGATGTTGTATGACGGTGGTGTCCGTTGCGGCGTTGGGGCGAGTGGTTGACCGGGCTTGGTTTCAGCACCGTCAGGATCGAGCGGCATGCGTTCGTGCCCACCGCGCCCGCCTCGGCGGACGCGCGCGGGATCACCGCGGCGCGGATCGACGCGATCAGGCCGGCGAGCGGCGGGGCGATATCATCGGGCGGCGCCGTCGGCTCGTCCGCGGGGGACGGCTCGTCCGGTGCGTCGTGAGCTTGTAGGGTACTCTGCAGATCAGGTGTATCCGTCATGGTGACGTGTCCTTTGTTTTCGAGATGCGGTGTCAGCGGCGCGGTGCGCGCCGGTAGCGGGTGATCACCGGGACCATGTAGCTGGAGCCGTCGCTCGGACGGTGGCCGCCGTTGCGAGCGACCAGGACGTTGGGCAGGTCGCCCGGATCAGGCACGTACTCCTAGGTGATCTCGATGACGCGCTGCGGATCGAACCGGCTATCCGCGCCGCCGCGCCAGACTTCCAGGTGGAGGTGCATGATCCGCTCGCCGTCGAGCGGATTGGCGCCGATGATGCCGAGCGGCGTGCCGGTGGTGACCGACTGCTTGGCACGGACCAACAGGGACGATAAGTGCGTGTAGTAGGTGGCGAGCTTGCGCGGCGCGTGATCGATCACGACGGTCCAGCCGCGCGCCGAGTTCGGGACCTCGGGTTTTTGTGTAGAGAGCCTCGAGTACCCGAGCTGTGCGCCAACATTCTGAAACCCTTGGCCTCTGTCTGTTCCCAACGAGCTGCCGCAGTTGGCGGCACGTTCCTGCGGCTCCCTATGACGGTGGTGTCGTAAAGTTGCACATCTCGTCGCCTGGTGATGGAGGGTCCGCGCGCGAGCAAGGTCAAGGTCGTCGTTGAGCAACCACATCATCCTGTTCCTTGCCGCCAACCCGCTTGGCACGATGGAGCTTGCGCTTGGCCGAGAAGCGCGCTCTGCGGTGCGACCGCTGGATCTGCTCGGCGAGCTACGGCAACCTCAAGCCGACGATCGCGCACTTCAGCAGGTATGGTAGTCGATGAAGCGGGATGAGCTGCTGTCGCGGCTTGAGAGGCTATTACCGGCGCAGTTCGAGGGAGTGCTGTTTCACTTGCAGATCCCGTCGGCGCAACTCGCGGGTGCGAGCGCGCCTCAGAGCATACGCGCTATCGAATTACTGCGACATCTCGAGAACACCGGCGAGCTTGCACGGCTCGAACCACTTCTCTTGTCCTACGACGATGCCGCGGGGGTGAGCAGAGTCTCGGCGCAACCACCGGCAGCGACGAAACCTGTACCGCTCTATCTTGATGCCGAGGTCGAGGCGCTCAGCAAGCGGCTCGAGAATGCCCGTTCGCGGAAGAAAAGGCTGTGCGACTCTGGCATCAAAGCTGATGACCTCGACCGCGAGATTCTTGAACTTCGGAGACAACTCCGCGAAGGAGGACAGCTCCGTGCTGGGGACGCCCTGAGCGACGGTCGCTATCTTCTCGTGAGGGTCGTGGGTCGGGGCGGCTTCGCCGTGGTCTGGGAGGCATTTGACTGTGCGGAGCAGCAGCGCGTCGCAATCAAGGTATTGCACTTGAATCTCGCCGGCGATCCACTCCGCCGCGAGCGATTCTTCCGCGGCGCGCACGCGATGATGAAGCTGGTGCATCCCGCGGTGGTGCGCGTCCTCGAGCCCAAAGGCGAGGATGGCGGATTCTATTACTTTGTTATGGAGTTTGTCGCCGATGGAAACCTGCGAGAATGGGTGCTTCAGAGCAGGCTTAAGAATGAGGAGACCTTGCCAGTCATCCTACGTATTGGCGAAGCGCTAGCGCTGGCTCATTCGCAGGGCATGATCCACCGCGATATCAAACCAGCAAACATACTGCTCAACGAGCATGGCACTGCGAAGCTCACCGACTTCGATCTCGTCGGTGCGCGCGATACAACCGGCGGAACTCGTACCGGCGCGCTCGGCACCATCGTGTATGCGGCACCGGAGTGTCTTGAGAGACCACAAGAGGCGGCTGCATGCGCGGATGTCTACGGATTGGGAATGACCGCGATCTTCTGTCTAGCTGGACGAAACCTTTCGATGGACACGTTTCGGAATCCGGAGGGGACGATCGACAGGCTTCACTGCTCGATCCAAGTTCAGGCCGTGCTCCGACGGGCCGTAGCATGGGAACCACACGAGCGATTTGCTGATGCTGCTGCCATGGTGCTCAAGCTCCGAGAGGCGCTGGATCCCCCCGAACACGGCGGGGCAGCGCTCGTATACTCGGCGCGCGCGGACCCGCCCGCGTTCGTCCCAGGGCTAACGATCGTGTCACAGGCAGTCGTGTCACAGGCAGTCGAAGCGGGGTTTTCTTCAGTCGAAGCTGGGTCTGCCTCAGTCGAAGCTGCGCACGAGCGCATGAAAACCGGCCGCTGGTGGCAGCTGACGTTCGGCGTGATCTGCATGGTCATGATCGCGAACCTCCAGTCCAGCTGGACGCTGTTCGCCACGTCGAGCCGCCACTGGGACAGGGCGCAGATTCAGACCGCGTTCATCATCTTCGTCCTCATCGAGAATTGGCTGGCCCCGGTTGGGGGCTGGCTGGTCGATCGGTTCGGTCCGCGCGCGGTCGTCGTCACCGGTAGCGTATTGTGCGCTTTGGGCTGGGAGAAGAGTGCGTACGCCAACTCGCTGCCGTTCCTGTACGTCGCCTGGGGCATCGCGGGGATCGGCGCGAGCGCGGTGTACGGCACCTGCGTCGGCAACGCCCTCAAGTGGTTCCCCGAGCGGCGCGGGCTGGCAGTCGGCATCACCGGTGGGGGTTTTGGCGCCGGGGCGACGGCCACCGTCCTGCTGCAGTGGGCCAGCGAGTCGTACGGCTACGAGGCGACGTTCCTGTGGTTCGGGTTCGGCCAAGGCGCCGTGCTCTTCATTATCGGCCTGTTGCTCTCTCATCCTGACGCCAACGCGGTGGCGGCGCTGCCAAAGCCGTCCAATGTGCTGACCAATCGGCCCCAGTTCAATTCGCGGCAGATGATGAAGACGTCGGTGTTCTGGGTCATGTACGTCATGTTTGTCTTGGTGGGCGCCAGCGGCCTGTTCGTAACCGCGAGCCTCAAACAGATCGCCGAGGCCCTCAAAGTGTCCGACATGCAGGTTGTCATCTTCGGGCTGGCCCCGACGGCGATCACGGCCGCGCTGATTTTCGGCAGGATCATGAACGGCATTGCCCGGCCGTTCTTCGGCTGGGTGTCCGACCGGGTCGGCCGCGAGAACACAATGTTCATCGCGTTCGGGATCGAGGCGATCGCCATCGTGCTGCTCAGCCAACTCGGCACGAATCCGGCGGCGTTCGTGGTGCTGAGCTGCCTGATGTTCTTCGCCTGGGGCGAGATCTACAGCCTGTTCCCGTCGACCAGCGCGGACACCTACGGCTGGAAGCACGCCGCTGCTAACGCAGGCTGGCTGTACACCGCCAAGGGGACCGCGGCGTTCTTCGTGCCATTCGCGGCGAACTCGGCGAGCTGGCACACCGTATTCATGGTCGCCGCGGCGATAAATGGCCTGGCGGCGGTGATGGCGCTCGTCGTGCTCAAGCCGCTGCGCCAGCGGATGCTACGGCACGGCGTATAGTCTTGATCCCTGTTGAAAGTTGTAGGCCGTCATCGTCCGGTTCCCCGCGGGCACTTGACGCCGCGCTGACCGTTGAGCATAGTGCGCGACGTCGCGCCCACCACTTGAGTTCGGCGCGCGCCTCCGCGAACTCGGCGTCGGCCCGGACCCGCGCGGTGTGGTCAGTTGTCGCGATCGCCTGCG
>VBLP01000236.1:0-5486 GCA_005887925.1 Deltaproteobacteria bacterium | reverse complement strand
CGTATCCGTCCGGCGAAGGACGCATGGCCTGTCGCTCAGGGATAGGAGATTCTTGCCGGTCCTATGCGCCGGGACGCGAGTTCTGGGTCTCGACGATCGCCGAGTTCGAGCGAAGCCCGCTGACGCAGAAGAGCTTCGCGCAGCGGCGAGGGATCGCGCTGGCGACGCTGCAGTGGTGGATCGCCAAGCTGCGCCGGGAGCGGGTGTCGAGCGTGTCGGTGGGGCTGGTCCGTGTGATAGCGTCGGCCACGCCGACGGCGCGGGATGAGGCCGGCGCAGACCGTGTGATCGAGGTCGAGCTCAGGTCCGGCGTCCGGCTGCGCGTGGCGATCGGCACGGATCTCGACTACGTGGCCGCGCTCGCGCAGCGTGTGGGATGATCCGTGATCACGCTGCCATTGTCGGTCTGGATCTATCTGGCCACTGGCGCCGTTGACCTGCGGAAGTCGATCGACGGCTTGGGCGCAATCGTGAGCGAGCGCGGCCACGATCTGTACAGCGGCTACCTCTACGTGTTCGTGTCCCGTCGGGGTGACCGGCTGAAGATCCTGACATGGTCGGCGGACGGCTTCCTGTTGCTGTACAAACGCCTCGAGCGCGGCCGATTTCGGTTGCCTTTGATTCGCGACGGCCAGACCGAGATCGACGCGACGCAGCTCGCGATGCTGCTCGACGGGATCGACATCAAGCGTGTCCAGCCGCCTCGTCGGTGGACCCCGCCGCGCCGCGAAAACTGGACGCGCGCGCCGGCTCGTGATGCAACGAATGCGTGGCGGAGCTACCTGACGACCATCACTGTCGCTGCCGCGACGAAACCGAGACTGCGAGCCCAGTCGACGACCTGCAGGCGAAGCTCACCGCGATGACGGTGAAGCTGGAGGCGCTCACCCGCCGCGTGCTGGGTCCCAAGTCGGAGAAAGTGCAGCCGGTCGAAAAGGAGCTGCGCAAGGACGAGTCCGACAGACGAGGAGATCAAGGCGCGATGGGAAGCAGCGCTGGCACGGCGTCGCGAGCGCGCCGCGCTCAAGGCGAAGCTGCACAGCGCAACCGTGAACCATCACCTGGGTGATGATCAGCGGCAGTGTCCGTCGTGCGGCGGCATTGCCGATCGTCCGCTCGGCACCGGAAAGCAGACGTACCTCTACGAGTACGTGCCCGGATACTTCGTGCGGCGGTGCCATGTGCAGGAGAAGGCGGCGTGCGCGTGCGGCGCCTTCATCGCGACAGCAGATCCGGCGGTGCGTCCGATCGAAGGTGGCCACTACGGCGCCGGCTTCCTCGCGCACATAGCGGTAACCCAAGTGCGTCGACTCGATCCCGCTGCATCGGCTCGCGAAGCAGTACGAGCGCCTCGGCATCCCGATGTCGCGTTCGACGCTGATCGACCTGTTCCATGCGACGGCAGAGAAGCTCGCACCGCTGTCACAGCGCATGCTCGAGCTCGTCCGCGGGCGCGAGATCGTCCAGGCCGACGAGACATCGCTGGTAATGCAGAAGCCGTTCCGTCGTGGCTTCGTGTGGACGTTCCTGACCGACGAGATCATCGCCTATCGTTTCGCCCCGGATCCCTCCGGCGATACGCCGCTCGCGGTGCTCGGTGGCACGCAAGGCACGCTCGTCGTCGATGCATATACGGGATATAATCGCGTCACCGATGGCGATGGTCGTTCGCGCTCTTCGTGCCTTGCTCATTATCTTGAGTGACCATTTTATCCGGCGTGATCTCATGGATCGTCTCGTTGAGGCGATTGGTGACGTTCTACGAAGGATCGCTCTTGATAATCGCGCGGTGTTCTCGAGGCATCTTCAGCACAGCGACTCAAGCAGGGTCAGGAGCTTCGGGGAGGGGCGCCATCGACGGCGCGGCCCCTGCTCGAGATGCGCCCTTCTCCAGAAGGCCTGCAGGGCCACGCGCTTCATGCGCAGGTTCACCGTCATGTAGCGGTTTGATGTGGCGACGCTCGCGTGACCAAGCAGATCGCGGATGACGANNTGTATGTGGCGTGATGCGAACGATGATGCAGAGCGGGCAGTGCATTGCGGCGTGGCGGACGTACTTGTCGAGCAAGTAGGCGACCCCATCGCGGGTTAGAGGGAGGGCGCGCGCGTTTCGGAAGATGGGCTCGTCGTCGTTCAGAGAAGAGGCCGAGTTGCGAATAAGCTGCCTCAACGCAAGTGACGTCTCCGGGCAGAGTGGGCACAGGCGCTCGCGTGCTCCCTTCCTCAGAAGCCTCACTTCGTGCGGTGGGTGGAGGCGCAGCTCCAGAGCGTCATCGTCGGGTTCCGCTGCGCGTACTAAGCACGCGGCGAGATAGCGCGGTCGAGCAGCTCATTTCCTCGGCCGCAACCTCGGACCGCCCGACGGCGCCGGCAGCGGGCAGGGACACCCGCTTCTCGCGGCGCGGGTTCATGCGCGGAAGCGTTCGAGATCGTCGAGCCCGAAGCGGGTGGCAGGCGGTGATGAGTTGGCTCCGGCCCAGGTCATGACGCCATGGACAAGGTGTTCTTCGATCTCGAGCTGATACACGTCCGTCTCGACGGCAAGGACCGCCACGCGCTCGGCACCTACGTCGCGACGCGCCGCGACGGACGTCGCTACCGCTAGGTGCTCGAGGTGGGCTCGCTCGCGGCGGCCGCGGCATCCGCGCGCACGCGAGTTGCGACAGCTGCAGATCGATCGCCGCCGGCCCGCTCGCGGACGAGCGTCCGATCCCCGACGGCCGGTCGATGGCCGTCCAGCGGGAGCATCCGTACCGCACGTGGCTGGTGATCGACAGCGGCGAGGACGAGCCGTGCGACATGGGCATGCTGCACACGCCCGCGGCCGAGCTCGCGATCGCGCTGGCGGCGGCGATCGAGGAGCCCAGGTCTCGCGAGCTGGTCACGCCCACCGAGCGCGGGGTCGATGCGCTCGAGGCGCTGCTGGCCGAGCTCGCCGCGGTGGGCAGCGACATGTCGAGGCCGTCGTGGCCGACCGCGTCCACCGCCGCTCGCGGCGCGAGATCTGGCGGAGCCGACCTCACCAGGGGATCGGGCAGCGCGTGCCAACGAAGCCCGTCCTGGACATCGACCTGTCCAAGCCGATCGAAGTCACGACCGTGCTCGGTGGGCTTCACGTCGACTACCGCAGGGCAGCGTGACCCACGGCGATCCTGTCGGACGACATGGGTAGCCAGCACGGCTCCCACACCGGCCTCCGACATCCATCGGCTCTGGCCGAACAGCGTCACGTTGGCTCCGAACGTCCGGCAGGTCAGCAGGAGCTCGAGCCACCAGCCGACGTTCACCTTGCCCGCGGTGTTCAGGTTGATCGGCAGCGAGTCGAACACGACGATGCCCGCGGCGCCGAACCGCACGTCGTACCGAGCCGTGCCCGGCGAGGCAGCGGCGCACGAGATCCGGTCGCTCGCCGTGATGCGGAGCTGCTTTCCTGCGCGATCGAAGAAGCCGTTCGGAAGCGTGACCTCGCCGGCGGTGGGAGGCAGCTGGCCGCGGCCCCGGCGACGAGCGTCGGCCCGTCGGTAGGTGCTGCCACGAGCGGGTTGGTCCAGTACTGGGAGCCCATCGCGTGAGCGTCCCGCACGGCCGTTCCCGGGTCGAAAGACGAGAGCTCGTCTGCGCTGCGCTGCCGGCCAACGCGAAGCGGGTGCTCGCTTTGCTCACGCTTCTTGTCAGAGTCATCACCGGCCCGTACCCTGAAGCGCATGGCAGTGTCTGAACGCGTTCAGCGAATCCTCTCCGACGTTCGCGAGCTCACCGAGGAAGAAAAGGCCCAGCTCGAAACCGAGCTCCTAGCCGAAGACGCGAGCGCCGAACGGGTGTGGGGGGAGGAGATCGATCGCCGAGCCGCGCGCGTTCTCGCGGGAGAAACGAGTGGCCTCAGCCGTAGCGAGGTGCGTTCGCTCTTCGCGATGCCCCCGGCGGATGCACGGGCTCGACTCGCCACACTTCTCGACGCCAGGAAATGATCGAGGTCGATCCGGAGGCCGTCCTCGAGCTGCTGGATGCCCGCGACTACTACGAGCGAGCGCGTACCGGCCTCGGCGCAGTGTTCGAGCTTGCGGCGCAGCGAACGCTCGACGCGATTGAAGCGTCTCCCGAGAGATACCCAGCACATCGCTTTGCCGCCACACCCGGCGTGCGGCGAGCGCTTTTCCTTCGGCGCCGCGATTCCCTTATGCGATCTCCTATCTACTGCGCCCTGGCAAAGCTCCCTACGTTCTCGCGGCAGAGCATCTCCGACGCGAGCCGATGTACTGGGCCGCGCGGCTTCGCGCTTTCAAGCCCTGAAGGGCTCATTCCCGGTAGCGCTTGCGGCTCGCGCGCAGCACGTTGAGGATCTGGGTCTGGCCGGCGCGCGAGTCGATCGCTGCGTGCGCCACCGACTGGTCGTCGTGGTTGTGGACGTGGACCACGATCGGCACCCCGGCGATGCATCCTCGGCGAAGCAGCTGCAGCGCCCGCGTGGCGTCGCGCTCGACACCGTGAGCATTGGCGTACAGCTCGCCCAGTATCCCGCACCACTCGTCCAGCTTCCCGCACGCCTGCTCGAACAGCGCCGCGGCCTTGACCTGGTCCTTCGGTCGTCCAGCTCCGTTGAGGAAGGCGAACCCCAGCCGAGCGCAGGACTCGCCGTCATCGAGCTTGCAGCCTTGTTCGTAGCGGTCGTTGGCCGCGCGCTCGTCCTTCCGGTCGTGCGCGCGATCACCCAGCTCCCGGCACGCCGCTGCGGAGCCCGAGGCGCACGCCGCCGCAGCATCGGCCGAGCTCGCGGGCGGACGTGCGTACGCTGCGAGCGCTGCGAACATGACAGACCCGAATGCACACACCACCGCGATGCGCATGGTGCAAGCCTAGGCAACCCCGCGCACGCTGCGAGCGCGCAGGGCCACTCGACGCTGGTCGAACGCCTCGGTCAAGCCTTCCACGGTGTATCGCCTCGTTCGCGATAACCGGCTCCGCAACGTCACGAGGTGGTTCGTTCTTGAAAGAGTATTCCTGATCACGCTGACTTACGAGCGCTCACGCCGTTGCCCTGCCACGTCGACCCGCGCTCGACCGTCGGTTGGTGGCCTCGCTGCCGCCCTCGCGCACAATCTCGAAGCGCGGAGCCCGGTACCGAGGTATATGTCGGCCCCTTGCCGTTTCCCGCTGCACATCCTCGCCTCCTCTTGGCGCTCGCGAACCGCCAGTACCTCGAGCCGACGCCCGTCCAGGCCGCCGTGCTCGCCGACGACGCGCGCGACCGCGACCTGCTCGTCTCCGCGCAGACCGGATCCGGCAAGACCGTCGCGTTCGGCCTCGCGCTCGCCCGCACGCTGCTCGGCGACGCGCCGCAGTTCTCGCGCGGCGGAGCGCCGCGCGCGCTGATCGTCACGCCGACCCGCGAGCTGGCGCTGCAGGTCCAGCGCGAGCTGGTCTGGCTGTACGCCGAGACGAATGCGCGGATCGCGACCTGCGTGGGCGGCATGGATCCGCGACGCGAG
>VBLP01000235.1:22933-31856 GCA_005887925.1 Deltaproteobacteria bacterium | reverse complement strand
CCTCGAGGCAGCCGTTGTCGAGGTTGCAGTCGGTCAGCGCCAGCCGCACGCTCACGGCGTTCGGCGGATCGAGGTATCCGGTGTACGTGTGATCCTGGTGCCACGCGACGGCTCCACCGACGCTGGCGGCCTTGACCAGCACGGTGTCTTGCAAGATCTTCACGCGCGCACAGCCGAGGGCCTCGGCGGCCCGCCGCGCGATCGCGGCGTCGTGCGCGTGGCCGGCGATCGGAGGCGAGATCCGCGAGACGCTCGCGACCTCCCAGACCTGTCCGGGGAGCGCCGGTGGTCCGGCGTGGTAGATCGCGTCGACGGCGTGCTCGAGCTGCTGCACGCGCTCGAGCGACACCGCGCCACGCACGACCAGCCAGCCGTGCTCGGCGAAGAACGCACGCTGGTCTGTCTCGAGCAACATGGTCCCACGCTACACCACGAGGCGGGCTCCGCGTGCGGTAGACTCTCGATCAGTCGAAGCAGATCGGCTGGCTGATGCCTGCCTTGATCGTGATGTAGAGCTCGTGGACGCCGGTGTAGCGGTATCCGCCGGCGATCGAGATCGTGGTGTCGTAGTGCTCCCGGCCGATCCCGCAGCTCGGGAGCTTGAGCGGAGCGCCCTCCCAGAGGCCGAGGACGGGCTCGGGGTTGCCGTCGCTGTCGATCGCCAGGCCGAGGGTGCCGCCGACGACGAACCACGGGTCGACCTCGAGGTAGCCCAGCGTCTTGCCGGCGCGATGCTCGAAGCCGAGGTTGATGCGCTCGGGGCCAGCGCCGACGCCGCCTTCGACGCCGATCACGCCCCCGGCGCCGCCGGGACCGTTGAGCCGGATCCCGAACACCAGGCCGACCAGCCAGTTGGTGCCGTCCGCCTCCGCGCGAGCCCCCGACGCAACCAGGAGCGCGATGGTGATGGCGAGTGTTCGCATTGGATATCCACTACGATCTCGAGGTGGCAGCGCCGAGTCGGTCACGTGGATCTCACGAAGAATGTGAGCGAAGCCGGCAAGCCACGGCAGCAGCCGGAGATCGGTGGCAGCGAATCATCGGCCGTCAGCCCCGCCTGGACAGCAGGTTCAGACCGACGGCGCCGACCACGAGGCCGAAGGCGATCATCACCAGTCCGCCGATGACGCGTGCGGCGGGGCTGTCATCGCCGGGCGGGAGACGCTTCGGGCGTCCCTTCAAGATCAGCCACGCGCCGGCGCCGATCATGACGACGGCGAGCGAGACCAGCTTCCACTTGTCGATCTCACGCATGCAGGGCGCGGGCTCACGCGGTCGCGTCGAGCGCGTCGCCCAGGATGCTGACCAGGCGGTCGATCTCGGGCTTCTCGATGATGAACGGCGGCGCGATCTGGATGGTGTCGCCGCCGTAGCGGGCGTAGAGGCCGCTGGCGAGGCACTTCATGGCGACCTCGAACGGGCGCCTGGCGGGCTCGCCGGGCGCGGGGGCGAGGGTGCGGCCGGCTGCGAGGCCGAAGTTGCGGATGTCGGTGACGTGCTTGGCGCCCTTGAGGCTGTGGATCGCGTTCTCGAAGTACGGCGCGAGGCCGGCGACCCGCTCGATCGCCTTCTCCTGGACGAGGAGGTCGAGCGCGGCCACGCCGGCGGCGCACGCGATCGGGTGCGCGGAGTAGGTGTAGCCGTGGAACAGCTCGACCATGTACTCGGGGCCGCCGGTGGCCATGAACGCGTCGTAGATGTCCTTCTTGGCGACGACGGCGCCGAGCGGCTGGGTGCCGTTGGTGACCTGCTTGGCGATGGTCATGAGGTCGGGCGTGACGCCGAACGCCGCCGCGCCGGTGTAGGCGCCGCAGCGGCCGAAGCCGGTGATGACCTCGTCGAAGATCAGCAGGATGTTGTTCGCGGTGCAGATCTCGCGCAGGCGCTGGAGGTAGCCGGCGGGCGGGATGACGACGCCCGCCGAGCCGGCGAACGGCTCGACGATCACGGCGGCGATGTTGGAGGCGTCGTGCAGCGCGATCAGCTTGAGCAGCTCGTCGGCGAGCTCGGCGCCGCGCTGGGGCATGCCGCGGGTGAACGCGTGCGCCTTGTCGTGCTGGGCCATCTGGGTGTGCGGCAGGTGCGCGGCCTCGACGCCCTGGCCGAACGCCTTGCGGTTGGGCCCGAGGCCGCCGACGGAGATGCCGCCGAAGTTGACGCCGTGATAGCCCTTCTCGCGGCCGATCAGGCGGGTCTTGGTGCCCTGGCCCCGGGCGCGCCAGTACGCGCGCGCGATCTTGAGCGCGGTCTCGACGGCGTCCGAGCCCGACGTGGTGAAGAACACGTAGTCGAGGCCGTCGGGCGTGAGCTCCTTGATCTTGTTGGCGAGCGCGAACGAGGCGGGGTGGCCGTACTGGAACGACGGCGCGTAGTCGATCGTGGCGGCCTGGCGGCTGATCGCCTCGACGATCTCGCGCCGGCCGTGGCCCAGGCCGGTGCACCACAGCCCGGATAAGCCGTCGAGGATCTTCTTGCCCTCGGCGTCGGTGTAGTAGATGCCCTCGGCGGCGACGAGCATGCGGGGGTGCGCCTTGAACTCGCGGTTCCCGGTAAACGGCATCCAGTGCGCGTCGAGCCAGGCGGCGTCGGTGCGGGTCAACTGGGGGGTGGTCTGATTCATGGCCGTTCGATTCCGAGGACAACCTAGCCGGATGCCCACGGGATCCGCAACCACTGTCGCTGTGCGGGATTGCCCGTGGTGTGACGTGAGGTCCATCCCCTGCCAGGACCTACCGCCTGTCAGGTCCCGGACCGCGCGATGCGCGACGACGAACCCTGTAGTCGCGGCGCCGGCTTGTCGGATCGTGGGCGCTGCTGTCGGAACACCGTACAGGGCCGGGGCATAATGCCCCATGACGTAGTTCCGGTTCCCGCTGCAGTGGATGGCATCGCACGTGCAAACTCGCGCATCGACATGGCGAACAGGTACCGATCGAGCGCATTCCTCGGCGCGATGGTTCTGGCGAGCGCCGGACCGGCGCTGGCCGACCGCACCATCACTCTCGACGACGCACTCGCACTCGCGCGCACGCACAACCGCGACCTGCGCGCCGCGCGCGAGCGTGTCGCCGTTGCCAGCGCGGGCGTCGAGCAGGCGCGCGCGGCGCTGTTCCCGACGATCGCGGCGCAGGGCAAGTACACGCACAATTACAAGGAGGTCGACTTCGACGCCGCGGCGCTCGCGGCGCCGACGTTCGGCATCGCCGACGCGATCCGGACGACGACGACGAACCAGGCGGAGGCCGCGGCGGTCGGCATGGTCGAGGATCAGGCCAGGGCGGCGATCGCGGCGCAGCCGACGGTGGTGATCCAGAAGCAGGAGGAGCTCGACGGCGTGCTCAGCGCGTCGGTGCCGGTGCTGGCTCCGCCGCTGTATTACGCGCTGTCGGCGGCGCGGCAGACGCGCGACGCGAGCGGGGCGAATTACCAGGTCACCGAGGCGGGCGTGCTGGTCGCCGTGGCGCAGGCCTACTTCGCCGCGGCGGGGAGCGACGAGCTGGTCGTCGCGCGCCAGGATGCGGTCAAGGTCGCGACCGAGACGTTCGACGTCGCCAAGGCGCGGGTCGCCGCGGAGCTCGCCAACCAGGTGGAGAGCATGCGCGCCGAGACCGCGCTGGTCCGCGCGCAGCAGGACCTCGCCGAGGCCGAGAACGCGCGGGCAGCGGCCTACCGCGCGCTCGCGACGCTGATCGGGACGCGCGAGGCGATCACGGTGCAGCGCGCCCCGACGCTGCAAGGCGAGCCGGGCGGGCTCGACGCGCTGGTCGGCGAGGCCCGCGTGCATCGACCCGAGATCGCCGCCGAGCGCGCGACGATCGCCGCGGCGGCCGCCAATGCGCAGGCGAGCGCGTGGCGGTGGTCGCCGACCCTGTCGGCGTTCGCCAACCTGCGCGGCCAGAACTACACCGGGTTCTCCGGCGACAAGTACGCGTGGGCGATCGGGCTCCAGCTCGACTGGCTGGTGTTCGACGGCGGCGTGCGCGACGCCCAGCGCCACATCGCCGAGGCGCAGCGCCGGGAGGCCGAGGCGCGGCTCGAGCTGCTCTCGGACACGGTGTCCGACGAGGTCGCCAACGCGCACGGCTCGCTCGAGACCAAGCGCAAGAGCGTCGCCGCGGCGCAGCGCTCGGTCGAGCTCGCACGCGAGACCTTGCGGCTGGTCCGCGCGCAGTACGACGCCGGCACGGCCAAGCAGCTCGACGTGCTGCAGGCCCAGGACGTCCTGGTCGGCGCCGAGGTCGCGCTCGCCCAGGCTCACTTCGACGTCGCGCTCGCCGACCTGCAGCTTCGGCGCGCGGCGGGCGCGTTCCCGGGGAGGCTGCGATGAAGGTGGAGATCGACGCGGACGCCCGGAGCGCAGAGATGAGCGCGGAGCTGTCGTCATGACCGCGGTGGCGACCCGATCGCGGACCCGGCTGATCCTCCCCGTGCTGGTCCTCGCCGCGCTGGCCTGGTACGGCTGGTACCGCTGGCGGCTGGCGCACGCGCCGTACGAGTGGAGCGGCACCGTCGAGGCTCACACGGTCGCGCTGGGCTCGCGGGCGGGCGGCCGGGTCCAGAAGGTGCTCGTCAAGGAGGGCGATCGGGTCAAGCCCGGCGATGTCCTGGTGACGCTCGAGCCGGGTGACTGGCCGGCCCAGCTGCAACAGGCCCAGGCCCAGCTCGCCATGATGCAGGCGACGCTCGACAAGCTGAAGGCCGGGGCGCGCCCCGAGGAGATCGCGGCGGCCAAGGCGCGCGCACAGACCGCGCAGGCAGCGCTGCAGGAGACCACGGCGGGCGCTCGCCCCGAGGAGATCGCCGCCGCCGCCGACCGGCTCGCGGCGCAGGAGGTCGCGGTCGCCAGGGCGCAGAAGGACGCCGAGCGGCTGCACAAGCTGGCGGCGTCCGGCGCCGCGGTCCCCGCCGACGTCGACAACGCCGACCTCGCGGTCCGGGCCGCGATCGCGCAGCGCGACGGGCTGGCGCATCAGCTCGACGAGCTCAAGAACGGCACGCGCCGCGAGCAGGTCGCGCAGGCGGCCGCGCGGGCGGCCGAGCAGCGCGCGTCGGAGCGCCTGGTCGTGTCGGGCAGCCGGGTCGAGGACATCCGCGCGGCGGAGGCGCAGGTCCAGGGCGCGCAGGGCAAGGTCGATCAGATCCGGACGATGATCGACGAGCTCGCGATCAAGGCGCCGGTGGCGGCCCGGGTCGAGGCGCTCGACCTGCGGCCCGGCGACATCGTCGCGCCCAACCTGGCCGCGGTGACCCTGGTCGAGGACGATCAGCTCTACGTCCGGATCTACGTGCCGGAGACCCAGCTCGGCCACATCGCGGTCGGCAGGGAGGTGCCGATCCAGGTCGACTCGTTCGGCGAGTACTCGCCGCGCAACCTGCAGACCGCCGACGAGCGCGCCGATCAGGTGTTCGCGACCCGGATCGGGATCACCGGCGGCGGCGACCGGCTGCGCGCCGGCATGGCCGCGACGATCACGGTGCCGCGTGACTGACGCGATCGTCGTCGAGAACGTGTCGCGCGCGTTCGGCGAGATGTTCGCGCTGCGCAACGTCTCGCTGCGGGTCCAGCCCGGCATGGTGTACGGCCTGCTCGGCCCCAACGGCTCGGGCAAGTCGACGCTGATCCGCGTGCTGTGCGGGCTGCTCGCGCCGACCGAGGGTCGCGCCAGCGTGCTCGGGCTCGACGTGGCGCGCGACGGCGAGGCGATCCGGCGCCAGATCGGCTACATGAGCCAGCGGTTCTCGCTGTACGAGGACCTCACCGTGCGCGAGAACCTCGAGTTCTACGCCGAGGTCTATGGCCTGGCCGGCGCCCGCAAGCGCGCGCGGATCGACGCCGCGATGCAGCTGACCCACATCGCGTCGCAGGCCGGCAAGCTCTCCGGCGTGCTGTCCGGCGGGTGGAAGCAGCGCCTCGCGCTGGGCGCCGCGCTGATGCACGAGCCCCGCGTGGTATTCCTCGACGAGCCGACCGCCGGGATCGACCCGGTGGCGCGGCGCGAGCTGTGGGACCTCCTGTTCCAGCTCGCCGCCGAGGGCATCACGCTGCTCGTCACCACGCACTACATGGACGAGGCCGAGCGCTGCGGCGAGGTCGGCTACCTGTTCCTGTCGCGCCTCCTGGTGACCGGCACGCCCGACGACCTCAAGGCACTGCCCCAGGTCAACAGCCCGCACACCCGCTACGTCGAGATCGAGACCCGGCAGGCAGCGCGGGCGCTCGCGTGGCTGCGCGACGAGCCGTGGTGCCAGACCGCGACGATCTTCGGCCAGTCGGTGCACGCGGTGGTCGAGCGCCGGGTCGGCAACGCCGAGCTGGCATCCCGGCTCGCCGCGGCCGGGTTCGCGGGCGCGGAGCTGCGCGAGATCGCGCCGTCGCTCGAGGACGTGTTCGTCACGCTGACCGAGGCGGCGACCGACGATGCCAGCGGCGCCGCGCCGGCCGCCGGAGCGGCGTCATGATGAGCTCGTTCCGCGCGGTGTTTCGCAAGGAGATATTGCATATCCGGCGCAACCGCGGCGTGCTGATCGTGACGGTGATGATGCCGATCATGCAGATGATGCTGTTCGGCTTCATCGACCAGACCGTGCACGACGTGCCCACCGTCGTGGTCGATCAGGATCACTCGGTCGAGTCCCGCGAGCTGATGGACAAGCTGCGCGCGACCAAGACGTTCGCGATCCGCCAGGTCACGGCCGACCCCGACGCCGCGCGCGGCGCGATCATCCGCGGCAACGCCAGCGTCGGCATCGTGATCCCGCCCGACTACCACGACCGCCGCGGCCGCGGCCGGCCCGCCAAGATCCTGGTCCTGATCGACGGCTCGGACTCCACCGTCAGCGCCGGGGCGCTCGCCGCGGTCAACGGCCTCGTCGCGCAGGACAACCTCGAGGTCCTGGCCCGCGATGCCCGCGGCGGCATGCCGCTGTCGGCGCAGCCGATCATCCTGTTCAACCCCGAGGGCCGGACCGCCAACTTCATCATCCCCGGCCTCGTCGCGATCCTGATGCAGATGATCGCGATCTTCCTCGCCGCCGGCTCGGTCGTGCGCGAGCGCGAGAAGGGCACGATGGAGCAGCTCATGGTCACGCCGGTCGATCCGCTCGGCCTGATGCTGGGCAAGGTCGCGCCGTACCTGTTCCTCGGCCTGGGCGAGACCGCGCTGATCCTCGCCGTGATGCGCTGGGCGTTCGCCGTGCCGATCCAGGGCAGCCTGGTGTTCCTGTTCGGCATCATGATCGTCTACCTCGCCGCGCTGCTCGCGCTCGGCCTGTTCATCTCGACCCGCGCCAAGACCGAGATGGAGGCGATGCAGACCGCGCAGATGCTGGTGCTGCCATCGGTGTTCCTGTCGGGCTACATCTTCCCGATCAAGGGCATGCCATTCCTGCTCCAGGCGATCAGCCAGGTCCTGCCGGCGACCCACATGGTCGCGGTGATGCGCGGCATCGTGCTGCGCGACGCCGGCCCGACCGAGATGCTGGGCCACGTCGTCGCGCTGCTGGTGTTCGCGGTCGTGCTGGTGTGGGCGAGCGTCCGCCGCGTCAGCAAGATGACGCTGTAGCCGCGGCTCGCCCATCGGCATCCATGAATGTCATCGATGATCCGCGCCGATGGCGCGGCGTGCGCTGTTTGCCAGATCGCGCCACAGCACGGGCGCGACCGCTGGGATACGCTGGAGGAGGCCGCTGGCTCGGCCTCGAAGACGATGCGTACCGCGTGGACCGCTGGACTGGTGCTGTTGATCGCGACGACCGCGCGCGCGGACCCCACGGAGCCCGATGATCTGCCCGACCCGCGGCCCGAGATCGCCCGCAACGAGCCGAGGGTCGCGCTGCCGGCGGTGCCGGGCTTCGAGCTGCCGGTCGCCGAGGGCGGTGTTCACCGGCCGCGCGAGCTGCGGGTCCGCGGCTCGGCGCTGCTGGGCAGCGAGATCAAGGCCGGCGGCTACGTGATCTCGATCTACGATTGCGCTGCGGCGCTCGTCGATGCCAATCCCCAGGCCACGCGCGCGCAGATCGTGCTGTCGATCCGGCAGGACGCGGGGCTGTGTCCGCGGCTGTGGTTCTATCTCGGCGATACCGCCGCCGCGGCGCGCGAGGCCTCGATCTGGGTGGTCGACGTGCCGCGCCGCCAGGCCCGGCTCGAGCGCGACACGGTGTCCGACGAGGAGTTCGTGCGCTGGCTGGCGCTGCCCCGGATCGCTCTCGGCGATTACGTCGTGGTCACCGGGACGTGGACCACCCGCTCGCCGCACAACGATCACGCCAGCAAGGGCCTGCTGGTCTACCACGCGCTCGAGCACGCGGCGCCGACCCGACCTGCACAGCCGGCCACCGCGCCGGTGCGCCCGGCGACTCCCGAGGCCGCGGTCGCAACCCGGCCGGCCCTGCGCAAGATCGTCGCGGTACCGGTGTTCAACGCGTCGGTCGATCATCTCAACGCATGCAACCGGCAGAACGCGGCCGGACATCACGATGCTGCGATCGCCGAGTGCGGAGCGGCGCTCGCAATATGGAATGACAATCATCTCGCGTGGTATGCAATGGCAAGCGCGCACATCGCCAGGAGCGAGTGGAGCGAGGCGCGGGCCGCGGCCGAGCGCGCCGTCGCGCTGCGTCCGGATCAGGCGATGTACCAGCTGTACTATGGCATGGCACTCTACGAGGCCGAGCGGGAGCGCGCGCAGCGCGAGCACGGGGCGCCCGACGAGGTGACCGTCGATGTCTCGGCGCCGGCGCTCGGCGCCGCACGCGATGCGCTGTGGCGCGCGACCCGGCTGGCCCCCGAGCTCTGGCGCGCGCACTACTACCTGGGGCGCGTCTATCGCGATCTCGACGATTCCCATCAGGCGGCCGAGCAGTTCACCCGGGCGATCGCGACGCATCCGATGTATCGCGCCGGCTACATCGCGCTGAGCGAGCT
>VBLP01000235.1:17333-22896 GCA_005887925.1 Deltaproteobacteria bacterium | reverse complement strand
GCCAGGCGCGCCGACGATCAGGCGATCGCGGCGTTCGACCGGGCGCTCGCCCTCCGGCCGCAGGACATGACGGCGCGGTTCCAGCGCGGGCAGGTCCACGCTCGCCGGGGCGATGTCGTGAATGCCCGGCGCGATCTCGAGGCGGTCGTGGCGTCGCGGGACGCCGCGACCGCGCCGTGGCAGCCGATCGCGCGCGAGCTCCTGGTGCGGCTCCCGCGCCGGTGAGGGGAAAAGCCCGTCGACGTCTCGTCCCGGGGCGCTCGGCTCAGAACATCACGCTGCCGTTGCCGATCGTGTAGCTCACGTTGGTGGCGATGCCCGCCGAGCCGCGCGTGAGCGCCGTGCGCGCGGCGTTGAGCGCCGTCACCCGGGTGGCCTCGTCGGTCGTGGTCGCCGCCGTCGTGAGCTGGGTCGACGCGTTCTTGAACTGCGTCACGGACGCGGCATCGAGGTTCGATACCGCCGACAGCACGTTGATCGCGTCGTTGGTCTCGACGTTGGCCAGCTGGATCAGCTGGCGCTGGATCGCGAGCTGCGTGTTGTGGAACTGCGCGACGACCTTGAGCTCGGCGTCGATGCGCTTGATCGCGATCGCGGCGCTGAACGCCGCGTTGAGGCCGCGCAGGAACCGGCCGACGTCATCGATCTGGGTCGCGTTGAGGCCGATCGGGAAGCCGTCCGGCGCGTTGCGGAACGCGGCCGTGGTGTAGAACGCGACGGCCTCTTCGATCGTCGTGGCGGTTGCCACGTTGTGCGCCGGCGCGCCGACGATCGACGTCGCGGTGTGGAAGAACGGGCCGGTATCGGCCGCTTCGATCAGCGGCGGCACGTTGAACGTGCCGTCGCCGAACGAGCCGTCGGGCCTGGGCGTGGTGCCGAATCCGCCGTCGTGGGGGAATGCCGCCAGCGCCGGATTCCGTGATGATTCCACGCCGGTGTTGAAGTTGAAGTTGGCGGTACCCGCGTTGGCCCCCGCGTTGCCGTGACAGGCGTTGCATCCCACCGACAGGAACAGGCTGCGGCCGGTCTCGGCGGCCGCGTCGGACATCACCACGTTGTTGAGCACCAGCTCGTTGGTGCGGCCGGTCTCTCGCATGAACTGATCGATCTGGCCGAGCTGGGTATCGTTCGCGAGCTGGAAGTCCGTGCCGGGAATCCGCGCGAGCGACTTGGTGTAGTGCTGGCGGATCGCGCCGGTCATGAAGTCGCGCAGCGCCCCCGCATCCGGCGCGCCGTCGCCCGACCATCCCGTGCGATCGGCGGGAGGGTTGGGCGATCCAGGCGGCCGCGTGACGCTCGTCGCGAGCGACAGCGTGTGCGGCACGCTGCGCAGCACGAAATGCGTGGTCGGGTCGGGCGCGAAGCCATCGACGTTCTCGAGGATCAAGCCGAACTGGTGCATCTGGGGCGGCTTCTCGAGATTCTGGAGATTCGGATCGTTTTCGGCAATGAACAGCGGATCGGTCTTCGGCAGCGTGGCGATGAACTTCGGATCGATGGTGAGGTTGTTCTCGACGCGATGGCACGTGGCGCAGGTCCGCCCATTGCCACCGAATGGTGCGCGGAAGAACAGATTGGCGCCGATACACGTATCGACGCTCACGACGCCGACCGCCACGCGGGGATCGGCGGCGCAGGTCGTCGCCACATCCGTGGGCGTGATCGCCGATTCGATCGACGGATCGGTCGCCGGATCAGGTACGGCGGAAGATGGCTCGCTCGACTGATTGCCGCTGTCCGCGACACAGCCGGCTCCGACAAGCAATGCGAGCAAAACGGAACTGCGATGTGACCTCATACGTCTCCTCGTGAACGATAGAGGTTCATCCTTATCTTGATTAGTGCAAATTGTAAATCCCTATGTACGGGTCGCAAAGGCACGCCATGTGGTCACTACTTGCACATCCCTTGAATCCTAATGAGCCGATCTCGAATCTCGTGCTGAGGCCAGCGGTACTCGGCTCGCAGACCCGATCGCGGCGCCCGGAGTGACGTGCTCGACATCTCCGGCGAACCTCGTCGAGAAACGCCGGATTGCATGTCGATCGTCGGGCAGCCGCGCCGGCCGCGGCGTGACCGGCCTCACTGCGAGCTGCCAGGGCCGTCTCACACCAGCGTGCAACCCGCCGCTCTGGTCACCCGGCCAGTCTCCGCGCCGTGATCCAGTTCATGATTCCGCGAGTCCGCGGTGGTCGCGTCGGCACAGCAGATCGTGGTTCGCGCAATACGCAGTGTGTGAGCTGAGCCGACGCCTTGTCGGGGACTGCCGACAGAGTGTGATTCGGATCTCGTGCCTGCGCCGCACGACAACGTCTCGTTCACCACCACCGCAAGGTCGTGATGGATACCGACAACAACGAGTACGGAGTGGAACCGAGCGCCACGAGCGCGGCCCGTGGCCTTGACTCATCCGTCATGGCCAGCGAGCCGGTGTTCGCAAGGCGCGACGTTCGACCTTCGCGAGCCGCGCGATCTGCGCGATCAGAACCGGCCGAAGACGGCGACGCCGGGGTCGCCGTGGACGGTGGTCGGCGTGACGTGGACCTTGGTGTCGGTCTTGGCGGTGCGCGTGGCGTAGACCCGGTGGGTCGTCGGCTGGAAGATGCCGTCGAGCATCGCGATCACGCCGGCGGCCTGGAACACGCCGTCGGCGATCAGCAGCACCTTGGCGGTGGTCTCGTTGTCGCAGCGAGACAGCGAGATGTCACACGAGCCGCGATCGCTGAGTGCGAGCCAGGGTCCGACGAGGGGCACGTAGAGGCGGCGGTTGCCGCGGGTGTCGTCGCTCGAGGCGGCCACGATCACGGATGCGCCGTAGGTCGCGCCGAAGACCAGCGCGCCGGACGCGAAGATCGGCGCGTTGTAGCGGTCCTCGACCTCGACGTACTCGGGGGTGGTGACGGGCGGCGGGAGGGGCGCGGTCGCGACGACGGGGGCGGGCTGCGGCTGCGGCGCCGCGGGCGGCGTGACGACGACGGTGGGAGACTGGGTGGTCACCGGCGCTGCGGGCTGCGACGGCGGCGGCGGGGGCGGGGGCGGGATATCGTCGCTGGGTTGCGCGGCGGCGGCTGCCGGGATCAGCAAAGCGCCGAGCAGAAGGAGACGGGTCGTCATAAGCTTTCCTCTGGAAGAAGTCCTGTCGGAAGGCTTTGCAAGAGCCGAGCCGTCACTTCGTGCGCTTGGGCCACGTGAAGCGGATCGTCGTGCCGGCCGCGGCGTTGGGATCGATCCACGCGCGGCCGCCGTTGCTCTCGACCTGCTTCTTCACGATCGCCAGGCCGATGCCGGTGGTGTCGGCGGTGTCGTGCGACTGCAGGGTCTGGAACAGCTGCCAGACGCGGGCGTGATGCTCGGGCGCGATGCCGACGCCGTTGTCCTCGACGATGAGCTCCCACTCGTCGCCGCGATCGTACGCCGAGATCCGGACGACGACATCGTCGCGGCAGGCGTGCTGGAGCGCGTTCGTGATGAGGTGCTGGAACACCTGCTGGAGCGCGGCGCGCTGGGTGACCAGCATCGGCATCTCGCCGATCACCAGGATCCGCGCGGCGTCGCGCGGGCTGACGAGCTGGATGGTCTCGTGCAGGAGCTCGGTGACGTCGACGCGCTCGGTCTTGTGGCGGGCGCGTCCGACCCGGGCGAGCTCGAGCAGGCCGTTGATCAGCCGGTCCATGCGCGCGGCGCGCAGCCGGAGGATCCGGAGGTGCTCCTTGGTCGCCGCCTCGGTGGTCTCCGGCAGGTCCTCGTCGATCCAGGTCGCGAGGTTCGAGATCCCGCGCAGCGGGGCGCGCAGGTCGTGCGATGCGGCGTACGCGAACTGGTCGAGCTCGGCGTTGGTCTTCTCGAGCTCGGCGATCAGGCGCTGCGCGTCGTCGTAGAGCTGGGCGTTGTCGAGCGCGACCGCGGCGTACGCGGCGAGATCGATCGCGGTGCGCTCGGCGCGCTCGGTGAACACGCCGGTCGCGGTGTGGCCGAGGAACAGGGCGCCGATCGCGGTGCCGCTGCGCGACACCACGGGCACGGCGAGGTAGCTGCGCACCGGCGGGTGGCCGTCGGGGACGCCGCGGTGCGGATAGTTCTTGCCGTAGCGCGGGTCCTGGGTGACGTCGGCGAGGCGGATCGCGGCCTGGCCGAGGAACGCGGGCGCCAGGATCGCCGTGTTGCGCGGCAGCGGGAGCTTGGCGAGCTGCTCGCGCGGCACGCCGGCGACCGCGTAGAGCATGTAACTCTCGATGCGCCAGTCACTCACGCTGTAAAACAGCGCGCCGATCTCGGCGCCGGTGAGCTCGGTCGCGGCATCGATCAAGGTCTGGGCGACGCGCTGGTGATCGAGCTCCGCGGTGACGGCGCGCCCGGCCGCGTTGAGACGCTCGAGGTGCGCCACGGCATCGCGCAGGCGCTCGATCTCGCGCTGCAGGGTGTCGGCGTCGCTGGAGGCGTCGTACACGACGCACGCACTCTAGACCGGCGCGCGGCTCGAAAGCATGAGATCTGCGCAAGGACAGACCGTGCGATTGCGCGCACCGACCGGCTGGCGGCACGCACACCGGGCAATCCTGGCCTGCGGCCGATAGGATCTGCCTACGCGGACAGCTGGTGGAGCGCGTCGTCGACCTCGTCGAGCTCCCACAGCCGGCGATCGATCTCGCGATCGAGATCGACGTCGAGCGATGGCGCCGCGGTGCGCTGGGCGACCAGCCGGACCAGCTGATCGATGCCCTCGATCTCGTCGGTGATCTGCGCCATCTTGCGCACGCATTGATCCCTATGGCGGAGCCGGCGCTGGATGATGTCGCCGCGGCGCGACGAGCGACCGAGCTCCGGCGCGGGCGTCGCTGCGGGCAGCCCGTCGGCGCCCGACAGCCGCAGCGCATCGATGCAGCGCTGGTGGTAGACCGCGAGGCGCACGAAGTGGTCGAGCAGGTCCTGGAGCTCGAAGCGCTCGGCCTCGGTCTCGTCGATCCGCTCGATCTCCTCGACCAGCGAGCGCAGCTCATCGTAGTGCCGCATCCGCACCGGGCTGGTCCGCCGCATCTGCCGGAGGCGCTGGCAGTTGCGGCGCGCGCGGACCTGAAGCTTGGCCTGGTTGTCGAGGTAGTCGCGCACGCGGCGATAGCGCGATGCGTTCGCACCGAGCACGAGCACGAGCACGACTGCGACCGCGGCGCCCAGCAGGCCGGCGTAGCCGACTCCGAGGCAGGCAGCGAACAGCCCGACGGCGACGCAGACCGGGCTGGCAACCGCACCGCGGGCGTAGCCGAGGCGCCCGTGAGCTGGAAGCTTCGAGGGCAGGACAACGAGGTTGGGCGACGGCATGTTGTTGCCTGCTACAACCCGCGTGCCACGCATCGCGAAACCTCGGTCATTCACCGACGGCGGTTGCGCCGCCGGCGGTGGTCGCCAGCGCCACGATGTGACAGTTGCGCGCCTGCGTCGGCGACCGCACCGCTCGCGTGCCAATGGGCGAGCCGCACATGGTGGGGTACCAGGGCGCACCCGAAACCGACCCTGGGACCGCCCGCCGGAGCTGGACACGGACTACCATGCCGCCCGGATGTGGAAC
>VBLP01000235.1:0-17321 GCA_005887925.1 Deltaproteobacteria bacterium | reverse complement strand
AGCTCTACTCATCTTGCTGATCAGCATCGCCGGCTGCCGGAAGTCGTCGAAAGATCAGGCCACCGGCAGCGCGGGCGGAAGTCAGGCCGGCCTCGGCTCGGGGGGCTCCGGCGGATCCGGCCAGGGCTCGGGCTCGGCGTCCGTCGAGCCGCCCAGGGAGATCGATAGCAAGGACATCCTGGCGCGCAGCGAGACCGCGACCGACGTCGAGGTCAAGCACGTGCTGATCGCCTGGAAGGATCTGGCAGCGACGTATCGCGGCCGGTTCGATCCGCGCGCGGCCAAGCGCAGCAACGCCGAGGCCGCCACGCTGGCCCAGGACGTCGCGGCCAAGCTCAAGGCCAACCCCGACTCGATCGACGAGCTGATGCAGGCGACCTCCGAGGACACCGCGTCGCTCACCGGCGATCCGTACGAGGTCCGCGCGGACTCGCCCTACGCCCCGCCGTTCAAGAACCTCGCGCTGCGGCTCAAGGAGAAGGAGGTCGGCATCGTGCGGACCACCTTCGGCTACCACGTGATGATCCGCGTGCCGCCGCAACCGCCCGATCCGCTGCAGTCCGCCGACATCCTGGCGCGGCCCGAGCAGCCCGGGCCGTACCACATCCAGCAGATCATGATCGGCTGGAAGGACACGGTGATCTCGCGCAGCGGGCAAGGCGATCCGCGCGGCGTCAACCGGACCAAGGCCGACGCCGACAAGCTCGTCCAGGAGGTGCTGGCCAAGACGCGCGCGACGGGCGCCGACTTCGGCAAGATCAGGAAGGAGTACTCCGAGGATCCGCAGTCCAAGGACAACACCGTGTCCGAGGTGCCGCACGACGCGCGGGTGCAGAAGCCGTTCGAGTCGCTCAAGAACCTCGTGCTGCGGCTCAAGATGGACGAGGTCGGCGTGGTGAAGACGCCGCTGGGCTGGCACATCATCAAGCGGGTCAAGCCGCCGCCGCCACCCAAGCCCGACCCGCTCGACTCGACCGAGATCTTGAAGCGCGAACCGCAGGCCAAGGCGGTCAAGGTCAAGCACATCCTGCTCGGCTGGACCGAGGCGCACGCCGAGGATCCACGCGGTGTCAAGCGCGACCGCGCCGCGCTCGAGAAGCTGGTCAAGGACACCGTGGCCAAGCTGGTCAAGGGCGACAAGATCGAGCCGCTCATGGCCGAGCTGTCCGAGGACACATCGAACGCCAAGGCCGGCGTCGCCTACGATGTCGCGCCCGGATCCGGGATGGTCGCGCCGTTCGAGAACCTGTCGCTGCGGCTCAAGGTCAACGAGGTCGGCGTGGTCAAGACCCAGTTCGGCATCCACATCATCAAGCGCGTCGAGTAGCCGGTGACGCAGCTGGCGCGCACGCTCGGTCCGGGCCTGGGGTCGGCTCCGTGATCAGGGGAAGAAGCCGGCGGCGAAGAAGTCGACGAAGGTGTTGTCGCTGGCGACGGTCGCGAGCGTCGGCAGGGCGAGGATCTGCTCGACCGACTTGATGATCGAGCCGTGGGTGTACTGGACGGTGCTGGTGAAGTTGGGCTTGACGTGGAGGCCGACGACGATCAGCGGAATGTTGCCGGTCGAGCCTTCGGGCTCGTCCCACACGATGAACAGCGCGCCCTGGTGCGCGTTGACATAGGTGATGATCGCCGGCACGTTCTGCGACAGCCAGGTGTCGCCCTGCTTGATCGGATCCGACGAGCCGGTGCAGCTGTTGGAGTGCATGTCGTGGCACAGGTTCGGCGTGATGAAGTTGTAGGCGGCGACGGTGTTGTTGGTCATGTCGGTCGCGAGCGCGGTCAGCGGTTTGTGGTGCGCGGTGCAGAAGCTGTTGGTCTTGGACGGCGGATTGCCCGACACGTCGCGGAAGAAGATGAACGGGTCGTGCTTGGGCGCGTAGTTGCCGCTGCCGGCGATCGGGCATGTGCCAGTCGTGCTGTTGAGGCCCTCCTGGTAGGAGAGCCAGGTCGAGCCGGCGGCGGTGATCTGGGTCGACAGGTGCGCGGTGCTGCCGGTGCTGTTCGATGACGACGGGTTGTTGTCGGTCGTGAACGTGTGATCCGCGAACGCGTTGGTGCCGCCCTCCATCCAGACGTAGTGCGGCTCGCTGGCCAGGTTGGGCAGCTTGTCGATGAAGTTGGTGGCGCGGCCGTACATCGGCAGCAGCGTGTTGTTGATGTAGGGCGCGCTCGAGGTGTTGCCGTAGATGCTCGCCGTGCCGTGGTTCTCCATCGCGATGACGAACACGTGCTGGATCGCCGAGGTGGTCACGGCGGTGGTCGCCGGATCGCCGCCGGTCGGGTCGGCGGCGGTCGAGTCGGGGTCGTGGAGCGCGCAGCCGGCGAGCGCGACGCTGATCGTGACGCAAGTGAATCGGTTCATGAGTCCCTCCGCGCAGCCATCTATCACGGCGCGCGCGTCGGCCGTGTCGCGCGTTCGTGCCTTTTGCGTTCGTGAACCGGAGATCCCCTGCAGCGATCTTCGTGAGCCGCGGCGGGCTGTGCAACGAGCGAACGCTTGCGGCGCGCGGCGTATGCGCGCCGACGGATTTCGCCGGTCATGCCGGCTCGACGGCGGTCGGCCGCGTCGGCCAGCGCTCGAGGCGGCTGCGCACGCCGAGCAGCTCCTCGGTGACGCTGGCCCACACCAGCTCGATGATCCGGTTGGCGTCGGTCGCGCCGCTGCGCTCGCGCTCGAGCACGCGGACGCAGCTCGCGAGGTCGCCGGTGACGACCAGGCCGATGCGATCGGCGGCGCGGTCGGTGGCGGCGAGCCAGCCGAGCGCCGCGCGGACCGGATCGACGCTGCGGTCGCGCAGCCGGCCGGCGAGGGCGAGCGCCTGGTCGTAGGCGATGGCGTGGAGTGCACCGGCGAGCCAGCGCCCGGCATGGCTGGTGGGATCGGTGCGGTGCGCGATCGCGAGTTCGACGATCTGGGCGAGATCGGCGGTGCGCGGACACAACAGGCGCGCGAAGCGATCGCTGCGCAGGTCGGCGAGCTGGCGCGCGAACACGAACGCGAGCTCGCGGTCGTCGAGCTGATGATCGAGCGCGGAGCGGCCGAGCACGACGGCAGGGGCGAGGCCCGCGCCCTGCGGCCGGAGCGTGACCGCGCACGCCGCCGCCTGGGTGGGGTCGGCGTGGACCGGCGGGCACGCAACGCCGAACAGCGTCACGACGCGGTCGAGCACGCGTGCGATCGGGGGCGGGATGGTGTGATCGGGGAGCTCGCGCGGCGGCGGCTGGGTGCGCGCGCGCTCGGCGACGAACGCGGGGGCGACCAGCGCGAACAGCGCCGAGAGCTGGAGATCGACGCCGTCCGTACCGAGGGCGACCCAGTCGTCGTTGCCGAGCGGCTGGCTCGCGGCGCGGGCGGCGTCGGGGGCGCGTGGCCCGAACAGTCCATCGAGCTTGTCATCGACGATGTGCAAGCCGAGGACGTCGAGCGCGTCGTCGCACGCCCGCGCCTTCTCGGGCTGGTGGGTCCGGCGATACAGCGCGCGCAGCGCCTCGTACGACGCGATCCGCCGCTTGTTGCGGCGCAGCACCGCCTGGTGCTGGACGATCGCGTCGCCGGCGTGCCTGGGGTCGGCCTCGAGGTAGAGGTCGGCGAGCCGCTGGCGGCGCTCGAGGTTGTCGGGATCGAGGCTGAGCGCGACCTCGAACGCGGTCACCGCGTCCTCGCGGCGCTCGAGCGCGAGGCACAGCTCGGCGAGCTTGTCCCACAGCCGCAGCCGCTCGCCGCTGCGGCCCTCGTCGCCGCGGACGTGCTCGAGCCGGCGGTAGTAGAACTGCATCACGGCCTCGCGGTCGTCGCCGGCGGCGACCAGCGCCTCGAGCTCGTCGGCGGCGCTGAACAGCAGCGGGTCGTCGTCGATCGCGTGGCCGAACAGCTGTGCGGCCTGGTCGCGGCGATCGAGCTCGTCGCGCGAGATCATCGCGGCGAGGTGGCGGTAGCGCGCACGGACCTTGGGGTCGCTCTCGGTGTCGATCAGCCGCTGCACGAGGTCGAGGCTGTAGCTCCAGTCGCCCTCGTCGGCGACCAGCCCGAGGAACTTGGTGAGCAGCAGGTGATCGCCTGGGCGGTGCGCGAGCGCCTCGCGGTACATCTCGCGCGCGGTCGCGCGATCGCCGAGCTCGGCGTAGCGATCGCCGAGCGCCGAGAACCGCGTGCCCTTCTCCTCGGGCGGCGCCAGGTTGGCGAGCGCGAGCTGGTCGGCGAGCTGGGCCTCGGGGTTATGCACGGCGAGCTCGGCGCGGAGCTGCAGCGCGGGGCGGTGATCGGGCGCCAGCGCCAGGGTCACGGCGGCGTGGCGGGCTGCGCCCTCGGTGTCGCCGAGCTGCTGCGCGCAGCGCGCGACGCGGTAGTGCAGCTCGACCGAGACCTCGGGCTGCAGCAGGTCCTCGTGATCGTCGAGCAGGCCCTCGATCAGCTCGCGGGCGCGCCGCCAGTCGCCGGCGTCGAACCACAGGTCGGCCAGCTCGCGGCGGGCCGCCGGGTCGTGCGGATCGAGCTCGACTGCGCGGGTCAGCGCGTCGCGCGCGGCCGGTGCGTCGCCGAGCTCGACCGCGAGGTGCGCGCGCTGCAAGAGGTAGCCGCGCAGCCGGCCGGGCTCCTGCGTGGTGTGGCACAGCTCGTCGATGATCGGCGCGAGGTCCGCCAGGTCGCCGGTGTCCCAGCACAGCTCGACCAGCGCGAGGCCGGCCTTGGTGTTGTCCGGATCGGCGGCGCGCGCGTCGCGGTACAGCTGCTTGGCGCGCTCGGTGTCGCCGAGCGCGACGCAGAAGTCGGCGGCGTCGGCGCGCCAGCGCGAGCACTCCGCGGCCAGCGCCGGGCGCGCGGCGGCGTCGACCAGGAGCGCGACCACACCCGCGAGCTCGCCGCGGTCGCGCAGCAAGGTCGCGAGGCCGTCGACCGCCGGCGCCAGGTCGGGATCGTCGGCGCGCGCGCGCTCGTACAGCGCCTGCGCCTTGTCCCAGTCGTAGTGCCGCGCGACGTCGGCGGCGCGGACCAGCACCGTGGCGCGCCGTGCCGGCTCCGCGACCAGCCGGCTCAGCCGCTCGAGCGTGAGCAGCGCGGCGCCCTCGGAGTCGCCGGCGCGAAGCTCGAGCCGGGCCAGCGCGTCGACCACGTCGACGTGATCGGGCTCGAGCCGGTCGGCCTCGCGGTAGGCGTCGAGCGCGCCGGCATCGTCGCCGAGCTCGCGGTCGTAGATCAGACCGAGCTCGCGATACAGCTCGGCGCGGTCGCGCTCGCCGACGTGCAGCGCGCGGCGGCCGAGCAGCTCGATCAGCACCGGCCACTCGCCCTTGCTGCGATAGAACAGCTCGAGCGCCTCGTGGGCCTGGGCGTCGGCGGGCGCGATCGCCAGCACGCGCTCGAGGCAGTCGGCGGCGCGATAGCCCAGCCCCAGCTGCTGCCACGCCCCCGCGATCTCGGTGAGCCGGCGCGGCGTGGCGTCGTCGGTCGGATCGAGCTGCGCGGTCAGCGCGTCGAGCGGCAGGTCGGTCCAGCGCTGGGCGATGCCGGCCAGCCGCAGCAGCGCATCGACGTCGTCCGGCACCGGCGCCTCGGTGAACGCCGCCAGCCGGACGACCAGCGCGCGCTCGGCGTCGCGGCGCTCGTGGAGGCTCTCCGCCAGCTCGCGCAGGATGCGGGCGCGCTCGGCGCTGTCCTCGCTGGCCTCGACCCGCGCCAGGTGCTGATCGACGAAGCGATGGCCCTCGGTGTCGAGCGCCGCGTGCGCCACCTTCGCCGTCGCGCGCTCCACCGCCGCCCGCACCCGCCGCGGGTCGAGCTCGGGGAACTCGTCGACGAGCGCCCGGACGAGCACCTCGATCGAGCCGAAACCCGCGGTGTGGGCCCGCATGCCGGTATTACACCTCAAGCCACCGCCCGACGATACGGGTCGGCGGTGCTGGTTGTATCGGGCCCCGGTTCCAGGGCGCTGTACGAGCCTTGCGCGGCGGCGGCCAGTTTCGCCGCCCGGCGGGGCTCGGGAATCGACGAGGATCCTGAGCATCACTCCATGATCAAATGCGCATCTCGTGCGCTCGGTCGACGGTGAGACGCAGGGAATGCGACGCGATCGGTCCGAATCGTTTCTCGTGCCGCTGGCTCTCACCGTGCAGAAGGAGAGTTGCGATGAAGACGAACGAAACGGCTCCCGATCGCGTGGTGCGCGTGATCCTCGGCGCAATCCTGCTCGCACTCGCGTTCGTCGGCCCGAAGACGTCGTGGGGCTGGATCGGCCTCCTGCCGCTGATCACGGGCCTCGTCGGGTTCTGCCCGCTGTATCGCCTCGCCGGCAGCAACACGTGCTGCACCGGCCCGCATCGTGGAGGATGACATGAGCAAGATCGCTGCGTTCCCGCATCGCTACACGGTCCGCCTCGCGGATCGCCAGCTCGTCGCTCCGCCGCGCGCGCCGATCGCGGCAGGTCCGCCACCCCAGTTCGGCGGCTCCGAAAGCGTGTGGAGCCCCGAGGAGCTGCTCGTGGCGGCGGCGCTGGAATGCCTGTGGACCACCTTCGAGGCGTACGCGCGCCATGACGCGCTCGCCGTGCATGACTGGTCGGGCACCGGCGTCGCGGTCCTCGACAAGGGCTCGCCGGTTCCGAAGTTCACCTCGATCACGCTGCGCGTGGAGCTCGTGGTCGCAGTGAACGCGGCGGAGCGCGCACGCCGGCTGCTCCAGACCGCCGAGCAGCGCTGCATCATCTCGAACGCCCTCAACGTTCCGGTCACCGTCGAAGCGGTCGTCCGGTCCCCCTGAGGCGCCCATGTGCGAGCTGCTCGCGATGTCGGCGCGTGCTCCGACAAGCCTCCGGACCTCGCTGGCCGAGCTCGCGCGCCACGGCGGTGGAACCGGGCCCCACCGCGACGGCTGGGGCGTGGCATACATGCGCGACGGCGACGCGTTCGTCGTGCGCGAGCCCGACGCTGCGCACGGCAGCGAGCTGCTCGCGTTCCTCCAGCAGCGCGACTCCTGGAGCGATCTCGTGATCGCGCACATTCGCCGGGCGACGCAGGGGGCGCGCCTGCTTCGCAACACGCAGCCGTTCGAGCGCGAGCTCGGTGGGCGCGTGCACCTGTTCGCGCACAACGGCATGCTGCCCGGCATCGAGCACGCAGGACTGCGCGCGCGGGATAACCGCCCGGTCGGCGATACCGATTCCGAGTACGCGTTCTGCGTGTTGCTCGACCGACTCCGTCCGCTGTGGCGGCGAGGCACGCCGAGCCTGCCGGAGCGACTCCGCGAGGTCATCGCGTTCGCCGCCGAGCTGCGCACGCTCGGTCCGGCGAACTTCCTGTACAGCGACGGCGAGGTGATCTTCGCGCACGGCCATCGCAGGCGCGGCGATGACGGCGAGATCAGGCCACCGGGGTTGCACGTGCTGTGCCGGCAATGCGTCGAGCGCAGCGATGTCGCGCAGCACGTCGCGCTGGTCGCGAGCGTCCCGCTCACCGCCGAGCCGTGGCGAGCGCTCGTCGAGGGCGAGGTGATCGTCCTCCGAGAAGGTCGCGTCCTCCAGTCGAGCCACGCGGCGTCGCTCGAGGCGCGATCACAGCCGGTCGAGCACGCGGGCTAGCTTCGCGCGGACCTCTTCGGCGATCGGACGCAGGCGTTCGTCCTGCGCGGCGACGGTCTGCATCGGGTCGACCGCGGTCACGATCGCATGGTCACCCTCCTCGTAGACGATCACGTTGCACGGGAGCATCACGCCGATCCCGAGCTCGGTCTCGAGCGCGCGGTGAGCGAGCGGAGGGTTGCACGCGCCGAGGATCTTGTAGCGCCGGAACTCGACACCGAGCTTGGCGCGCAGCGTATCGCGCACGTCGATCTCGGTGAGTACGCCGAAGCCTTCGGACCGGAGCGCGTCGAGCAGCTTCGCGAGCGCCGCGTCGTAGCCGATCTCGAGCGTCTTGCGGATGCCCGGCGTCATGGCCGCACCGCCTTGTCGCGCGGCGGATCAGCGCGGTGCTCGCGGCACCGGCAGCGCTCGGCGGGCGCGACGCCGCCGAGCACCTTCTCGACGTGCGCGCCGCATCCGGCGTACGTGGGTTTCTTGCAATCAGGACACTGGATGCGTCTGCACATGCCCGTGAGAGCCGGCCGGCGAGAAAACGGTTCGGCTCATCGCGCGATCGCGTCCAGGATCGCTCCGCGCACCGCGGTGCGGACCGGCGCGGGCACGGCATCCCCGGGGATGCTCCTGCACAGCGAGACGCTGCGCCGGAGCGCGTCGCAGGCGCCGGAGCAGCGCGGGCAGGTCGCGAGGTGCTGCTCGATCTGGATGCAGGTCGCCTGATCGATCTCGGCCGCCGCGTAGGCGGAGAGCTCGTGCGCGAGCTCGGGGCAGGGGTCCGGAGTGGACGCCGCGACGTCCGCGAACCGGGTGCGCAGCGCCATGCGCGCACGATGCAGCCGGCTCTTGAGCGCACCGACCTCGATCCCGACGACCTCGGCGGCCTCCTGGGCACTCAGGCCCTCGACGTCGCGCAACACCAGCACCTCGCGCTGCTCCGCCGGCAGCGACGCGATCGCCTCGGCGAGCGCCTGCCCGATCCGGCGCGCGTGCAGCTGCATGTCCGGCGAGGGCGCCTCCGCGGGCACGTCGGTGTCCAGCGGTGCGCTCGGTCGTACGCCGCGCCGCTCCTTGATGCAGAAGCTGCGCGCGATCTGGTAGAGCCACGTCGACAGCGCCGCCTGGCCGCGGAATCCCGGCAAGTTACGGAACACGGCGAGCATCGTCTCCTGCAGCACCTCGCGCGCAGACTCCTCGTCGCCGCACATGCGCAGCCCGAAGCGATAGATCTGTTCCTCGTATCGCGCCAGCAGCGTCTCGATCGCGCCGCGATCTCCGGCTTGCGCGGCGGCGATCAACGCAGCGTCGGGCTCTGCCATTCCCATGGATACCACGCGAACCCTTTGTGCGGCGCGCGGCTCTCACGAGCCATGACGATCGAACTGACCGAGAAGACCTTCGAGCAGACCATCGAGAGCGGCATCGTCTTGATCGACTGGTAGGCGGGTACCATGTTGCGATCCAGACCATGTTCGCAGTGGTGCGCCGCCGGCGGTCTCGGGTAATCTCGAGGCTGCCGCTCGCCTTCGCGCGCGCGGCCACGATATGAGCTCCGGCAGTCCTGACGATGTCCTTGGCGCGGCGGACCTGCTGTCGCGCGACGAGATCCGCGCGCTGACCCGGGGCTCGAATGCGATCGGCGCGCTGGCGGTGGCGCGGACCTGGCTCGTCATCGCGGCGTCGTTCGCCGCGCTCGCGGTGTGGCCGCATCCGCTGGTGTTCGCCGCCGCCGCCGTCGTTCTCGCCGGCCGCCAGCTCGCGCTCGCCGTGCTCATGCACGAGGCGGCGCATGGCACGCTGTTCCGCGCGCGCTGGGCCAACGAGCGGCTCGCCGACTGGCTGTGCGCGCGGCCGGTGTGGTCCGACGCCGCGCGCTACCGCCGGCATCACCTGCAGCACCACGGCCATACCGGCACCGAGCGCGACCCGGATCTCGGCCTGGCGCTGGCCCGGCCGATGACGCGCCGCTCGCTCGCGCGCAAGATCGCCCGCGACCTGTCGGGCGCGACCGGCGTGCGCCGCGTGATCGGCCTCTTGATGATCGATGCCGAGCTGCTCGCCTACGACGTCGGCGGCAACATCCGCCGCGCCGAGCGCAGGCCGCTGGCGCACCATGCCCGCGCGCTCGCGCGAAATGTGTGGCGGCCGGTCGCCGCCAACGCGGTGATGCTCGCTGCGCTGTGGCTCGCCGGCTGCCCGTGGGTGTATACCGCCTGGATCGTCGCGTACCTGTCGCCGTTCAGCCTGTTCGTCCGCGTGCGTTCGCTCGCCGAGCACGCCTGCATGGACCGCGGCCCCGATCCGCTGCGCAACACGCGCACCATGCGCGCCGGTGTGCTCGCCCGCATCACCGTGGCGCCGCTCCACGTCAACTATCACCTCGAGCACCACCTGGTCCCGACGGTGCCATGGTTCCGGCTGCCCGCGCTCGGCCGCCTGCTCGCCGCGCGCGACGCGATCCCCGCCGGCTCGCGCCTGGACAGCTACCTCGACGTGCTGCGCGTCGTCAGCGCGGCTCGCCGAGCGTAGGCTCGCCGGCGGAGGCCGCTGGTCCGTCCGGATTCCGGACAGGGTGCTCGCGCTGGCTCCACGCGAGCGTGGCCAGTGTGGCGATGATCAGCGCCAGCGGGCCGACCGGCTGCTCGAGCGCCCGCCGGAAGCGGTCGCGGTCAGGGCGGCGGCGAACGCGCGGCGGTCACCGCGCAGCGTGGCGAGCACTGCGACGACATTGGCCACCGCCAGCGCGGACAGCAGCACGCCGAGCTCCACGGCGATCGCGGCGCCCGACGCTTCCCCGATCTGGAGCACCGCCGGCCAGCGCGACAGCAGGAGCGGCACGGCCCACAGAGCGGCCCAGACCAGCGGCGCGCACAGCTCTCGGCGCGACGCTGGCATCGGGTCGCGCAGCGTCGGCTTCGCATAGCTCCAGATCAGGAGCGGCCGCGCCACCGAGATCGCGAGGCCGGCGACCGGCGAGACCAGCACGAACAGCTTGTGATCGTCGGTGTTGACGAGGATCCAGACGATGGCCGGCACGCCGAGCACGGCGGCCGTTCCGATGGCGACCAGCACGTACCGGATGAGTGCGCGGCGCGCCGCGGCCTCGGAATCAGTGCGCAAGAGGATCCGGCCGGCGTGGATCGCGACGACCGCCGTGGCGCCGCTGACGACCCATGGCCAGATGAGGGACACCCACATCCCCGGGGACGAGCCGGTCTCGCTCATCATGCGCGCCTGGTTGACGATGGTCACCGCGATCGCGATCAGCGAGCTCGACCCGAGCACGAGCAGCACCGCCGCCACATCCGCCGGCGAGCGCTGGTCGGGCAGTCGATCGAGGCGGAGCGCGAGCGACCCGACCACGATCACCAGCGGCCCGGGCAGCGCCTCGACCACGACGACGATGATCGCCGATGCACCCTCGCCCTCGACCGCGAACAGCACCGCGGCGACGATCGCCAGCGCCAGCGAGCCGATGCAGTACGCCGCAGCCAGCGGACGCGCCGCCGCACGTCTAGAGATCGCGATCCCGGCTGCCAGCTGGAGCCCGGTCGCGACCAGCTGCAGTGTGGCAAGGCTCGCGAGGTGAAACTCCGGCATGCCCTCGATCAGCATGAATGCCACCAGCGACAGCTGCCCCGGCAGCATCGACAGCGCCACGAGCTGCATCACGAGGCCGAGGGCCGGACGGTCGAGCGCCGTCGATCGCGGCGGCGAACTTTCGCGCATCCGCCGATCCTATCAGAGCGATCGCCACCGCTCACGAAGCGGCACTTTTGCTCGACCTCCGTCAGGGGCCGTAGCAGGTGAACGCCAGCGGCGGCTCGCTGCCGCACCGCGTGCGGGTCTCGCACTGGTAGTACTCCGCGCCGCAGTACGCGGACCGGCACGCCGGCGAGCACATGTTGCCCGGACAATCGACGGTGCGGTTGACGCAGACCACGGTGGCCTGGCAGACGCCGTCGTACCTCGCCACGCAGAGCTGGCTCGCGCCGCACCGCGCGCACGGGTCCGGAGCCATGTCGATCGCCGCGTCGATCGCCGCGTCCACCGTTGACGACGGACGTGGTGCATCCGAGCAAGCCGCCAGGGCGCCCAGTGCGATGACGACGGCGACGGCGAGCAGGCGCGCGATCATGCTGCATCCTCGATCGCGGTATCGCCGATGTCCAGCTCCTCACGCATCGCGCGCCAGCCGGTCGACCCGCTTGAGTAGCGTCGGGATCCGATGTACGCCATGCCTGGAACGCACCGCCGCTGCCACGGCTGCGACATCGTCGCCGGTTGTCGTAACGAACAGCGGTTGCCGGCTCATGCGAGATGCGCGCCGAGCCCGGGACGGCCCGGGGAGAGCCAGACGTAGCCGTCGACCACGACCGTGCGCGGCGCAGCCGGAATCGCCGCGAGCGCCGCGATCAGGTACGGCATCTCTCGCCGGTAGAACGCTCCCGACTCGTACGCCGGCGGCGCTCCCGGTATCCGCGTCACCGACTCCAGCGCCGGCGCAGCATCTACCCAGTCATGCAATCCGACGCACGCGGCGACCACCTCGGTCGCCCGGTAGTCGACATCGACGCAGACGATCATGCAATCCACAAAGTTGCACATGGATCGCTCCGTTTCCATTCGCGACCACGATCGAGCGGGAAGGCTCGTGATCGTGTGTGGACTCCCGGGATCGGGGCATCGTCAACCGCCGCCAGCGCCGCACCGATCACAGAGCAAGCATTGCCGGCTTCTACCCCAGCCCGGTCAGTGCTGCCTTCGCCTGTGTGCACAGGATCGCGACATCGAGGCTGCAGATCGCGCCCACGTGGGCGCCGACGTTCAGGTCGCTCACGCTTTGGGAACAGGACACCGTCGCAGCGCTTCGAAGATCAATCGCTCGAGCGTCATTTCGGTATCGGCAGCAGCTAGCGAGGTAGTGATTGCAGAACAAGCAATTGCCGGCTTCCACCCCAGCCAGACGAGATTTCGCGCTCAGAACGCAAGCCAGCGCTTCGCAGCGAAGATCAAAATGCCAGTTCCAACCTCAGCCACAAAGCGAGTCAAACAGGCGTCAAGCAGAATCGACACATTGCCAACAATTGCCATATTGACCAGAGTGCCTTTCTTCTTTTTACATCAAATAAAGATCTCTGAAGGTGGCACGGGTGCGAGCATAGGGCTGTGAGCAGGCCGTCGAAGCAGCTTTCGTCAGCTGCCACGGGCTGGTCACAGGCCGGCGCCGCGTTCTCCCGTGACCCGTCTGCTTGTGGTACCCCGACGATCACCGCGCGACCACGAAAACTGGACAGGTTTGGGTCCGCACTCGCAGCCGGTCGCGCCCTATGTTCGCGTCAAAGACGCACCGGTCATGTCGAGGTCTGGATATCCGCAGGTGGACGTCGGTTCTCGTTCCCTTGTCGCGCCCATGTGGGCGCGGATCTACCGTCACGTAGCTGACGAATGCATGCCAGCGCTCCCTCAAGCACTTCGCTACGTTCCCTCTCTACCGCCGCGCAAATCTAAACATAGTCGCGTAGGTTGATGGCCAAGAAGATCCGCGCGACGCGACGCGCGGAGGGGTGAATGGACCGGCTTTGCCGGGCCAGAGGGGGCGGGAAGGCCCCCTCTCGATCGAGGCGGAACAGGGACGCTGACCGAAGGTCAGTGCGTCCCTGTGTAGCGCAACTCCGTGACCCGCAGCAGTCCGGAGACACGCGGCCGGATCGGGTTGATAGGGCTGGATCCAAGATTATCGCAGTTGCCAGTGGGGTTGCGGCCGGTCAGCGCTTCTTCTTTTTCTTGGGCTTGTCGGGCTTGGACTTGTTCTTGCCCTTGCCGGAGGCCGAGGCGGCGCGGGTGGATTCGAGCTTCTCGATCCGCTCGCGCAGGGTGCCGGCGAGGGCGCGCAGCTCGCCGAGCTCGTCGCGCATGCGGCGGATGTCCTCGCCGACGGAGGCGCCGTCCTCGAGGTCGCGGATGACTTCCTTGCCGCGGCGGCGCAGGCGGCCGTCGAGCTCGCGCTCGACCATGCGGCGGAGGGCGGGGATGGCGGCGGGATCGCCGATCTGGGCGAGGGACTCGGTCGCGGCGGCCTGGACGCGGAAGTCGGGGTCGGAGAGCAGGAGCTCGATGCGCTCGCGGACGTCGCGGGCCTCGCGATCGCGGCGGCCTTTCATGAGGAGAGCGAGGGCGGTGGCGGCGGCGCGCCGGCCCTGGCTGACCTTGCCCCAGCGCAGGCCGTCGACGAGCAGGCCGAGCGCGCTGTCGTCGCGGGCCTCGGCGAGGCCGCGATAGGCGTGCTGGCGGATGACGTCGGTGTAGGAGTCGCGCGTGGCGGCGAGGCGGAGCAGCTCGCCGGCGCGCGGGGTGCGGGTCTTGCCGAGGGCGAGCGCGGCCTCGGCCTCGACGAAGTAGCTGGCGTCGCCGTGCTCGACGATCTGGGCGAGCGCCGCGCCGGCGATCGCATCGTGGACGAAGTCGCCGAGGGCGCGGGCGATCATGCGGCGCGCGCGGGGGTGGACCTCGGCGGCGACGGCCTTGACGAGACGATCGCGCGCGGTGGGGGTGCGCAGGCGGCCGAGGGCGAGGGCGGCGGCGCCGCGCGCGGCCCAGAACCGGTCGTGCGCGACGGCGTCGCCGAGGGCGCGCTCGGCGATCGGGCCGCCGCGCCGGCCGAGGGCGGCGGCCGCGGTGGCGCGGTCGATCGCGAGGCTGGCGCCGGCGAGCTCGGCGATCCAGACCGGCTCGGGCTTGTCGATCTTGAGGCCGGCGAGCACGACGCGGCCGGGGTCGAAGATCGCCTGGCTCGGCTCGCTATCGAGCCGGATATGGAACACGTGGCGGGGATCGATGATCTCGATGGCGACGTCGTGGTCGCGGTCGCCGACGCGGAACCGCACGCGGGTCGGGATGCGGAACAGCGGGGTCTTGCCTTCCACCTTGTGCTTCTGCTCGACGGTGACCGCGGCGAGCCGCTCGACGGCGTCCCAGCGGATCGCGACCTCGAGGTCGGGGTGGCCGGCGCCGTCGATCACCCACTGGCTGAAGAACCAGTCGAGGTTCCTGCCGGTGGCCTCCTCGACGGCGCGCGCGAGGTCGCGCGACTCGACGACGCCGAGGCGGTGCTTGGTGAGGTAGTGGGTGAGCGAGGCCCAGAACGCGGCGTCACCGACGGTGTGGCGCAGCATGTGGAGGACGCGGCCGCCCTTCTCGTAGAGGTGGTGATCGAAGATGTCGATCGGCTCCTCGAAGTACTTGGTCGCGATCGCGCGGCGGTAGCGGCCGGCGTCCTCGCCGAAGTACTGCTCGGCCCACTCGTCGAGCTCGAGGTCGGCGGCGTCGCGGCCCTCGTGGTGCTCGCGCCACAGGTACTCGGCGTAGGTCGCGAAGCCCTCGTTGAGCCAGCCCTCGCCCCAGTCGCGGCAGGTGACGAGGTCGCCGAACCACTGGTGGGCGAGCTCGTGGGCGACCAGCGCGTCGACGTCGTGGTCGAGCGCGGCGCGCTCGTCGAGCAGGACGGTGTCGGTCAGCGTGGTGGCGCTGGTGTTCTCCATGCCGCCGAAGATGAAGTCGGCGACGAACACCTGGGCGTAGCGCGGGTAGGGGTAGGGCACGCCGAACCGGCGCGACAGGAGCTCGAGCATCTCGGGGGTGCGGGCGAGGGTGCGCTCGGCGGCGGCCTCGCGGCCGTGCTCGACGTGGTAGACGACGGGGACGTCGCGCCACCGGGTCTCGATGCTCGCGAAGTCGCCGACCGCGAGCATGACGAGGTAGCAGCTGTGCGGGACGTCGAGCCGCCAGTGCAGCGTGCGGCTGCCGCCGTCGGTGTGGTCGGACACCAGCGTGCCGTTGGACACCGCGAACAGGTGCGCCGGCACGGTGACGGTGAGCTCGCTGGTCGCCTTCTCGTGGGGCGCATCGAAGCACGGGAACCAGTAGCGCGAGTCCTCGTCCTGGCCCTGCGACCAGACCTGGACCGGCTTGTGCGGGTAGGCCTCGTCGGGCGCGATGAAGTACAGGCCGCGGCGAGGCGCGCCGCGGTAGGCGATCGCGAGCACGAGCTCGGAGCCGGCGGGGGCCGGGCGCGGCAGCTCGACGCGCAGCTTCTTGCCGTCGTTGCGGAACGCCGCGGCGGCGTCGTTGGCGGTGACGCGCTCGATGATGAGCTCGACGGCATCGAGCTCGACGGCGCGGGTGTCGTCGGCGATCACGCGGCAGCGCAGCGTGACGGTGCCGGTGACGCTGCGCCGGGTCGGGTCGACGTCGAGCACGAGCGCGAGGTGCTGGATGTCGACGACGCGATCGGGGGCCCAGCGCGGGCGCGTCCCGGGAAACGCAAACTCACGAGTCATACGCGACGACCATACCGGATCGCGTCGCGCGGTGGCGCCGGCTACTGCTGCAAGCAGTACACGCCCATCGGCCAGCTGCACAGGATGTCGCCGGCGTGCGCCATCAGCGCGTTGGAGAACGACGACTGGCCATACGACAGCCCGCTCGGGGTGGTGCTGTCGGTCCAGTTGGCGCAGGTCGAGGCCGACGTGCCGACGGCCAGCAGGTTTGGCGCGCCGACAGCGACGACGAACGTGCTGGAGTTGTTGTGCGCCACGCCCTGGGTCTCGTCGATGTCGAGCGGAGCGGTCATCACGGGGCCGGTCGGGTTGAACAGGTCGCCGGCGCTGGCGACGAGCGCGATACCGTCGGTGCGCACCCACGGCGCGCCGGAGGTCGAGAACCGCGAGGCCGCGGTGGTCGTCGTGGTCGCCGCGAGCGCGTGGTAGGTGCCGGTGAGGCCGGCGGCGGTCGCCCGGGTGGCGCACAGCTGGTCGAGCGAGGTCAGGCCGCCCATCGTGGCGGTCGAGGCCGCGAACGCGGTGCGGCCGGTCGCGCGCGGGTAGGTCAGGTTGACGTTGTAGTCGGTGCCGAAGCAGTACAGGTGCGCCGGCGTCCCGCACGCGCCGTAGGCGACCCAGAGCAGCCAGGCGGCCTGCTGCCAGCCGCCGCCGGCCTGGCCGGAGGCGTAGATCGCGCTGGGATTGGTGACCGTCCAGTTGGTGCAGTTGGCGCCGTTGGAGCCGCTCAGCACCGGCGTGTCGACCGGGAGCGCGGCGCCGTGCTCGTCGACGTCGAGCGGGTACAGCGAGTGCTGCGCGAGCAGCTGGGCCTTGCTGGCGGCGAACGGCTTGCCGTCGGTGCGCAGCCAGCCGCTCGCGTTGCCCAGGCGCGCGGCCCAGTCGGTGGGGACGTTGTCGAGCCAGGCGACGTAGTGGCCCGGGAGGCCGGCGCCCTGCGCCACGCTCTGGCAGGTCATGTTCGCCCACGCGGCGGGGTTGGCGGGATCGGGCCAGAACGTCCCCGACGTGACGAACGCGCGGTTGGCCGGTGCGTACTGCGCGGCGGCGGCGTGCGCGGCGTTCATGGTGAGCTGGCAGGTCAGGCCGTTGCCGAGGCAGTCGCCGCTCCACGCCGAGAGGTAGTAGCCGGCGGTCGGGCTCGCAGTCAGCGTCACCGGCGTGCCGGTCGCGAACCGCCGGCAGCCGGTGCCGCAGCCGGCGCCGGGCGGGGACGTGGTGATCGTCCCGCTCGCGCCGCCCAGGCCGCTGGTCGACAGCATCAGGTCCTGGGTCGCGGGCAGGAACGCGGCGGTGACCGTGGTGTTGCCGGCGAGCGTGAGGGTGCAGGTCGACTGGGTGCCGGAGCATGCGCCGGACCAGCCGCCGAACAGCATGTTGGCATCGGGCATCTCGGCGAGCGTGAGCGGG